>NZ_JBAKFR010000004.1:0-323864 GCF_053484295.1 Martelella sp. AMO21009
CTGGAACTACTTCAAATCAACAGCATGCGTTGCAGACTAATCGCCCGACGCTCTAAACTCTTTAGTCGCAGTATCCGGATGTTCGCGGGTGTAGCCCGCCTCCTCCGCCATTTCGTAGCGCCAAACACGCATCATCCGACCCGAACAGCCGCTGCCTCACCTTCGAGCGGAAACCGTCGGCGTCGATCAGCAGGTCCCCACCGATCGTCTCGCTGTTCGAGAGCGTTGCCGCAACGTGATCGTCTGCACTGCCGAACCAAGATACTGGGATTTCGCACAGGACCATAGCCGTCTTGGGTAGCGTATCGAACTGGCACACGCACTCATCGGGCGGGCGAGGACTTCCTGTTCGAAGTCCGGAACCTACTTCGCCTGGCGGAAATCACGATGCGTCATACAACCGCTAGCGCAGAGGGAGACAGCATCCTCGCCGTCAGCGCGCTTCCAACCTTCGCCACGCGTTGGCTCATGCTACGTTTGCCTGACTTTCTGGCCCTTCATCCGGAAACACATATCGAACTTTCAACCTCGGTCGAGGTTTTCAACCTTCATGAGCGGCAATGCCATCTTGCCATCCATTACGGACAGCCGATCTGGCCTGGAGGAGTTTGCACCTATCTTTGCAGCGAAGTCGTCCTGCCCGTATTCGGCGGCGCTCTCATGAAACGATCGGTTCCCGATCTCGCAGCCCTGGCGGATTTGCCCAAGATCCACCTCACCGAGCGCCCGCAATTGTGGGGCGAATGGTTTGCGAGACAGGAATTCGACCTGCACAATGCCAATGAAGGCCATTGGTTCGATCAGTTTTCACTCACGATCGAAGCGGTCCGAAACGGCATGGATTGCGCCCTTCTACCACTATACCTGATCGAAAACGAGATCGCCAAGGGCGAATTCAAGGTCATATTTGACGTGCCTCACACCACCGATAACGCCTATTATATCGTGACTCCAGAGGGCCACTCGGCCGAGGCCGGCGATTTCCGTGACTGGTTGATGAGCCAAGTCCGCTTCCGCCCGCTTGTTAATGGCTGAAGGGATCGAACTAAGCCGCAATCGCGGCGACTGGGGCAGGCTTTGAACGGAGCCTCCTGACTGATTGGACGGTGTTGTTGAAACCCATCCTTCAGACAGTCAGAGCCAATATTGGACGCCGATAAGGGGTCACATTCCGAGCCGATTGACCACTTTGAGATTTTACGCCCGACCAACTGCCTCTTCTGAGAAAGCGTCGGAATTGATACGGCAGAGTCCTAAGCACCTATTTGGATCACATCTGTTCGCTTCACGCCCCTAAGTGGGAAGCCCGCGTCCCTCCTGGGGGAAACCACCAAGGTAGAGACAATTGTCCGCCGCAGCCATCGTCGCCCTGTCCAGAGCCGTCTCGACATCTCCTGACATTTTCCAAGTCGTGATGAAATGCGCGATGAATGTGTCCCCGGCTCCGGTCGTATCCACGGCCTGGACTGGCTTGCCAGAAATGCTCCATGTGCTGGTGCCGTCGGAGGCTATCGCCCCCTCAGCGCCTCTCGTCACGACAACAAGCCCATGCCCAAGCGCCAAAAGGCGCTCCATCTCAGCCTGAGCCGCTGGCAAATCCTCGCCCACGGAGCCGAATGCGAGATCCACAGCTGTTGTCAACGGGTTCACGGCACAGTCGACAGACACCGTGGCGCCGCTTCCTGTCAGCTTCTCACACAGAAGATCGCTTTCATTCAAAAGCCCGAAATGCACATGATCCGCCGCGCGCAATGTCTCTATCGCGTCCGGCCCTGGAAAATAGGTCGCACTTGCGCCAAACTCTTCGAATAGAAACTGACGATCCCCTGCGTCGCTATGTGCGATGTCGGTATAGGCGGTAACTTCCGGACGGATTTCGAGACCATCCGCATTCACAGCGTTCAACACAAGCTCTTGCCGGGTCCAGTGCCCATCTTCGTCATCGCCCACAGCCCCGAAATAAGCGGCGTGATGACCCGCCTTGGCGAAATGAACGGCGACATTGAGGGCATTGCCGCCGACGCGGGCAATCTTTTGGGTGAGAAAACGGTCGATGCAATTGTCACCAACGGCCGCAAGGTGAAGTCCTGTCACGCGACTCTCCATCAAAGGGGCGTGGGCCCGCAATCGGGCCCAGGCTTGGTATCAGTAGGCGACACGTTTGTAGTAGCGGCGGGTCACCAGCGGGTGGTCCCGCAGCGCTTCGAGATGCGCGCTCAGACGCTCCAGAAGCGTTGCCATCATAGCCGGAGAAAGCAAGGCGCGCATCTCGTCGGACAGATCGCGGGGGGCAAAATCACGAATGTCTAGGGTCGTGAAGCGATCGGTGTATTGCGGCGCAAAGTTTGCCACACGCTCAGCCAATGCGTCGTAGGCATCTTCGCCCCGGAAGAGTATCAGGCTCACACCTTTTTCGATCAGCTCAAGCGGACCGTGGAAGAAATCGGACGCATGCACCGGGCGGGTGCGGATCCACTGCATTTCCTCAAGGATACAGGTCGCGTAATACAGTGTCTCCGGCCACATGTTTCCGGCGCCGGCGAACATGTGGTAATCCGCGCCAGCGATGATTTTGGCATAGTCTTCGGCTTTCGGCTCAAACGCCTGCTTGGCCTTCAAAAGCGCTTCCGGCACGGTTTGCAGTTCCGCGATCAGGTCCTCGTAATTGTCGATCTCACCGCGCGCTTTCATCACCGACAAGGCGACCAGAAGCGACTGGATGTAGAAGGACTCAGACGAGGTATCGTCTTCGGCGAAATTGACCAAAGCGGGCTTGCCTCCAAGGCCCAGCGGCGTTTCCGCATGACCGATCAGAGTGATCAGCGTGCAGCCGATTTCTTTGAGCTGGTCCATCATCGCAACGCTTTCCTTGGTCGTCCCGGACAGAGACGGTATGATCACGATGGATTTCTCGGTCAGGTTTGCGGATCCGGTGAGCACAAGCTCGGCCGGGTAATCCTTGTAGACCGGAAACCTGGAACGGCGATGGAGAAGTTGAACCGCAGGCTCCATCAGATAAGCGACACCGCCTGTGCCGAGAAAATAGAGGTTGCTTGCGCCATTCGCTATGGCGGCTGAGATCACCTCGTCAATCTGAGGGGCCAGAGAGACTGCCCCGCCCTGGATTTTCAAAAAGCGCGCTTCGTCGAAGTTGAACATGGACTTTCCTTTTTCAAGTGGCCCGATTTGGGCAAAGTTTATCTGTCCGGCGCCCCGCATGGGGCGACGGCTTGCCCCCTTTCGGGGCGTTAGAGCGGGGCGACGTCAGCCTAGAAAGGTGGCAATACGCTCCGAGAGCTGTTGCGCGCTGCGGCGCAGGTGAGTGCAACGGATTTCAAGGGCTTCGCGATCATCTTCGAGACGACCTTTCATCTCCGAAATCATCGCACGGGTGGAAACGGCGGCGGGACCGCCGGTGACAACGCGGCTTGCCACCGCAGAGGTCGGGTCTGTCCAGCTGCGAAGGGTTTCTTCGGAGATGTCGAATATACGACCGATCTCGGCCTCGGCGGCGGCATTCAGTGTGGTGACATCCAGACCCGAGGCATCCTCCCCCCGTGCGATCACCATCTGGACCGCGCGCCCGACGACATGATGGGCATCGCGGAAGGAAATGCCATGAGCGCGCACCAGACCGTCCGCAACATCGGTTGCGGTCGAGAAGTTGGCCGAACACCGCGCCAAAAGCATCTCCGCATTCGGTTCTGCTGTCTCGAAGATCAGGCGCAACAGCGGCAAGGCCTCCGCAAACCGCGCAAAAACCGGCCAGGCATCGGTCAACCCTTCGCGGACGCTGTCGAGCCCGATGGAATAGTTCGATCCTTTGACCGCCGAGAGCGACCCGCTCAGCGCGCCAATGCTGCGCCCTGCTTCCGCGCGGAAAAATTCCAAAGGCAGCATGTTCTTTTTCTGCGGCATGATCGAGGAGGTGCCCGCAACACTGTCCGGGAAGCGCAAGGTGCTGAATTCCCATGTCGTGAAGGTGTAGAGATCCTGCGCCACGCGCGACAGCAACACCTGACAGCTGGTCACGGCCCAGAGAAGCTCGATAACATAATCGCGCGAGGCGACGGCATCGAGACCCGGCGTCGCGATGGCGGCAAAGCCCAAAAGCTCCGCCGTCATATCACGATCAATCGGAAAGGACGTGCCGGCAAAGGCCGCCGATCCAAGCGCGCAGGCGTCAGCACGCGGATAGACGGCGGCGATACGGTCGTATTCCCGCTCCATCCCCCGCGCCACGTTGGCGAGGTAATAGCCGAAGGTGATCGGCTGGGCGGGCTGTAAATGGGTGTAGCCGGGCATCACGGTCTCGGTGTGGCGCTCCGCGGCCGCAAGGCAGGCCTGACGCGCCACGTTCACCTGTTCCAGAAGGTGCAGACACCAATCCCGCGCCGACATCCGATCCAGTGTTGAGCCGATGTCGTTGCGGCTGCGCCCGATATGAAGCCAGCCAGCAGCAGATTTGCCGATGATCTGCCCCAAACGGTTCTCGAAAGCAAAATAGCTGTCCTCGAATTGCGGATCGAGGTCAATCGCCTCCGGCCCTTCGGCCCGCACCTGTGCAATGCCTTTGAGGATCGCCTCTGCGGTCCCTTTCGCGATCAGGCCCTGTATCGCGAGCATGAGCGCGTGGGCTTCGTTGAGCGCGCACATCCGCTCAAGCGCCACGGCATCAAACCCACGCATTGGAGGGGTATAAATGGTTTGAGCGACTTCTGGTGCGGTCGCTTCGGCCAGGCGGGAACTTACAGAATTTTGCATTCTTGCTTGCCTTGAATTGATGTTGTTTCAGTCAGCCGCCTCTGGAGCGCCTGAAGACCTTCGGGGGTCGTGGCGTTGCGCAGCATCGGAAGGAGGTCCGATGCAACATCGGTGTTGGTGAGGACACCATATCGCGTCCCCATGTATCGCGAGAGGCAATCGCACCATTTGCCCGAAAGATCCGCATCTGTCGCCGGAAGGCGCAGACTGCCCGGCGCGGCCTCTGCGGTCATGCTGTGCGTCTCATGATCTCCCACGAAAACGGTCACATGCGCCCCGGTCGCAATGCCGCTGGGCCCAAAGGGCAGATCATGCGCCTCTGCAATGTCGATCCGGTGCATCATGTCTCGGATACGCGGATCGGCAGGGGTGTCATCTTGGAACGCCCTCGCCTCGAAAGCATCCAGTCCGACACGCCCCGACACGGCAGCAGCGGCCAGACAATAGGCCAGAGAAAATCGCCCCTCGTCTCCGCTTTTCGGCGGCGTGCTCTGCAAAATCGCCAGCGCCCGCGGGTCCAGCGCACATGTGATCCGTTGCGGCAGATCATGCTCCGACACGTCGGCGCAGAGCGCCAGCGTGGCGTAGATCGCCGCATGGGTCGCAGTGCAGCTAGGGTAGAGCTTGGTGACAAAGCCCTCTGGCGGAAAGTCAGAGACAACCGCGTCCAGGGTCATGACGTCCTGAGAGAACAGCGCCATCGCCAAGCCTTCGAGCGCGCTTGGACTGCCGTGCCACCCGGCGCGCGCCAGCTCAGCGCAGCGCACACCGGAGGCGGCGGACTGCCCGACCTGAAGCGGTTTCCCCAGACCTCCGAAGGCTCCGCGTCCACCCGATGCGAGCGAGGCAGCCAGACGGATCGCAGAAAGGCTTTGTGCCTGATCCAGCCCCATACACTGTGCCGCAGCAAGCGTCGCCCCAAACACTCCCAAAACGGAGGTCGGATGCCACCCGGCGGCATGCAGCGTCGGGTTCCACGCGGCCCCCAGGAGCAGCATCGCTTTGCAGCCTGTCACATAAGCATCGATCAACTGGGCCTCATCGGCGGTATGTCCGAACCGATTGACGACCGCCAAAGCCGCAGCCAGACTTGGCGCGGAGAGATGCGCCATCGCCAATTCCGTTTCGTCATCGTCATAGTCCAGAAGATGCGCAGAAAACCCGCAATAAAGCGCGGCATCCGAGGTGGACAGCCAGCGATCCGTGCCCAGTACAAAACTCAGGCCCGGTGCAGGCTCTCGCGCGGTCGAAAGCGTACTCATCAGCTGATCCGACCGAGGATCGGCATCCCCCGCGAGCGCCACGGCGAGTGTGTCGCAGATCGCATCCGTGGCAGCCCGGCGTTCAGTCTCTCCGACCGGGAGCTCGCTGAGATGCGACAGGCGTATCTCGAGCGAAGCTCCGGCCAGGGAGGTCCCGGGGAGGCGAGCCCCGGAGCGAGGGGGGATGGTAGACGACAGAGTCACGCGCTGGGCTGCATCGACGCTTCGATGTCCTTGATTTTCTGGTCAATCTTTTGAGCACCCGCGCCACGATAGGGACGCTGATAATAGGCCTCCACACGGGCGCCGACGAGCGAGATCAGGCTGCACAGGACGAAATACACCACCAGGATCGAGCCATAGACCAGATAGGCCGGGCTGCCGCCGCGCATGATCGTCGTTTGTTCAATCAGGATTTGACCGGCGCGGAGCAATTCCTGCGCGCCCACAATTGCGCCCAGAGACGTGGCCTGAACCACAGCAGTCAAAAGGCTGACATAGGGCGGAATGATCACGGGCATGGCCTGCGGTAGAACGATCAGGAACAGGGTCTTAATCGGACCGAAATTGAACGCGGCGGCGGTTTCGCGCTGGCCGGAGCCGACCGACTGAAGACCCGCGCGCAGGATATGCGCCCCATTGGCCCCGCCCCAGATCGATATGGCGATACAGGCCGACCAGAAGGGGCCAAACCCGAGACCGATCAGCGGCAGGATGAAATAGACCATCAGCACGTTGACCATGAGCGGAATGTCCCGCAACACCTCGCACAGCGTGTAGCCTGCCGTTTTGATCACCCGGATTTTCGACTGCAACATGGCGACGAGAAGGATGGCGATCCCGGTGGCACCAATGGCCACAGTCAGAGACATCAGAAGGGTCTCGATGAACCCTGAGAACAGAAAGACGCGATATTCATAAAGAAGCGACATGGTTACCTTCCCACATACGGCCGATCAAGGCGGCGTTCGAGACGATGCCCAAGTGCCGAAACGACGAGCACAACAGCGAGATAGATGACGCAGATCGCCAGAAACATATCGACGGAACGAAATTCATAGGCGATGCGGTCGACGGCCACGAAGGTCAACTCGACAAGCCCGATGGCCTGAAGATAGGCCGAGTTCTTGATCGTGCTCACGACTGTGTTGAGCGTCGAGGGCAAGGCAGAGCGCGCCGCGATGGGGAAGACCACGAAGAGCCCATGGTGCCAGGCGCGCAGCCCCAAAGAGGCGGAGGCATTGCGAATATCCTTACTGACAGAGGTCAGCCCGGCGCGGAAACTTTCGATGTGGAAGGCACTCGCCCAGATCGAAAGCGCGACAACACCCGACCAGAAAATCGACAACTTCAAACCGAGGCTCGGAAGACCGTAGAAAACGAAAAAGACCTGAACCAGATACGGCGTCCCACGGATGAATTCGACATAGGCGGCAATGAGATAGTTCAAAGCCTTGACCGATGACACGCGCAATGCGCAACCGACAGCCCCCGCGAGCAGAGAGATAATAATGGCGAGAAAACTGACGAGCAGCGTCATGCCCAGACCGTTGATCAGGTCCGGCACCGCATCCCATATATAGGCCCAGTCTATCATGATGGCAGAGATCCGTGTCGGTTCATGGCTTCAGGAGATGTTTGGGGGCCACGATGTCGGCCCCCAAAGTAGGTTCAGGATCACATATGCGGCGGTTCTTCGAGGAAGCCGCGCTTCATCACTTCGACAACGGCCGGTTCTTCGACGAATTCGGGGATGACCTCTTCATAGAAACCTTCTTCACGAAGCTGGTCGAGCGCTGCGTTCACGAACGCCATCAGTTCAGGCTCATTCTTACGCAGGCCGATGCCGTTCTGACCAAGATCAAGCCCCTCTTCGACCACACGCAGGTCGTCATAGTTCGAGCCGAGCGTGTAAACGAGACCACCATCGCCAACAAAACCGTCCGCGCGTCCTTGCAGGAGAGCCTGAACACCATCTGCCGTGGTGTTGAGCTGCATCATCTTGATGCCCGGGATGTTTTCTTCGAGCCATTTGATCTGGGAGCCGCCTTTGACGATCAAGAGCGTCTTGCCCTCAAGATCGGCCAGTTTTTCCACCGGGCTGTCGCCCGGCACGAGCACGTTGGACGCACCCCAGAAATAGATGTTCGAGAAGTCGATCACCTCTTCGCGGGCCGGGAAACGACCGAGAGTTGCGAGGATGAGATCAAGTTTTCCGGAGTTCAAAGAGGGGATACGCGCCTCGCTGGTGACACAGGACAGCTCAGCGCCATCCTCGGAACCAAAGGCGTATTCGCCGATTTTCTTAGCCATTTCGACTTCGATCCCCATCGGCGTGCCATCCACACCGGACGCGCCGAAGGGCGGGCTGTCGCATTTCACGCCGATGCGAATGACGCCTTGCTCTTGAATGGCCTCGGGAAGCGGCGGAAAGTCTTGGGCTGCGACCGGGGTCGCAAGGGTGCCAACGATGCTGGTTGCCACCAGAAGGGCAGCAACAGAAGAAAATTTGGTTGTCATGGGATTTCCCTGTGGTTGGTTTTGGTTTGTGGTGAAGGGCATTTGCCCTTTGGCCTGAACCTTCTCGCGGGTTCAGTGAAGGATTTGGCTCAGAAACCGCTGTGTGCGTTCCTCACGCGGATTGCCAAAAAACTCATTCGGTGGCGCACTTTCGATCACGGAACCCTGATCCATGAAGATCACGCGATCCGCGACTTGGCGCGCGAACCCCATCTCATGGGTGACACAGACCATCGTCATGCCCTCGCCCGCCAGTTCCGCCATCGTGTCGAGAACTTCGCGCACCAATTCAGGATCGAGCGCAGATGTCGGTTCATCGAACAGCATGATTTCCGGCGACATACACAGTGAACGTGCGATTGCCACCCGCTGTTGTTGTCCGCCGGAAAGCTGGCTTGGATGTTTATGTGCCTGATCGGGAATGCGAACGCGTTCGAGGTAATGCATGGCAAGCTCATTGGCCTCGGCGCGGGATTTGCCCCGCACCCAACGCTGCGCGAGGGTACAATTGTCGAGGATGGTCAGATGTGGATAGAGGTTGAAGTTCTGGAACACCATCCCGACCCGGCGGCGCACCTTGTCGATATTGGCCTTGTGGTTATTCACCTCGATGCCATCCACCACGATAGAGCCTGATTGATACTCTTCGAGGTGATTGATGCAGCGGATCATCGTGGATTTGCCTGACCCCGAGGGACCACACACGACCACCTTTTCACCACTTGCCACGTCCAGATCAATATCGCACAGAACATGCATTGATCCGAACCACTTATTGACCTTTCGGAATTGAATCCCGCCCTGATCTCCCGGAGCTTCGGACATCCCTGACCTTTCGTTTTTCGTGAGGGCAGTGTTTGCCTCAACTTGTTTGACAACATATCACCACAACGCCTCACTTTCTGTCAATGCTGGATTTTGGTTTTCTTCAAAAACCTAAAAATACCTTATTTTTTCGTATGTTCTGATTGAATGGGTGCCACAAGAGGACTAAATGTTGTCAAACAAGTAAGGAATCACATCTCATGTCCGACCCCCTATCCACGCGACTGGCAGTCATGAATATCCATTATTTTCGCCACAGCCTGCCTCACTTTCTCGATGATGCGGCCGCACTTGGCTTTTCCAAGATCGAGCTTTGGGCCGGCATGCCACACCTCTGCCTAGAGGATGCGACCAGCGACGACATCAAACGTACAAAGCAACTCTTGTTGGAACGCGAACTGGCCCTCATCTGCCTGACGCCTGAGCAATGCTTGTACCCGATAAATCTTGCCTCCGAACATCCCGGCACCGCACGCAGAAGCCACGCGTATTTCTTGCGCGCGCTTGAGGTCGCCGAGGCTTTGGAGTGCCCCCAGATACTCGTCACTGCCGGATGGGGATATGCAAACCAGCCCACCACCGAAGCCTGGAACCGCGCCCGCGATCAACTGGGCAAGCTTGCGCGAGAGGCCCAAAGGAAAGGCGTCACATTGTTGCTTGAGCCACTGTCAAAAACGGAATCCAACCTGATCGTGTCGAGCGCAGATTTGCTTCGCATGATGGATGAGATCTGCTCAGATCAGATCGCGGCAATTCTGGACCTGAATGCGATGGCCGCAGCCGGGGAAACGCCTGACACCTATCTCACACGCTTTGGCGACAGGTTGCGCCATGTCCATATCTGTGACGGAACACCCGAAGGCCATCTGGCATGGGGAGACGGGACACTACCCCTTGCGGAATATATACATAGCCTTGAAAAATCAGGATATACTGGAAACTACAGCTTTGAATTCGTGAGTGCTGACTACTGGCTTGATCCCCGCACGCCCCTTGCGCACTCCCGTTCTGAACTTCTGCAAAGTATATAGAGAGCCACTTATGACTGACCTGCCGCATATCGGCCTTGTGATCTCCGGCGGCACGCTCACCGCCCTCGCCGAGGATCCTTTTGAAATCTGCGACTATGGACAGGCGGGCAGCTTTACCGTTCCCCAGGTGATGCGTCAGTTCGGCCAGCTCGACCAACGCTTTCGCGTCACCGAAGTGCCCTTCGACCCCGTGCCCAGCTTTGACATGGGCCTCTCGAAATGGCGTGACATCTACACAGCGTGCCGAGAAACGCTTTCTCAGCATCCCGACATCCAAGGGTTTGTGCTGACGCATGGCACCGGCGCCTTGGCGGAAACCGCGTTTTTTCTTTCGCTCGTCTGGGATCTCGGGGTGCCTCTTGCCGTCACCGGCGCTCAACGCCCGGCCTCCGCCCAAGGCAGCGACGGGCCAATGAACCTATTCCACGCGCTCAAGGCCGCCGCGGATCTTCGCATTTCAGGCTCCGGAGTTGTCGTTGCGATCAATGCCGAGCTGCATGATCCGCGCGACGTCTCGAAATTCGACAATGCCGCGCTCGACAGTTTTCGCTCGCCTTGGCGCGGCCCTCTAGGACGGTTCACCGGGAATAACCTAGACCTCTTCCGCCCCATTGTTTCACATCTGATACCGGCACCATTGGAAGCGTGGCATAAGTTGTCTGACCTTCCGCGCGTTGACATTCTGTTTTGCCACAGCGACGGGGACTCGACCGCACTGGAGGCATTTTTCGCGGCCGGGGCCAAAGGCATTGTCCTGGCCGGTTTCGCCCCTGGATATGCGACAAGCGTACAGGCTCAGGCCCTAGAGCATTGGTCAAAGACAAATGGCGGCATCGTGATCGCCGCCTCCCACGCCTCTGGCCGTGTCCCGGAAAACAGTCGAAATCAAAGCCACGGCTTTATATCCGCTGCGTGTCTATCGCCATCAAAAGCGAGAATTCTCTTGCAATTGTGCATATCAACAGAAAAATCTCCCGTAGAAGTTGCTAAGTTATTTGACAAGGTGAGTGCAGGATGACCGACAGTGTGGAAAAACTGAAACCAAGCGGGATCGAATGGCTTCGCACCAGCATTTTGGAAATGATTCAGGAAGACGCCTTGTCGCTTGGCGACAAGCTCCCCTCCGAAAAGGTGATGAGCGAGCGATTTCACGTCTCCCGCCCGACGCTGCGCGAAGCCCTCAAACTTCTCGAACGCGACTCCGTGATCGAAGCCCAGCAAGGCAAAGGCCGCTTTGTATCAGCAGGCGCGATGCTGACGATTGCGCGACCGATTACAAAGTTCGAAAGCGTATCCGAGATGGTGCGCAGCCACGGTTACAGCGCAAAAACAAGCATCCTGGGCTTTGCAACAGTCCCCGCGAGCGAAGAGGTCGCAACCGCGCTTGATCTTGCCCCGGAAGCTCCGGTTCTGCGGGTCGAACGGCTGCGCCATGCCAATGAAGAGCCTCTGGTCTATTCGGTCGACTGGATTCCCACTCATTTGTTCAAAAATGGCGAACAGCGCGAGGCCGATTGGGCCGGATCCATCGTGACGCTAATGGCAGAGATTGATCGCCGCCCTGTTGCCTCCACAGCAAATATCACCGCAACGATGCTTCCGGACATGCCAACAAAACTGCATGGCCTACAAAATTTTGGCCCCGCACTTTTGATCGAGGAAACCTGTTTTGCCGAGGATGGCACCCGTGTCATTTTTGCCAAGGATTATCATCGCGGTTCTGCGTTCTCGTTTAGTTTCGTACGCAAATCATGAGCTCTGTGAGCGCTAAGTGGAGTGCGGCTCCTATTGCCGCTGATGATAGGTGGATTGCCCCACCTCGGCCAGCATCCTTTCTCGGAGGACCTCTGCGGGGGTCTTCCAGCCGAGGCATTTTCGGGGCGTATTGTTGAACTGATCGCAGAGCTGTTTCAGTTCATGGTCCGGCATCTTCGTGATGTCTCGCGTGCGTGGTAGCCACTTTCTGACCCGTCGATTGGTATTCTCTACGGTGCCTTTCTGCCATGGCGAAGAGGGGTCGCAAAACCAGGTTTGGGTACCGGGCTCGGCCTGGCGATGCGGCCAACTGACGAACTCTGTGCCGCGATCGAATGATCGACTTGCGTGCGATGAGGGGTAGGTCTCCGATGGCTTTCATGATCTTGCACATGACCGGTTTTTGTGCGCTTGTTCGGGTTCTTTGGCAACACCGTGAAGCGGCTGACACACTCGACCACCGACATGACGTTCGTCTGGTCAAAGCTTTGTTTGAACAAGGCTAAATCAACCGACCAGCTCCCCTGAATGATCTCCGCTACATCGGTTTCGTCCACGGCCACGACCGCAAGCCGCGGCGGCGCATCCTCGATCATCTCAAAATAGCAGGGAGTGCAGGCCAATCAGGATATCACTTTCATTACCGATGGCGGCGAAGAAGTTCGCTCCCTCGCCGAGATGATCGCGCGGGCAAGCGAACATGTCCTCGACTGGTTCTATATCACCATGCGCATCACGGTCCGTCGCCAGTTCGCGCAGGGGCTCGAAAACCACGACGAGCAGGCTGGGCAGAATATGCTTCATGGCCTACGCAATATCAAATGGCATCTCTGGCATGGCAACGGCTATCGTGCCCGTGATGAAATTGCCGATCTGCAATTCGACGCGGAAGGTCTCGAAGCGGACTATCCAAACATGCGCAAGTTCCTGAGCGCCATCGGCGATTTCCAGGCCTACATCGCCTCCAACAGCGCGAGCCTGATTAATTACGGCGAGCGCTATCGCTCTGGAGAGCGCATCTCCTCGGCCTTCGTTGAGGCGACCGTCAACGCCGTCATCTCCAAGCGCTTTGCCAAGAAGTAACAGATGCAACGGAGCGGGACGGTGCGCATCTTCTGCTGCAGACCTCATTCACAGTCGTGGCAGTTTCCCCGGCGGCTCCCTGCGCACGACCTTCCGGCAGTGGTATCCGGGCCTGGCCAACGACAATCAAGAGATCGACGAAACAGCCCGCGCCGCATGATTGCCCCACAAATCCTCATGCTCCCCGACTAGAACTCATTGGCAAAATGGTTCTCGACATTCCGAAGGGATAAGCCGACGTCAGGCAGGTAGGCGTTTCAACATATCGCAGGACCGCGTAGCGAAGATGCTGTCGTATTCGACTCCTCCTGGCTATCAGCGACAATCACCGTTCCGGTGACCGAAGCTGGACGCCTTCGTTTCGACAATCGACCACTGGTTGGACGAAGACAGACAGGTACCTCGCATCGGCCATGTCGCTCACTCGCCCGCCCCCCGGTTCGAGAGGAACGCCTCGATCCGGCTTGCCAGTTCAAACGGGTCGTGACCGACGGTGTGAAGATGGATATCGGGGTTTTCCGGCGCTTCGTAGGGCGACGTTATACTGGTGAAGTTTTCGATCTCGCCGGCCCGCGCCTTCTTGTAGAGCCCTTTCGGGTCACGCTCGGCGCAGACTTCGATCGGAGTTAAGCCGAACCAGCTTTCGGCTTGGCGATGCCTTGCCAAGCGGGGGAAGCTGGTCCTGCCTGCGGCCGAGGTCGCGGATGAGCCGACGACTTTCACGCCGCTTGTGCTGTGTGACACGGATGCGCCACAGGCATTGCGGCCCCCTCGGCAACCAGCATCCAAGCTGCGGCTCGTCTTCGGCGAGGTGGCGGTCGAACTTGCGGCAGATACCCCGGCGGCGCGCATTGCCGAGATCGTGCATGCGCTCAGGGTGTCATCATGATGCCGTCCCACACTGTCCGTATCCTGGTGGCGACGCGGCCGGTTGACTTCAGGAAGGGGCACGACGGTCTCGCCGCATTGGTGCAGGCGACGCTTACGGAGGATCCGTTTACCGGCGCCGTATTCGTGTTCCGGGCGAAGCGGGCACAGTGCGCTTCATAATGCATCCCTCCATCATATTCCGGGCAGCCGGATGACTTTATCATATTGATAATCTTCATAAAATTTTGGCCGTCGATCAACGACACCCTGCACCCCTATCCGGACAGCTTCCGAGGATAGTGCTTCGACGGGAACCATCCACGGTGAACCGGGAAGGATTTGCGTTGCAGGTAAAATTCCTCTCTGCACCAGGCTTTTGGCCGATCCGACGCAAATGCCGAGCTTCTCCGCCGCTTTCATCAAGCTGATCATCGGGACGTCCACTTTGGTGGCATCATATTCGGGAATTCCCAGGCGTTCGCGCATGTCACGAACACGCACGGTCGTCCAGCTCTCGCCATCACCTGTCTTGCAAAGCATCCTATTGAGGGAGACCGCGAGTTCCCGATCTGGCCAATGCCCTCCCAGTTTGCGCAGTGCCTCGACGGCCGATGGTGCGAGTTCGGCAGGATATCTTCCGGTCTTCACGCGCGTCACACGTACCTCTGTGTGCCGACCGCCGGTCCAATGGATCAAGAGCACCGCCTCGTTGGTCGCATCATCGAGATCGCAAATAATCTCCTGAACCAGGATGTGGATGAGCCGCTGCTTCGTTCGCGTCTCCGTGGAGGGCGTATTCCAAACAGTTGGTAAATCCTGGGCAAGCTGCAGGAGGCGGCCGCGATCGATTACGGGGCGTGCTGCTGACAGTGCGGATAGATCCTTGATCTTGCGTTCAAGCACGCCTACTCGCTCCAGGGCATCATTCCATCGGGCTTCCAACTCACGAGCGACATGCCGCTTGGCCGGGTCCACAAGCTCATACCTGCGACTGGCCAACAGCGCTTCGTAGCGTGCGCCTTCGAGGTCCCGCTCGATTGCCGCAATGACATCTCTCCGGGACCGCTCGACTTGATCCGAAGCGAAGATTGCCGCTTCGACAGCACGGTCCGACACCGCATCTAGAATCTGCATCGCAACGGCGCGGTCGACCCTGACGCCGCCAATACCGATACAAAGGCCGACACCCACGTGAGCATCGTCGCCGCGGCACTGATAGCGATGGGCATTGCCTTTTGCGCTGCCGTAGAAGACGCGCATCATTCGGCCACAGCGACCGCATCGCATCAGCCCCGTCAAAAGTGCACGGCCGCCACGCGCAGACTTGCGATCGCAATTCTTCTTCATGTGCGCGTTCTCGGTCAGAAGCTTGTGGTTCTCCTCATACTCTCGCCAACTGATGTAACCTTGATGATTGTCGCGCAACAGCACGCTCCATTCGTCCTTCGGCTTGCGCACCCCAGTAGCCTTGCGAGCCCGGCCATCGACGATCCGCGTTCGCTGCGCACGTCTTCCGAAGGCATAGGCGCCCGCGTAGAGTGGATTGTGAAGAATCTGCATGACGCTGTGGTAGGCCGGCGCCTTCCAAGCAAGTTTGCACACGTCGACATTGCGCAGAACGACTGGCATCTTGATATCGGCCGACCGGAGCCACAAAAAAACCTGTCGTCCACTTCCCAGTTCCCGGAATTTGGCGAAGACGAGCCTGATCGTTTCGGCAACATGTTCGTCCGGATCAATCTCGATTTTGCCCGCCTCGCTCCAGCAAAAGCCCGGCGGCAGCATGAACCGCAGTTCCCCCCGTCCTGCCTTGGAATCACGTGCGGCGATGCCGCGCTGACGCATCAAGCTTAGCTCATACTCCGACATCGTGCCCTTCAATCCAAGCAGCAAACGATCGTTGACGAGCCGCGGATCATAGGCGCCATCCGGATCGATGACCAGCGTGCCAGCAAGCGCGCAAAGGTCGATCAGATGATGCCAGTCCCGGCCATTGCGGGCCAGGCGCGACGCTTCAATGCAATAGACAGCTCCGACATCGCCGGAGCAAACCTGTGCCACAAGCCGCTCGAATCCAGGTCGTTCCATGCTGCCTGAACCGGAGCGGCCGAGATCATCATCGATTACGCTCACCGATGCGAAGCCGGTCGTTGTAGCAGCTCCAGCCAGATCATACTGTCGGCGCTGACTTTCCAGATTACCGGTGACCTGGGTCATTGTGGACTGGCGGACATAGACCACGGCAGCGCGGCAAAGGTGGTCAGGCGTGATCTTCGTGTTCATCAACGCCTCCCGTCTTCGTCATTCTGTTCTCTTCCAAAGCCTCCAGCAGAAGATCCGCCAGCGCTTCCACCAACCCTTTGAGGTTTTTGACCGCCGGAACCTGAAGATTTTGGCGCTCCAACTGCAGAACGAGTTGGTCGCGATTTTGATGTCGCCTGCTTCGCATTATCCTTCTCCTTCTTCCTCGAAGGACGGGATTTTGCGCCTCTTGAGCGAGTCGCGTCGAACGATATCAGCGCCGCTGCCAACTCGTTGAGGCCGGCGATACTGATCTCGGGCGGCCCTAGCGCCATGGTGGTGCAATAACTTTGATCGAACATCCAATTCGGCAATTCGCGACATAGATCTGGACGCTCATCCGTGTAGATGCAGGTTAAACTCTTGCCGCGCCTGAACGGCGACACCTGCACCTTCTTCCCGAACAGCGGGTGCCAAGGATAGGCAATCGTCGAAAAGCGAGAAACGTATGCAGAATGTCGGTAGTTGGGCAGACAGGCTGAGGTTACTGTTCTGTGATGGCAGCGGCCTGGTCATGGCCTACAAGCGGCTTGAGGATAGCACCTTCGCCTGGCCGACGGTTCGTGACGGCGTGATCACATTGAACCGGGCGCAGTTCGAGGCCCTGTTCGCCGGTCTGGACTGGCGCAAGGTGAAAGCTCTGGAGGCCCGCCGCCCGACTGCGGCAGAGTGAATCAGGCACGAGAAAAGGCGGGCATTCGAAGCGGCGTCGGGGTAATCTCCGGTCATGCCATCCACCTCAATCATCGACCTGACCGCCATCCCCGAAACGCAACGCGAAGCCGTCGCTGCAGTGCTGCGCGAGCGGGATGCGCTGAGGGAGGCAAACAAGCGCCTGGAGCATTTGATCGCCGAGCTCAATCACGTGGTCCATGGCAAACGTTCCGAGAAGCTCGATGAAGATGACCGGCAGCTGGCTTTCGAGGATCTCGAGACGGCGGTCGCAGAAGCCGAAGAGAAACAGCAGGAGCAGACGCCGTCTGCGTGCCCGCCCCGCCGTGCGAGCCGGCGCAATCTGGGCAACCTGCCCAGGGACCTGCCCCACATCGAGCGCGTGACCGAACCGGACAGTCGGCTGTGCCCTTGTGGCGGCGGGTTGATGCACAAGATCGGCGAGGATCGCACCGAGCGGCTGGACATCGTGCCCGCGCAGCTGCGGGTGATCGTCACGATCCGCCCCAAATACGCCTGTCGCGTTTGCACCGATGGGGTGACCCAGGCACCGGCCCCGTCTCACCTCATCGAGGGTGGCTTGCCGACCGAGGGAGCCATCGCCCATGTCCTGGTCAGCAAATACGCTGATCACCTGCCATTGTATCGGCAGAGCCAGATTCTTGGCCGTTCGGGCATCGATATCCACCGCAGCACCCTGGCTGACTGGGTGGGCGCCGCCGCCTTCCATCTGGGCCCCGTGGTCGACCGTCTGGCCGACCATCTGAAGACGTCGGGCAAGCTGTTCATGGACGAGACCACCGCCCCGGTGCTGGACCCGGGGCGCGGCAGGACCAGGACCGGATATCTCTGGGCACTGGCCGGCGACGACCGTGGTTGGGGTGGGGATGATCCGCCGGGCGTGGTCTTTTACTACGCACCCGGACGTGCCGGAGAAAATGTGGAGAAAATCCTGCGGGGCTTCGACGGCATCCTGCAACTCGACGGCTATCAGGGCTATAACCGCCTGACACGCCCCTCCCGCAAGGGTGGCGATCCGATCCGCGTGGTCCATTGCTGGGCCCATGCCCGGCGCAAGCTGAAGGAAGTGTTCGACCGCGACGGCTCAAAGATCGCCGCCGAGGGGCTGCGCCGGATTGCCGCGTTCTACAAGGTCGAGGCAGACATCCGCGGCGCGAGCCCGGGACTGCGGCTTTCGGCCCGTCAGGCGCGCACCGTCCCCCTCGTCTCAGTCTTCGGGGTATGGCTGCGCCAGCAGCGCCTGCGCGTCTCCGCCAAGTCGCGCCTGGGGGAAAAGCTTGCCTACATCCATCGGCACTGGGACGGGCTGCAAACTTTCCTGCACGATGGACGGGTCGAGATCGATTCCAGCAGCGTCGAGAACCTGATCCGGCCCATTGCTCTCAACAGGAAAAACGCGTTGCTCGCCGGACATGACGAAGGCGGGCGTGCCTGGGGCCGCATCGCGTCGCCCATCGAGACCGCAAAGATCAACGGCATCGAGCCCTTCACCTATCTCAAAGCCACCCTCGAGGCCATCGCCAACGGTCATCCCCAAAGCCGCATCGATGACCTCCTGCCATGGAACTTCAAGCTGTCAAGCTGATTACCGGTGCGGCCCAAACGACGCTGACGAATGTGCGCCACCAGCCAATCTGGTGTGCGCTTATCCCCTCGAGTCGGTCGTTAAAGCCGTATCAATGGCTGCAGTAAGTGCGGCGCGTCGATCTTCTGCCGTTGGGCTTCGAAGTCCCAGATAACCAAGCGAATAAGACACATGGTTCGTCTTGGTTTCCTGCCGCCTGGCATAATGGTCGAATGAGCGCGGATCAGTTCCGATTTGTTCGGCAGCATTGCCTTTGGCGGCGTTTCATTCGCCATGAGAGCTCTTCCAGGATAACGCATCAGGCAAAGCTGCACGGCAAAACCAAGGCGATTGTGCGGACGTCGGCGGACCTCAATCTCAAGTCTATCCGAGGGCGAGAGAGTAAGTGCCTGATCAGGCTGTCCTCATCTGTGGGTATGTCGAAAAGCGAGCGCCGATCTTGCGGCTTCAGAAGCATGCGTTTGGCCATATGAAACTCCCACCAAAGAGCCGTTGGCCTGTATTCCTGCATGCAATCCTTACATTGGGTACAACTGTCGGAACACGTCCACAGCCAAATTGCTGATGACGGCAGACCAACAGCGAGCCATCTAAGGAGTTCTCTATTCGTACTAGCTTAACGCAGGATTTTGAACTGCTCTTGTTCCGACCCCTGAGAGACTTCCGATACAGGATAGCCTCGTTCCGTGATCTGAAGCACAGCATCGCGTTTGAAATCGTCACTGAAATTCGATTTGCTCATGATCGCCTTCTTACCTCATTTTTAGGCAGGAAGGTGTCTACAATTCCCGGGGCTATTCAGTACCCCCTTCAGGCTCCTTGTAGACGGCACGGCTCCATATGCTGCTTGCTTCCTTCACGACCTTGTCGAAATCGAAATCGCCGGATTTCGGCTGCCAATCGAAAGAAAGCCAGCTGTAGGATGTGAACTCGACCATGATAACCAGCAGGAAGGAAGCTATATCCGGGTCGACATCATGGCATTTTCCGCTTTCCACGCCGCGTTCGATATGTTCGCGGACCCGGTTGATGAACTTTGCTCGCAGTTCGTTCAGGGTTTCCGCCACTTCGGTGTCGAAGGTAGCAACCTGGATGACGCTGCGCATGAAGGCCCGGTGGCGATAGAACATCTTCATATAGGTGCGATTGGCATTCTCCACCCGTTGTTGCGGCGTGCCCGACTGCCGCGAGGATGAGAGCATGAACATCTCGCCCACCACGGTCGCAAGAATCGCCGAGAACACCTCGTTGCGATTCTTGAAATAGAGATAGAACGCCCCCCTGCTCACGCCCGCTCGCTCAACGATATCGGCGACAGTGGTCCCGAAGTAGCCCTTCTGCGAGAAGACTGCTTCCGCCGCCTGAAGAATGAGGGTCTCGGTGTCATGGCTCGAGCTGCGCTCAGGCTTGGTGTGTGCTGGCTGTTTCAATGGTAGTTCCGTTGCTGGGTTGTCGTCGCGCTTTTCGCAAATTACTCGCATCCGCTGCGCTTTCGGCGCTCGGTGTCATGGCCGCCACCCTGCCGGCGACCGCCGCAGATCCCGTCAAGGTCGGCTATATCATCCCGCTTTCAGGCGGCGCTGCGGCTTCGATCGGTCAGGAGATGAGCAGGGCGACCCACATGGCCGTCGAGCAGATCAACGCCGCAGGCGGAATTACCTCACTTGGCGGCACCCCACTGGAGCTTCTCGAAGTGGATTCGCGCGGCGACCCCAAGGTTGCCCTCACAGAGGCTGAGAGGCTGATCACCGTCGAGGACGTCTCAGTCATGATCGGAGCCTTTCAGAGTTCGGTCACCTTCCCGGCCACGGCTGTCGCGGAAAAATACGGCGTCCCGTGGATCGTCGATCTGGCAGCCAAGGCTGACATCACCGAGCGCGGCTACAAATATGTGTTCCGCCCCACGCAGGTTCCCTCTTCGGGCAATGCTGACAGTGTTGTCGATTTCGTGACCTGGGCAAACGAGAAGACCGGGGATCCGGCGGAGACCGCGGCGATCATCTACGAGAACACCGACTGGGGCCAGGATCTGGCGCAGCGTCTGCGCCAGCGCTTCGACGAGGCAGGGATCGAGGTGGTGCTCGATGAATCCTATCCAGCCAATGCGCCGGATCTCAGGCCTCTGGTCCTGAAGGTAAAGGGTCGCAAGCCCGACGTGATCTCGGTCACCGCCTACGCCGCCGACGCCATCCAGCTCCACAAGCTGATCGCCCAGATGCAGATTGACGCCAAGGCCGTGATCGGCAGCGGCGCCGGCCAGGTCGACCCGTCATTCATTCCCTCCGTCGGCGAAGCCGGAACGGAAGGCATTGTCAGCACCAATGGCTGGGCCGGCTACGAATCGACCATCAACACCCCCTTCGCCAGGGATTTCTGGGACAGCTATGTCGCCGAATACGGCACTGATCCGTCGGAATTCTCTGTCGTTGCCTATTCCGTCGTCTGGATCCTCAAGGACGCCCTTGAACGCGCAGGCTCCGCTGATCCGGATGCAATCCGCGATGCGCTCGCCGAAACCCGCTTCGAAGGCAATGATATCGCAAAGTTGCTCGGATACGACGTGGTGTTCGACGAAAAAGGTCAGAACACCAAGAAGCGCTTCGTCGTCCAGCAGATCTCCGATGGCATCTACCGGACCGTCTGGCCGGAGCAGGTTGCAGCCCCCGGCTATGAAATGAAATGGCCCGCTGGCAAAGCCGTCAACTGACCCTGTCCGATCTATCGTCAGCATCGCCGCCCTTCACGCGAAGGGCGGCCCCTGCACCAGACACTCATTCAAGGGCCGATCCATGTCGACCATATTACTTCAGGCGCTTCTGAACGGGATCGCGAGCGGCGCGGTCTACGGGCTGATTGCTCTCGGGCTCAGCCTCCAGTTCGGCGTTATGAAAATCATCAACTTCGCTCACGGCTCATTCCTGATGATCGCGATGTATATCGCAGTCTGGGCGACCCGGAGTCTCGGACTGCATCCTCTCGCCGTGATTGTTCCGGTCGCGGCCATCCTGTTTGTCGCAGGCTACTACATACAGCGCTTCATGATCGAGCCGATCTACCGCAAGGAAGCGACCCGCGAGCCGATCGGGGTGCTGATCTTCACCACCGGTCTCTGGATTTTCCTCGATCACCTGTTCCTGATGATTGCGGGGCCGGATTACCAGGTCATGTCCGGCAACTGGTCGAACGAGATCGTCCTGATCGGTGACCTGATCTTCTCGCTGCCGCAGATCGCGGGCTTCGTCATCGCCACGCTGGTGACGATCGGCGTGATCATCTATCTCGGCAAGACCCGCAGCGGCCGCATGATCCGCGCGACCGGCCAGGACCGGGAAGCCGCGAGCGTGCTCGGCATCGACAGCGCCCATGTCTACCAGTTGTCCTTCGCGATCGGCCTCGCGGTCGTCGGCGTCGCCGGCTGCCTGCTGGTGCCGCTCTATCCGGTGAATCCTTTCGTCGGCGACATTTTCGGCCTGCGCGCCTTTATCATCGTCGTACTGGGCGGCATGGGCTCGATCGGCGGCGCGTTTTGGGGCGGAATCATCATCGGCATTCTCGAATCCGTCGGCGCACAGTTCGTGCCCGTATCCTTTGCCGAAGCCCTGATCTTCATTGTATTCCTTGCCGTGCTCTACATCCGGCCGGCGGGTCTGTTCGGACTGGAGCGCGAATGACCATGCCATCGAAACTGCTTTGGGGGGGGCTTGGCGCCGTTCTTGTCATCGGTATCCCTCTCGTCTTTTCCAACCCATATTCGCTGTCCATCGTCATTCTGGTTCTGCTTTACGCCTATCTTGCTTATGCTTGGAACCTGATCGGCGGGATCGGCGGTCAACTCTCGCTCGGCCATCCGGCCTGGTTCGGGATCGGTGCCTATAGTTCAACCGTTCTGTTCATTGACTTCGGTCTCACGCCCTGGATCGGCATGCTCGTCGGCGCGGTGATCGCTGGCGCGCTCGCCGCCGTCATCGGCCTGCCCTGCTTCAGGTTGCGGGGCGCGTATTTCGCGCTGGCGACGATTGCCGCCACCATGGTGCTGCGCATCATCGTGGAAAATACCCACGGCCTGCTCGGCGGTCCGCGCGGGCTGGAAGTCACGCTGCTGCGTGACGCGCCGCTCATGTTCCAGCACACCCGCAAGGAATTCTATTACGCCGTGGCGGTGGTGATGGTCGCTGTCGCCTTCCTGATCAACCGTGCCGTTCTGCGCTCGCGGTTCGGCGCTTATCTGACCGCGATCAGAAATGATCAGGAAGCCGCGCTCGCGCTCGGCGTCAATGTGAGGCGCTACAAGCTCATGGCCTATGTGCTGAGCGCCGTCATGACCGCGATCGGGGGAACTTTCTATGCCCAGTTCGTGCTGTTCATCAGCCCGGAAAAGGTTTTTGGCGTGGCGCTCAGCGTTCAGATCGCCGTCGTCTGCATCATCGGCGGGCGGGGCACGCTGTGGGGACCGATGTTCGGTGCCATCCTGCTTCTTCTCGGCGAGGAGGCGGCCCGCCGTTTCACCGGCGGCATCGTCGGCGCCGACATGTTGCTCTACGGCCTGATCCTGATGCTGGTCATCGCCTTTGAACCCCGTGGCCTTGTCGCCATTTTCGGCCGCATCGCCACATCGCTTTCCCGTTCAAATGCAAGACCCTCTCTGGAGAAGAATGATGGCGCTGCTTGAATTTCGCAATGTTGCCAAAACCTTCGGCGGGATGACGGCGATCAGAGACATGTCCTTCGAGGTCGAAAACGGCGAGATCGTCGGCCTGATCGGCCCCAATGGCGCGGGCAAGACCACCTTGTTCTCGATCGCATCCGGCTTTTTGAAACCGACCCACGGCAGCGTTCATTTCGACGGCAAGCCGATCGACCGGCTTTCGCCGCCGGCGATCGGCCGGATGGGCCTGTGCCGGACATTCCAGATCGTCCGCCCCTTCGGCGACATGACGGTACTGGAAAACGTCGCGATCGGCGCCTTCCTGCGCCATCCGGCTCATCAGGAGGCCGAAAGGCGGGCAATGGCGGTACTGGAGCGGGTCGGGCTTGCCAGCCGCGCAACCCAGCGCGCCCGGACGCTGACGCTTGCCGGGCGCAAGCGGCTGGAAGTGGCCAAGGCGCTGGCCACCGAACCGCGCATCCTGCTGCTTGACGAGGTCATGGCGGGACTGACCACGGTGGAGACGAGCGCAATGCTCGACCTGCTGCGCAATCTCGCGGCAGACGGGCTCTCCGTGCTGCTGATCGAACACAACATGCATGCGGTGATGAGCGTTTCCGACCGCATCGTCGTGCTGCACCACGGCGTCAAGATCGGCGACGGCTTGCCTGCCGATGTCGCAGCCGACCCGGCGGTGATCGCGGCTTATCTGGGAGGGGACGATGACTGATATCCTCGAAATCCAAGTGCTCCATTCCGGTTATGGCGATATCCGCATTCTCGAAGATGTCTCGCTGTCGGTGGCGACTGGCGAAATCGTCAGCATTCTCGGCGCCAACGGCGCGGGCAAGACCACGCTGATCCGCACGGTCATGGGCACCCTGCCCGCAATGTCCGGCGAGATACGGTTCATGGGCGAGGTCATATCCGGAAAACCCGCTCACCAGATCGCCCGGCTCGGGATAGCCCAGGTGATGGAGGGGCGCCGGCTGTTCCCGCACATGAGTGTCGAGGAAAACCTGTTCGTCGGCGGCGACATCCTGAGAGACGCGCGCAAGACCCGCAACAACCTCGAGTGGATCTATTCGTTGTTTCCGCGCCTGAAGGAAAGGCGGCGCCAGCTCGCACGCTCCTTCAGCGGCGGCGAACAGCAGATGCTGGCGATCGGCCGCGCGCTGATGACCTCGCCGAAACTGCTCCTGCTCGACGAACCCTCCATCGGGCTCGCACCGGTGATGGTCAAGGACATCTTCGCCAAACTGCCGGCGATCAACAGCGAGGGCGTGACGATCCTTCTCGTGGAGCAGGACGTGAAACGATCGCTCAAGCTCGCATCGCGCGGTTACGTCATCGAGCACGGCCGGATCGTGATGGCCGGCACCAGCGAACATCTTCTCGACGATGACGGCCTGCGCAAGGCCTATCTGGGACTTTGAGGTGAACCCATGCTGACACTTTCCGACGCGCTGGCCGCCAATGCCGTCAAATGGCCGGACGCCGTCTGCCTTGCTGATGCGCACCGGCAGTTCACTTTTTCAGAGCTGAACGCGCGAACAAACCGGCTAGCCAACGGCCTTCTCGCCATGGGCGCCCGGCCGGGCGACGCCATAGCCGTCTATGCGCGCAATTCGATCGAATACATGGAACTCTTCCACGTCGCAGCCCGGCTCGGCATGCGCCTCGTCACGCTCAACTTCTGGCTCAGGACCGCAGAAATGGCCGTGTTGCTGGAGCACTCAGACGCCCGTTTTCTGGTCATCGGAGAAAGTGCGCAGAACGAGATCGCGGCCAACCGGCCCCTCTTTCCCCAGGTCGAGCGTGTCCTGGTGATCGGAAACCCGGTCATCGGAGACATTCTTTCATGGGTGGACCTTATGGAGAGTTCAGCAGACAACGATCCGGCGATAGCGGTCGACCCGCAGGCGCCTTATTGGATGATGTACACCTCAGGCACGACCGGAAACCCGAAGGGCCTCCACCGCTCCTTTCAACGCACGGCGATGTGCATCTGGGCGGGCATTATCGAATTCGGCTATACACGGAATGATCGTTTTCTGGCGCTTTCGCCGTTTTTCCACGGGGTGCATTTCATGCCCCTGATGGTGTTGCAGGCCGGCGGCAGCATCTACATCGAACCGGAGTTCAGCGCCGCCCGCGTGCGCGAGACCATCGAAACGCGAGGGATCACGGCCACTTTCATGGTGCCGACCATGCTGAACCTCCTGATGCAGGAGCCGCGTTTCGGCGAAACCGATTTTTCCGCATTGCGTTCGGTGGTCACGGGCGGGGCTGCGCTCTCGACCGCAACCAAGACCCGGATGCTGGAGACAATGGGGCCGGTGCTTCACGAGTTTTACGGCGCCAGCGAAAGCGGCTTCATCACCGTGTTGCACCCGCAAGACCAGTCGCGCAAGGAGCGCTGCTGCGGCCAACCCTGTTTCGGCGCCGAAGTCCAGATTCGCGACGATGAAGGTCGGGTTCTTCCAGCGGGCGAGATCGGCGAGGTATTTTCGCGCTGCGAGGGCCGTTTCGACGCCTACTACAAGGATGAAACCCGCACCGCCGCGGTTCTCGACAATGGCTGGTTCACCGCCGGGGACCTCGGGCGGATGGATAAGGAGGGCTTCGTCTATATCGTCGACCGCAAATCCGATCTGATCATCAGCGGTGGCGAAAATGTCTATCCGCGCGAAATCGAAGACGTGCTCTCAAGCCACCCCGGCATTCTGGAATGCGCGGTGGTGGGCATGCACGATCCGGTCTGGGGCGAGATGGTCGTGGCCGTCATCGTCCGCGACGGCGAGGCAGAGCCGAACGCCGAAGAGGTGATCGCCTACTGTTCCAAGCGGCTCGCCGGCTTCAAGCGGCCCCGCCGGGTCGAATTCGTTTCCTCTCTCCCGAAAAATGCTTCCGGCAAGGTCCTGAAGCGCGAACTGAAGAATAACCTTTAGCATACCAGGAGTTCATTCAATGCAGGTTCATATCGATTTCCAGAAGCGCCTCGCGCGCTTCCAGTCCATGCTGCGCGAACAAGGCGTCGACGTCCTCGTCGGCACTCGTCTGAAGACCGTCACTCACATCTCCGGCGCCTTCGTGCCGTGGCGCAGCGTCGTGATCGTTCCCGCCGAAGGCGAGGTCCAACTCGTTACCGTCAACATGGATGCGCCGCGCATTCTCGCCGAGGGCTGGCTCGAAAATGTTGCCGGCTATGGTCGCCACTCGATGTTCGAGATGGCCGTGCGGCGTATCCGCGAACTCGGTCTGCACACCGGCCGGGTTGCCGTCGAGGACGGTTACTCCTGGTATCTGCCCGAGGGCATGATAACCAAGCACGAATACACGACGCTCGAGGCAGCCTTGCCCGAGGCCGAACTGACCAACCTGACCAAGCCAATCGATCACCTGATGCTGATCAAGGAACCCGAGCAGATTGCGCTGATGCGACAGGCAACCGCCATTACCGACGCCGCGCAGGAAGCGGTTCGCCGTTCTGCCCATCCGGGCATGGCCGAGACCGAGATCGCCGGCATTGCCGAGCAGGCGGCGCGCGACCTCGGCAGCGAATTCGCCTGGACATTCACGGGCGGCCAAGAGATCGCTTCCGGCCACCGTACGTGGACCGGCGCCTGCACGCCGTCCACCCGCAAGGTCGTCCAGCGCGGCGAGTTCCTGCTGGTCGACCTGCACGCCATGTATGAGATGATGCTCGGCGATGTCTCCCACAACGCCATCATGGGCAAGCCGACAGCGGAACAGCAGAAGCTGATCGATGCCTATGTGGAAAGCTGCCACTATCTGACCGCTGCCCTGAAACCCGGCCGCACGATCGGTGACGTCGCCGGCGATGTCCGCCGCTTCACGGTCGAAAAGGGCTGGGACGACATGATCCGCGGTTTCGGCCACGGCATCGGCGCCTTCGGCAACGAATGGTATCCCTCCTTCACCGACTTCGCGATGGAATATGTCAGCGAGCCCGACTACGTGATGCAGCCCGGCTTCATGGAAATCATAGCGCTCACCTGCAACCTACCGGGCGTCGGTGGCCTGCGCTACGAGCGCGCCTGGGTGATCACCGAGAACGGCGCGGAGTGCATGTCGAAAACGCCGATCGAGCCCTGGGTCTACGAAGGCTGATCTGACGCTTTGTCGAGAAGGAGGACGAGATGATGAATTACGACAGCTTCTACATCGGCGGCACCTGGGTTTCCCCCGAAGGAACGGGCGAATATGTCATCGCCAGTCCCTCAACCCTGAAACCGGTGGGCAGAGTGCCCGCTGGTTCTCCCGCCGACGTCGCCAGGGCGGTAAGCGCCGCGCGCGCCGCGTTTGCGGCGTGGTCGGCAACCTCCGGCCCCGAGCGTGGCGCCATCCTTGCGCGCGCCGCCGAATTGCTTGAGGGACGTCGCGAGGACATCGCGCAGTTGATAACAAGCGAAGTCGGCATGCCGATCAAGATGAGCCGGGCGATCCAGGCAGGATTGCCGATCGAGGCATGGAAACGCTATGCCGGGCGTGCGAAAACCCATGACTTCGAAACCCGGCTCGCAAATTCGCGCATTCTCGAGGTTCCCGTCGGCGTGGTTGCCTGTATCACGCCCTGGAACTATCCTCTGCATCAGGTAACGGCAAAGGTCGCGGCCGCGCTTGCCGCCGGCTGCACGGTCGTCCTCAAACCCTCCGAGGTGGCGCCGCTTAGCGCCTTCCTCCTTACCGAGGTGCTTGACCAGGCCGGCCTGCCCGCCGGCGTGTTCAATCTCGTCGTGGGAGATGGCGAAAGCGTGGGCGAGGCGCTAGTGACGAACCCGGACGTGGACATGATCTCGTTTACCGGCTCGACTGCGGTCGGCAAACGCATCGCCCGGCTGGCGGCTGAAAACCTGGCGCGGGTGTCGCTGGAACTCGGGGGCAAATCCGCCGCCGTCATTCTCGAGGACGGCGACCTGGAGCGCGCCGTCAAGAACACCGTCAATGCCTGCTTCTTGAACGGCGGACAGACCTGTTCGGCGCTGACCCGGCTGCTGGTGCCGGAATGTCGCCATGAAGAGGCGAAGGAAATCGCAGCAAAGGCTGCAAGCCGCTTCGTTCCCGGCAACCCGCTTGACGATCAGACCCGGCTTGGCCCCCTGGTTTCCGAACGCCAGAAAAACAGAGTGCTGGACTATATCGGCAAGGGGATCGACAGCGGTGCGGAGCTGGTTGCGGGCGGCCTCGAACCGGTTGAACGCCCGGGCCACTTCGTGCGCGCAACAGTGTTCGGAGGGGTCGATCCCGCAAGCGCTATCGCCCAGGAGGAAATCTTCGGCCCCGTTTTGTCGATCATCCGCTATCGCGACGAAGACGAAGCCCTGGCGATTGCCAACGGAACCAGATACGGGCTGGCTGGTGCGGTCTGGTCGCGGGATGAGGCGAGAGCGCAAGACTTCGCTGCGCAGATGGAAACCGGACAGATCGATATCAACGGCGCCCCCTTCAACCTGGACGCCCCATTCGGCGGCTTCGGACACTCCGGCTATGGCCGTGAAAACGGCCCCTTTGGACTGTCCGAATTCCTGGAGGACCGCGCCATACAGTTGCCGCAGGATGCCTGATCAAGGCGGGGAGGTCCACGCCGAAACGCTGCAACCAAGCAACCGGAGATTGTCGCAGCAACCGATTTTTCGGGCGTTTACCTGATCGGTAGGCCGGCTTCGTCGAAGAGGTGCATGGCGGAAGCCTCGAGGCGGATTGCGACGTCCTCGCCAGAACGGGCGTTGTCGCTGGGCCTTCCGGTCTCGGCGCCGCCGCCGCCCGCGACATTCCGGCCGTGGCCAACGAGCTCCTCACGGATATTTTTACCCTGTTCATGAAGACGAAGAATTTTCACTAGCACGTGACTGGCGCGCATTTCCGCGACTGGCACCTGACACTTGACGAGCAGTCCAACGAACTGATCGCCATCGGTGCCAAACGAAATGGTATACAAGCATGTCGAAACAAACTCCTTCATCACGCCAATTCCAGCAGAAAATCTCCAAGTTCTGCGACCGGCGCGCCGCGCCGGTCGCATCCGAGACAACCGTCGTTTTTCATTTAATCAAGCCTTTTCAACGACTTGCGTGATACTGGAGTGTAACACCTTTCACCTCAAATGAGATTCCAGAGGGTTATTGTCACACTTAAATTGGGATAGATCGATTGTAATGTCGTTGTATGATTTCACCCCTCGAAGACCCCGAAAACGGCCAGGACACTGGGGACGACGGTCCACAAGAATTCCTTCGAGATCTTTTGCGCCCTAGGTCTTGTTGACAAACCGGATTCCCAAATCAGCCGAAGCATGATTCATATGTGGACGCCGCCTATGGCAATTGCGCTGTTGTTATCCACCGTTTTGGAATCCGCTACGCGTTCTCGACGCTGCATTGCGGGTCGAAGAGCCGCTCAAATTAGTGGCCATTGCAGTTGTTGCCATTCGGTTTTATAGCGGGCAACAATCTGCCAAAGCTCTTTCGGATTCCCTTCGCACTGACCATTGGTATTTTGTCAAGGGTTTGGGCACGTATCTGGATCTGCGAATTCATAGTCTGTTGCGTGTTGTTCATGCGAGACCAGCGCTGTCCAGTTTCCGATTTGATGGCTGACAGTCCCTTCGGTTCAGGCGCCGGTTTGAACGGCGTGATCGAAATCCGGTTTTCGCCGCACCAGCGAATACGCACTTTGTCGTTTCGCGGGATTGTTTCGTTGAGGAGCAGCAGTTCCTGTTCCAGCCCCTTGCGAACCGAGGCCACAAACTCGCGGGCATTTTGCGTCAGGTTCAGCCGGGAATAATAGGAGGAGCGGCGAACCGCAAAGTCTTTTGGTAGATCGTCATCTGGATTGCGGTAGCGGTCAGCGCCAGCTACCCATATTTCCTTGGAGCGGATGCATTCCCGCAACCGGACAAGAACGCAGAGTTCATAGCTGATGCGATTGACGCGTCCGTTTCCGTCTATGACCGAATTGCGCCACTTTGCCGAGATCACTCCCTCTATCGGCACATCCTCTTGCGGTACAAACCGGCATTGAGCGGGGCATGGTAGCAGCAGGTGATAACCATTCCGGATGACGACAGGGAGATCGCCAAGCGCTATACGCTTGACCGATCCGACCTCATCATGCGGCAGAACAAGCCCTCGAACCGACCGGAGCTCGTCTGTGTTCTGGTAACGCTGCGTTATCCAGGTCGACCGCTTGCGGAGCGAGATCCTGCCGTTGAGCGTTCTCCCATTTCTGGCTTTGCAGTTCGGTCTCGATCATCGCGAGATCGACCGCAGCGTCCATTGTGGATGAAAGTTCCAAAACGAACGGACCTCGGCACGTCTTCGGCCTGGGCCGTCGAAAAAATCGCGGTCAATTGAGAATCAGGCCGCGAGAGTCTCAATTGAAGTGTAATGCGACAGCAATGTCCTGGGAAACTCTGCTTTCCCACACTCAGCCGCCATGCCGGAAATGGACGCTCCGCTCTTTGCCCCGCAATACCGATAGCCGATCGGACTGCCGCTTCCTTGTGGTCGAAAAAGAACGAAATCGCCCTTCATTTAATTCGCTAATATTAGAATTGTTAATACAAGAATTTTCTGTATATCTTATTTCTAAGATTACGTTTTACCCCTCCATCGCGTCAAGGATTTTTGTGAATAAAAGCAAATCACGCACTGTTTTGCTATCGTCCAGTGCTTTTCCGCTCGGCTTTCTGGCGGCCTTCGGCGTTGCCCTTCATGCCCATGCGCAGACACCGACGCCGTATACAACGCTGAATTTCGGTACCAGCGGGACATTCCTCACCGGCATTCGCGGCAATACCATCGTCGGCAACTACGTGGTGCCCGGCACTACGGCCACGGGCGGTCTTCTTTATGATACCCGCTCCGGCACATGGTCAGCGATGCCGGTCGCCACGGCAAATGGCGTCAACTATCCGGGCGCGATCGGCTCCTCGCCCTATGGGCCGAGCTTTGGCAATCAGGGCGGCGTATTGCGCACCGTGGGCAGTTACATCACCGAGGCTTCATCGCCCTACGACCTTAGCTATCTCTATGACGCGGCCGCCGCTCCGGGAGCCCTGCTCACCGAACTGGTCTATCCCGGCACATCCGACAACCCGACGCTCTACACGATCGCGCACAGCACGTTCGGCGATACCGTGGTGGGTAATTACGACACCCGCCTCGCAACCGGCAACGCCATGATCTACTCGATCAGCACCGGCACCTATGTCACCAACAACAAGCCCGGCGCTGTCAGCACCACCGCCTATGGCGTCTATGGCGACATGATCGCCGGCGGCTACGCCGAGGTCGGCCTTGGCGGCGGCATCGGGTTCGAGCATGGCTATCTCTACAACACCGTCACCGACACCTGGTCGACCTATGATCATCCCGGCGCAATCGTCACGCATCTGGAAGGCATCACCAGTGCGGGCCGCTCCGGCGAGTACAACATGGTGGCAAACTGGGTCATGCCGGATGGCTCGCTGCATGCCGGCGTGCTGCATGTGAATGCCCTCGGCATCCCCAGCTGGTACGAACTCGACATCCCCGGCGCGGATGTGGTCTCTTCGAACTCGGCCTATGGCGATACCGTGGTCGGCATCTATCTGATGCCCGGGGACACGGCGCCCAACGGCTATGTCGCCACGGTTGCGGGGATCTACAATCCGATCCGCAACGCCGGCGCGCTGACCTCCGGCGTTGACGGCGATGCCGCGCTGTCGGGCCGCAAGGGCGATGACATCATCAATGACGGCACCATCAGCATGACCGGCAATGGCGGCATCGGCATGCGCGGCGAGACATATGGCGTGCTCACCAATAACGGCACGATTGCCGCCTCCGGCATCGCCGGCGCAGCGGTCGAACTGCACGGCGTTTATGGCACGTTCTTGAACTACGGTACGCTGAGCGCGCCGGCTGTCGCGGATGCCCTGCGCACCGGCCCGGACAGCTTCGACACTGTTATCGTCAACGCCGGCGTAATCGACGGCCGCATCGCCGCGACGGCGGGGCCGGCAAAGCGGTTCGAAAACAGCGGCTGGATCGGCGTCAGCGGCAACGGGGTCCCGATCACCCATCTCCTCAGCGGCATCTATTCGCAGACCGAGGCCGGAACGCTGTCGCTGCGCGTCGGCGAAACCGGCCATGACAGGTTCGGCCTGACAGGCACCGCCCGGCTTGCCGGCACGCTCGAGGTTCCGTTCCAGACCTCGACGCTGGCCACGAGCTATGACCTGTTCGCCGCTACCGACGAGATCACCGGCACATTCACCACCCTGACCACGCCCGGCCTGCCGGGTTACGTGGCAACGGCGCTCGACTACGCCGGCAACGTCGTCACGCTGGATCTGACCTCGCAGATGGCTTCGCAGACCGGCCTGACGGCCAACCAGTCCGCCGTCGGCGGCGCCGTGGATGCGGCCTTCAACAGCGGCCTCCTGGCGACGGCCGGAAACGCGACCGCGGATGCGCTCAACAGCATCTACAGCCTGTCCGGTTCCCAGCTGGCGCCGGCGCTCGGCAGTCTCTCCGGCGAAATCTATGCCAGCCAGCGTTCGGTTCTGCTCAATGATGGCCGGTTTACGCGTGAGGCGGTTCTGGATCGGCTGCATCAGCTCAACTATGGAAATACTGCGGGGCCGCTGACAGCGCTCGGCGGCGGACAGGCCGACACCGGCAGTCTGGTGACCGGTTACGCCGCTGACACATCCGCGAGCGCCCCCGGCTTTTATGACAGCGGCAGTTCAGGGTTTTCCGTGTGGGGAACGGGTTACGGCAGCTGGGGCAGCTTCGATGGTGATGGCAATGCCGCGAGCCTCGACACATCGCTTGGCGGGATCATGACCGGCATCGATGCCAGGCTCGACCTCAACAGCTATGCCGGCGTGGCTCTCGGCTACTCTCATTCCAGTAGCACGGTCGACGGCGTGAACAGCTCGGCAGACGCCAACAGCGGGATCATCGCCGCCTATGCGGGAACAAATCTGGACGGCGTGAACGTGCGCGGCGGCGTAAGCTACACCTTCAGCGACGTGAACACCTCCCGCGGCATAGCGCTTCCGGCGCTTGCCACCAGCGCGGATGGTCAATTCAATGCCGGGCTCACCCAGGTCTTCGGCGAGATCGGCTATGGCATGGAATTCCAGGAAATGGCGATTGAACCATTCGCGGGTCTTGCCTGGGCGCATCTCAACACCGACGGCTTCACCGAAAGCAGCGCGGCGGCCGGGCTGACAGGCGAGAGCCAAAGCTCCGATGTCGGCTACGCCACCCTTGGCATCCGGATCGCGAAAGACTTTGCGATGCAGGGAGGCAGCGTGCTCACGCCCCGCGCAGCACTTGCATGGCAATATGCGTTTGGCGACCTGAACCCTGGAACGACCTTGAGCTTTGCCGCACTCGGCGGCCCGGCGTTTACCGCAAGCGGCGTCCCTCTGTCCGAAAATTCGGCACTGCTCGACATCGGCCTCGACCTTCAGATCGGCAGCTCGATGACGGCTGGCATTTCCTATGTTGGCCAGTTCGCCAGCGAAATGCGGCAGAATGACGTTCGGGGCACGCTGAGCTGGCGATTCTGAATTCGGATGCCATCTCTCCGGGCCCTTAAGCCCAATTTGTTCTCAAGCGCCTGATCGTCTTTGAGCGATCAGGCGCTGTTTCCGGCGCTCTGCAAAACACTATCTGCACGTCGTGTTGAACACGTCATGCCATCCTGGCCCGTTTGGCGATGAGAGCGGCGATCGCCGACTTCCGGTGTTCAAGTTCTTTTGCAAGGCGGGCTTCACGAAGCCGCCGGGTCTTTTCCTCGCGGGCCAGAGCGAGGAAATCCAGCTCCTCGACGACCGCATTGCGCGCGAAGAATTGCGATTGAGCATTGGCAAAGGCGATCTCGGCCTTCTGGCGAGATTTGCTGTGTGTCTGTGACATGATCTTTTCCGAATTGGACGCCGCACCGTAGAGCGGCAACAAAAAAAGGCTAGGCGGTAAGCCTGACCTTGTTGGTATCGTGCTCTCGACAGTGCCAGTACATCCGTGGTCACCGGAGAATGGATACCGGGATATTTCAGGCAGCTTGCAGGTTGCAGGCCGACATCTTGCCCGACTTGCTGTCGCGCTCGAGGTCGTAGCCGATCTTCTGGCCTTCCAGGAGTTCGCGCATTCCGGAGCGCTCTACGGCGGAAATGTGGACAAATGCGTCGGCGCCGCCATTGTCAGGTTGAATAAAGCCGAAGCCCTTGGTCGAATTGAACCATTTAACTGTGCCAGTGGTCATGATGAACCCTTTCATAGCAATAGGAGACAACAACGCCGAAAGCGCTGCGGACGGTGATAGCGATTTTTGGAAGAAAAGGTTCGTTCAAGTAGCGGTGTCAGACGCACAATAACTAAAGCTTAACAAGCAAATATCGACCATCGATATATGGGGTCTTTTCGTCCGGTTGTCAACTTTTAGTTTTCCGCCTTCGATTTCTTCGGCATCTGGTTGTGACTCCCGGTTGACCCTCATCTGTGCGACAGGTCCATCCAAAGTGGTAATGCCGCGTAGCGCTCGGTTGCTCAGGCGAAACGCATGGAATTATCGTTTCCGTTGCGCCTCGCCGCCATGCTGTATAGGTTTCGCAATACCGAATTCAGGCGAGCCCAGCGGGACATTTCGGCCACCGATATATCGAAGGCCGATCAGAACGCGAATGAGATGGGATCAAAGCATGACCGACCCCTATGAGACCCTCGGCGTTGCTCGCACCGCGACCGACAAGGAGATCAAGGACGCGTTCAAGAAGCTTGCGCGCAAATATCATCCTGATCTGCATCCGGATGACAAGACGGCCGAGGAGAGGTTCAAGGCCATCTCGGCGGCAAACGACCTGCTCAAGGATAAGGAGAAGCGTCGGCGGTTCGACGCGGGCGAGATCGACGCCAGTGGAGCGGAAAAACCCCAACAGCGGTATTACCGTGATTTCACCGACGGACCGGGCCACCCGTCCCACGCAGCGCAGGATGGCTTTGCCGGCAATGAGGATCTGGAGGATTTTCTGGCCCGCGCTTTCGGCGCCGGGGCCGGAACGAGACAGTCACAGGGTTCATTTCGGGCGCGGGGGCAGGATGTGAGTTACGTGCTGCCGGTCAGCTTCATGGACGCCGCCAACGGCGCCGTTCGCACCATCACATTGCCCGAGGGCAAGACCCTGAACGTGACCATCCCCGAGGGCGCCGACGACCGGCAGATGTTGCGGCTGAAAGGCCAGGGCATGCCCGGCTTCGGCGGCGGGCCGGCCGGTGACGCCTTTATCGAACTGCATGTCGAGCCGCACGCGTTTTTCCGCCGCAAGGACGACAATATCCATGTGGAGGTACCTGTCACGCTGAAAGAAGCCGTATTGGGGGCGCGGATCACCGTGCCGACGATCAGCGGATCGGTCGCCGTAACGATTCCACGAGGTGCGAATACCGGCCAGACGTTGCGACTGCGCGACAAGGGAGTTCTCGACCGCAAGACCGGCAAGCGCGGGCACCAGATGATCACTCTGAAGGTCGTCTTGCCCGCTGGCGATGAACCGGAATTGGCCGCGTTCCTGGAGAGCTGGCAGCCGAAGTCTCGGGACGAACCGCGCAAGGAGATGTTGAAATGATGCGCGTTGACGAAATTGTCGAGCAAATAGAGGCCCTTCAGCGAAGCGATCTCGACGCCTGGATCAGCGAGGCGCTGATCTCGCCACAGGAAGATGCCGGAGTTCTGTTCTTTTCCGAGATGGAATGCGCACGCATCCGCCTGATCTGCACCCTGCATTATGAACTGGAGATCGACGCGGAAACTGTGCCAGTTGTGCTGTCTCTGGTCGATCAGCTTCACCAGACCCGCCAGCGCCTGCTGAAACTGACGGCCGCCGTGGCGGCGCAGGACAAGGCCGTGCAGGCCGCAATTCTCGCTGCAATCGATCTGGGCGGTGGGATTGACAAGAAGTCATAGGGTGTTGTCACGGGGGCTTTGTGACGTAAACCGGCTTGTAGCTGCCTGCATTTCGAGTTGGGCATAAATTTCCGCCTGCAAACATCGACAAAGACCTGCTCGCCCATCGATGATTCTGTGCTCTGCATCGGCTCTACGGTCGCAGAGTCCGACATTGTCGCCGTGCGCATGATCAGAACAAAGCCCGCCAAGATTGATCGCATGTCTCCCTCCTGAACGCTGCCGCAATCTCTCCCAAGAACCAACACGTTGAGCCGTGCCACGTTGTCATACCGGCCCACCTCCTCCCGTTCCACATATCGCGTCTGGATGCGGAACGTAAGCAATCTGGAAGCAAAACGTGGCGGCTATGCTGGTTAGTAAAGGCTCTGTCCTATCGACATCTAATTGCGGGTCAGGTCCCCGATGGACGACATAGGTGCGAGACATCTTGTCTCAAGGCCCAAGGTCTTGAAGGGATATGAACCAAAGCCCTATCTGCAAATTTTCCATATCATTCAAAACACTAGATGATTTATTGCTCGCTGAAATACGCGCTATCGCAATGATACGTGTGGGTTTGGATCCACGCCTCCGCGTAGGAGACGACATCAAAGCGGTCGCGACCGCTAAGGCAGTAACTCAGTTTCGATCCACGCCCCCGCATAGGAGGCGACCTCATCACCCCCGCACCGAATTAGCCCGCCAAGGTGTTTCGATCCACGCCTCCGCGTGGGAGGCGACGCGTGACCGTCGATGCATCGTCGCGCGAGACAACGTTTCGATCCACGCCTCCGCGTGGGAGGCGACCGGGGTGATGATAAGCGGTTCATATGTCTGAGGAAAGCAGGGGCCTCGCGCGAAGCTGTGCTTACGGAAAAGCCGGTGGATGCCGCTTTTTAGTAGAGATGAAAAAACATCAACAATTCCAAATAGCTGACGGAAGTGCGAAACCTCCGGCGTTTTTCGGCACGCTTGCGGTTCGCACAGCGCGCACGCCTGCCCGGATGACTGCAGAAATCTCAGATCATCAAGGGGCCGTTGAGATCGACCGCCGGCTTGGCGCCGACATGCTCCACGCGCCTTTGCCAGTTGGCGCCAAGATAGTAGTAGCGCAGACTGTCCATCTCGGGCTTGATGATGCCTTCAAGCCGCGCCTTGAGCTTTGTCCACTGGGCCGGATCAACCTCGATCTCAAAGACGGAATATTGCACCCTCTGGCCGAAATCGCGGCAGGCTCGCGCGACGGCGCGCAAACGCGCGGCGCCGTTTTCCTCGCTCACACGCACATCATAGGTCACCAGAACCAGCATGTCGCCTCCTCATTTCCAGAACCAGGGCGGATAGGCATCGAGATCGCCGCGCAGGTGGCGCGAAAGCAATTGTGCCTGGAGATGGGCAACGAGCCCGAGCGGCGCCTTTTCGCCAAGAAAGGCATGTTCGCGTTCCACCTTCTTGCGCTCCTGCCATGCGGCGATCACCGTTTTTCGGGCATCATCCTTCATCACGACCGCACCGCCATCGCGCGTTTCAAAATCGGCAGCGCGCAACTGGCGCCGGTTGAACAGGGAAAGCGCCAGCCTGTCAGCAAGAACCGGCCGCAACTCCTCCATCAGATCGAGCGCAAGACTCGGCCGGCCGGGGCGTTCGCGGTGCAGAAACCCGACGGCGGGATCGAGCCCGACCGTCTCCAGCGCTGACCGGCAGTCATGCACCAGCAGCGTGTACAGAAAGGACAGGAGCGCGTTGACGGGATCAAGCGGTGGCCGGCGTGACCGACCGCGCCAACAGATTTCAGGATCCGGCGCGCGTATCAGATGATCGAACACGGAAAAATAGAGGTTGGCCGCCTCGCCTTCCAAGCCGCGCAGCCCGTCCACCGTGTGATCGGAAAGCTCGACGCGCCGGGCGATCCGCGAAAGCCTTGTGGCGGTTTCTTCGAGAGCTGTACGAATTTCCGGCGGATACTCGCCGCCATAATCGCGCAACGAGCGCATCAGCACCGCGCGCTGGTTTGCCACCTTGCCGACAACGATGGAGCGCACGATCTCCAGCGGCTGATCGCTGGCGTGATACTGCGCCCGGCGCAACAGCACGTTGCCGCTGACCGGCCCTTCCAGCCGCGCCTGAAACTTGCCGCTACGGGACAGAAAGGTGAGCGTGATGCCGGCCTCCGCCAATGCTCCCATCAGCGCCGGCGAGCAATAGACAGCGCCGAAGGCGACAACGCCGGATAGCATATGCAACGGAACGCGGCCCCGCTCCTCGCCCTCGATCGTCGCCACAAGGTTCTCTCCGTCCTTGGAAAGCGCGGCGCCTTCGGTCAGGGCATAGAACGTGTTCAGCAGCTTTCTCATGGCCCGGCCCCGTCTTCAGCCACGAGCGCCGCAACCTGCCGGCTGCGCCACGCGCGCACGGGACGGCCGAAAGCATCCGGCCGGCATATTTCGACAAGCGAGCAGGCCCGGCAGCGCGATCGCCTGTCGGTCGGCGGCGGCGTCTGCCCGGACGCGAGCATGGCCGCGAATGCGGCAATCGTTTCCTCCGTGAGGGCCCGCAACTCATCATCAAAAGGCACCACAACGCGCCGCCTGGTCTCGCCGTAAAACAACGCCCCTTCGGGTACCTGCCGCCCGGTCATTTCCTCAAGGCACAGCGCCTGGGCGCACAGCTGCACTTCATCGGCGCGGTGCAGCTTGGCCTTGCCGCGCTTGTATTCCACAGGAAAGGCGGTTTCGCCGCCGTCAGCGGAAAGCTGGAACTCCACCATATCGGCAATGCCGGCAATATTGAGCCGGGCTGATGCAACCGGCAGCGCCATGACACGGCGGAGCCCGCGCGCTTTACGCTTTCCGCCCTTGTCCGCAACGGCGTGGAGCACATCGCCCTCCGCCGTGAACCGATTGTCCGCCCAGACCCGCTCCAGATGGATGAGCGCCGCCTGACGCAGACAATAGACCGCATGCTGGAGCGCGGAGATGGGCATCGGCTCACCCGCGGCCGCCGGCTCCGCCGCCATGGCTCAGAGCCTCTCGATGTTTCCGACCCCGTCCGGCAGGTTTTCGCGGTCGATCTCGATGATGTAATCGTCAAAGGCGCGGGCGGGCGGATAGTTGTCGAGGCGATCATCCAGCGGCTCGAACCCGCCACCGATATTGCGGCCGATCCTGACGCGCTCGAACAGGGCATGGGCGGGCGCGTTGCCAAGCGCATTCTGATGCCTGAACACGATCAGCTTGCGCGTTGCCATCTCGCCCCGCGCGGCCGAGCGGTCATGCTCGAACATATTGACGATCGCTTCGAACAGAAGCTCCAGATCGCTTTCGGAAAAGCCGGTGCGTTCAGCGAATTTCGCCGAGATGAAGCCGTGGGCAACGTAAAGCCCGTAGGGAACGATATATTTGCGGCCCATGGTGCGGTTGTCGGTGCGATCCGGGCTGTCATCGCCCTCCGCCTTCTGTTTCAACTCCGCCGCATTGGTCGCCGCCATGCGGGTGATGGAGATCTCCAGCGGCATGATCGGCTCGACGGAGGAAGCAAAGCTCATCTGCACCGGGCCCTTCACCTGGCCGCAATTGATGCCCGTCGACATGACCGCGCCAAAGCAGCGCACATCGAAGAAGTTCGCGCACATGAAACCCGTCAGCGCCCTGGCCTCGGCATCGTCCTTCGGGTTCAGCTTTGCCGCCTTGTCCACCTTCGGATCATCGGTGTAGATCGACTTGTAGGCCTGGCGATGCTTCTCGTTCAGGATCGCCCCCTCCTCCACATAGATGTGGAAGCCGTCCTCGCCATGGCGGGCGAGATCGACATAGTTGCGGATCTTGCGCTTCAGCGAGACATCGGTGACGAGCCCCCTGTTGGTTTCCGGGTCGAGACGCGGCAGATTGCCGGCATCCGGATCGCCATTGGGATTGCCGTTCCTGACCTCAAAGATCACGGTAAAATCATGGCGGTTGGCAAGGACGGTCATTCTTCAGTCTCCCCCTGGGTCACGGTCTGCTCGGTCTTGGGTTTGAAAAAATCGCTGTGCTGATGGTGGTAGCCGAGGCCGAAAAGCGCCTGCTCGCGCGCGGAAAGCGATGGCGGATAAGGATCGGCATTCGGGTCCATCCGGTCCATGATTTCCTCCTGAAGTTTCTTCAGATTGTATTCGCGTCCCGGATTTGCCTTGCGCGCCTTGGCGAGGTGATTTGCGGAATTGCTTTCCAAAAGGGCAAAGACCTTGCGCGGCTGGGCGGAGGCCGAGCCATAGAACTTGTCACGGATGGTGGCATTGACCCTGCCGCCAAGCGCTGCGCGCTGCATCTCCTCGTAGACGGCAAACAGCCGCCCCAGCAGATACCCCCTGTCTGCATTTTCCGCATCAAGCGCCACCGGAACCTCCTTCATGTTGAAATTGCGGACGAGAAGCGCCTTCAGAAGGCCGACGCGCAAAGCGTTGACATCGCCATCGGCGCGGATGCGCGTCAAAACCGCCGCCATGAGCGACAGCGGGTAGTGGGTGCCGGTCAGAATGGCGCGCATCCATTCGCCGGCCAGATTAGGCTGGACATTCTCGCTCTTGCCGAGAACCGCTGTTTCCCGGAGATAGCGCCACAGCGGCGGAAAACCGCCGCGCGGCGGCGGCTCCACCCGCATATCGGCAAGGTAGCGCTGATAATTCTCCGTCAGCGCGCCGAACGTATCGGAAAAGAAGAAGCGCACGGAAAGCCGGGCGGCGTTCGGCGAGAGCCCCAGCACGAAAAACCTGACGCCATCGGCCAGTTTCGGGTCAGCGGCGGCAAGGCTCTGCCCGTCGCGAATGCGCTTCAGAGTGATCTCGATCTTGCGGGTTTCTGCCCGGTCGTCGTCCGCACCCGCCTCCTCGGCTGGCGGGTCGACAAACATCGTGAACAGGCTTTCCGCCGCCTCCGCCCGGCTCGAATCCGCGCAATCGGCCCAGAACACGGTGGAGGCGTCGCCGATCTGGACCCGGTGACCGCTGTCGCGTTCGAGGAAACGGTTGAGGACGGCGGTGTATTTGAATGCAGCCGCACCCGAAACGGGAGCGTTGTTTCCCTGCTCATGGCCATAGGAGGTAAACGCATCGAGATTGAAAGACACGATGTCCGCGCCGGAAGACTGCGCACCCCATACCCCCTTGATGGAGGGATGAAGCCGCGCCGGCGGCAGGTTCTCACCGGTGACGAGGCATATCTGGTTCTCGGCATCCGCCGCTGCCGAAATCCGCACCCAGAGCGACTTCGCCGCCGGTCTGTCGTGAAGGTAGACATTTCCCCGCCGCTCGCTCTCGAGCGCGAAAATAACCTTCTGGTCCTTCATGTCCTCCGGCCAGCCCAGCGCCGCGAATTGCTCCGGCGTCCAGCCTTGCAGAAACGATCGCAAGGCTTTCAGCCCGACATCTTCCGTCGCGCCGAAATCCGCCAGATGTCGCGCGACAAATGCGGCATGCTCTTCTGCGGTGCGCCTGCCTTCGCCGGCGGTCACGCCCAGGACATAGGACGTCTTGTCCCAGAGAAAATTGGGCGCGATGCCGGCCGTCCGCTTGACCGGTTGCGGCACGAGCATCGACCGGGGTTGCAGCTTTCGGCCCTCGCCGGTTCTCAGGTCGCTGACATTGGCGACAGAACCATCCTCGTTCAGTGAAATCACGAACCCGATCTTCTGATACGAATAGCCGATCGGCGGGGCATCCGGTAGCCGGTCATAGGCGCTTACCAGCGAGCTCAGGATCGTCATCGCCTGATCTCCGGCGAGCCGGGCGGCGGCACTTTCACCACGCCATCCTTCAGCACGGCGCGGAAGAACAGCGACGGTCGTCCCGGCGCCTGATGATCGATATCGTAGAGCATGAAGCCGAGGTCACGCGCGGTTCCGAAACCGAGGCTTTCGCTCTGAGACTCTGCAGCAGCTTGCGGCGTCGGGCTCTCCGGTTCGATCAAGGCGAAGGCGGCAGAGAATTCGCGCGTGCCGAGGCACGGCTGGTTGAAGCATTGTCCGCGCCGGGCACGGCGATTGAAGGTATCGAGATGCTTGGCGTCATTGTCATCCGACCCGGTCCGTTTCGTCAGCTCGAAATGGGCTTCGATCACATAGGCGGGCCGCACCAGAACGGTGGCCGCGCGCTGCTGCCGGTCCTCGTCAACCAGAAGGCTGAGGCCTTCCAGATCGCCGCGCCGCATTGCCGACCTGATCTTTCCGGCGGGCGCCTTGTGGCCAACCTCATTGCGGCGGATCGACTGGAACCGGATCGGCTCCAGCACATGTATGGCGTCGATGACCCAGCGGATCGCTGGCTTCCAGTGGATCGCCTCCAGAATGCCGCGCGCCGCCGATGGCGTCATCACATCATAGGAAACCCGCTCCACTTTCATCTCGGGCCGAGTGAAGCAGCCATACTCCCCCCAGACCTTCAATCGAACTCCGTATGCCATGCGCCCCCACCGTCCGTTACTCCGCGCCTTGCAGCGCAATCACACCATCATATCTTCCGTCGCCAGGTCGTCCGCAGCCTCCCAAAGCAGCCCAATCTCCGGCGTATAAAGCGACTCCTTCTTCAACACCGCGAATTGGTCGCCCCGCAGATCGGGACGCTCAAATCCTGCATGGCCATTCGCAATCAGCAAGTTTCGCACGTTGGGCGGCACCTGGACAATGTATGATTGCAACAAACGCGCAATTCGGCCAGAGGAAATATCCGCGATGCCGAGATTCCTGATCGCCTCTCGCGCCTTGTCATCATAGGGGATCACCACCGGCGCCATGCCGCTCTCGATCATCCGGAATTTCTCCGCGACCGTGCGATAGGCGAAATCGGAGCCCGAACGGGTGAGGCTGAAATCGTCGAGAATGCTTTCACCATCCAACCCGGCCTCGCCCGCCCGCCAATAGACCTCGCCGAAATAGTCCTCGATCGCGGCGAGCGACAGCAGGTCGTCATGTCGGTCGATCATCCGTTTCATATCGCCGATCAACCCCTTTATCTCCGCCGGCGGCTTTTGGCCCGCAGGCGTGAACACCGTGACGATGCTGTCTTCACGCGCCTGGCCGCCCTCGCGATTGCAACGGCCCGCCGCCTGCACGATCTGGTCCAGCCCCGCCTCGGCGCGTAAGACGCGCGGAAAATCGATATCGACGCCCGCCTCCACCAGGCTGGTGGCAATGACGCGGCAGGGCTTTTGGTCCTTCAACCGTGCCTTGACCTCCGCAAGAATCACGCGACGGTGGGCCGCGCATTGCCGCGTCGTCAGGTGAATGAGATCGGAAATTCCGGCAGCCTCGGCCGCGCGAAACAGTTCCAGCGCATGGCGGCGGCTGTTGACGATGACGAGAACCCGTTGCCCGGCGCGAAGCTCGTTGATCAGCGCCGCATCGTCCATCACGCCCGCATGGCGGATCGTGGCGCGGGCAAGCATTTCGGCCAGACCGTGCGGGTCCGGCGCAAGCTCGCGACCCTCCAGCGCCAGCCCCTGCGGAAATTCCGTGCGGCGCGCCAAAGCCGGCTGGGTGGCGGTGCAGAGCACGATGGTGCAGCCGTATTGCTCCGCCAGCGCCTCCAGCACGCGCATGACCGGCAGCAGGTATTTGCGCGGCAGCGTCTGCGCCTCGTCAAGTATGATGATCGAGCCGGCGATATTGTGCAGCTTGCGGGCCCGCGATGTCCTGGCGGCAAACAGGCTTTCGAACAATTGCACATTTGTGGTGACGATGACTGGCGCGGCCCAGTCCTCCATGGCAAGCTTCAGCTTGTCCGCCTGTTCGCGCCCCTCGCCGCCTCGGCCCCGCGCCTTCTCCTCCTCGATGGAGGCATGATGTTCCAGAATGAATGCCTCGCCGTCGCGCTCCAGAACCTGTGAGAAAATGCTTGCCGTCTGCTCGATGATCGATGTGTAAGGAATGGCGTAGATGATGCGCCGGTGGCCGTGGGCGAGCGCGTGCTCAAGAGCGAAGCCAAGGGAAGCCAGCGTCTTGTCGCCGCCGGTCGGCACGGTCAGCGTGAACAGGCCCGGTTTCTCTGCTGCCTGCCCAACCACATGCCGCAGCACCTTGTGACGCAGCCGGTTGAGATCGCTTTCCCGTCCATCTGAAAGCTCCGCCATATGGGCTTCGTGGCGCGCCTTCAGCTCTGGCAGCAGAGCCTGAAGCGCCGGCCAGGCGCGATCGGCGCTCTTGCCCTCGACCTGATGATAGAAGGCCTCGGTATCCCTGAAATCCGCATCCACAAGGCAAGAGAAGATCATCCGCCCCATCAGCGCCCAGGCAAAGGCGAATTTCTGTTTGCTGTGCGAATCCTGACCTTTCGGGAAGCGGCGCATCAAATCAAGCGGCGCCAGATCCGCAGGGAGTGGCCCCAGTTCCTTCCGCCACACGAGATCGATCTCTGGCGCATTGCCGATACGCCAGTCATAGCAGGCGTCGGTTTCGTTGCGGCGGTCGGGCAGGCCGGCATGATGTCCCAGAATGGCATAGGCGATGAATTCAGCCATCTGTTGGTCTGTTCCGCCCGTGACCTCCAGAAGCGCCTTTCCGCCGGCCGTCGAATGGTCCACCCTCACATCGACGCCCGCAAGCCTTCGCTGGAAAGCTGCGCTGTATTTGCCGAGGTCGTGAAACAGACCGGCCGCGAAGCAGGCGCGCTCCAGCCCGAGAGGCGCCCCCATCTTGCCCGCCAGCAGCGCCACGGCGTGGAGGTGCTCCGCCAGCCCCTGCCACTCCTCGATCCCCCGTTCTGGTACGGAATGGGCATAATACGCCTTGGTCATGCTCGCTCGCTCCTCTCCGCTCGCTTCTGCCGACGCAGAAAGCCATATAGTCGACCGCAGCGAAGAATATCCTTGAACGAGCTGAACCGAAAGGAGCTGATGCTCCATACGTCACAGGTGACTTGGCCGCTACTTTGCGCTGACGAGCAGCTTATGCGCTCGGGATTCTCTTGTAGCTCAACGAAACGCAGGGGCGGCAAGGCGCCTTCCTAGAAGATCGATCACTCAGAATTATACCTCAACGCCAAAAGAATATGAGGCAGCTTTAGATCTTTTCGACAAACCAACAGGCGCCTGCCCTCATACAATCGCTGAAACATGACCTTCGTTCTCACCGAGGACGCCTCGCTTCTGCCTCTTGCCAGTCAGGGGCACTTAAGCGCTTTCGATCTGTGTTGCAGCCAAGGGGCTATCCCATCCGCACGACCAAAGTAGGTTTCCACACGGGATATGGCAGGCAGCTGTGCTACTCTGCTCTGCCCCCTGAAAACTGGATCGTTTGATGTTGGAGTAATCCGCGGTATTTTCCTGGCTGGGAGAAGGAGTGGAAGAGATGAAGGCATCGAAGTTTTCGGACGCACAGAAGGCGTTCATTCTGAAGCAGGGAGCGGACGGGATTCCGGTTGCCGAGATCTGCCGTCGGGCCGGGATCAGCCAGGCGACCTATTTCAACTGGAAAAAGAAATATGACGGGTTGCTGCCGACGGAGATGAAGCGCCTGAAGCAGCTTGAGGACGAGAATGGAAAGCTCCGGAAGCCGGTCGCCGATCTGTCGCTGGACAAGGGGATGCTGCAGGACGTGATCCGCCGAAAACTGTGAGGCCTGGTCGCCAACGCGAGCTGGTGGCGGAAACGTGTGCGGAATGGGATGTGTCGATTCGGCGAGCCTGCCGGGTTCTGGAATTCGATACCTCGACCTTTCACTACAAGTCCCGCCGCCGTGACCAGGCCGGCATTGAGGCTCGGATCAAGGACATCTGTGCAACGCGTGTCCGCTACGGCTACCGGCGCGTCCACGTGATGCTCAAGCGCGAGGGTTGGGACATCAATATGAAGCGAACATACCGGATTTACAGGGACTTGGGGCTCCAATTGCGAAACAAGACGCCCAAGCGGAGGGTCAAGGCGAAGCTTCGAGAGGATCGCCAGGAAGCAGTTGGGCCGAACGATGTGTGGGCGATGGACTTCGTCCACGATCAGCTAGCGACGGGAAAGAAGATCCGCGTCCTGACGGTCGTCGACACTTTCTCACGCTACGTGCCAGTGCTCGATCCGCGGTTCAGCTATCGCGCCGAGGATGTCGTCAGGGCGCTTGAACAGGTCTGTCCCAAAATCGGCTATCCGAAAACGATCCGGGTCGATCAGGGTTCGGAGTTCATCTCTCGCGATCTCGACCTGTGGGCCTATGCGAAAGGCGTCACGCTTGACTTCTCTCGGCCGGGAAAGCCAACGGACAATGCATATATCGAAGCCTTCAACGGCCGCTTCCGAGCGGAGTGCCTGAATGCCCACTGGTTCCTGACGCTTGCCGACGCGGTCGAAAAGTTGGAGGATTGGCGCAGATACTACAATGAGGAGCGCCCACATGGCGCGATCGGTCACAAGACTCCGATCTCGTTGATCAATCCCGATGGCGCCACCAGCCCGCCATCGTGAAATAGGCCGGAAACTCTATCCTCCGGCGGTCCAGAGAATGGTATCAGAGCACCACCATCCAGGCTCCGGTCGCGGCTGGATGAGAGTTCAGTGGCAGGTCACGGTCACTTCGATCCCCACACGTCTTGCCACGCCCTAAATTCCGACGGCGTCACTTGATAGCGGGCGAAGTTGCCTTCGTGCATTCCGATGAGCTCGTCCTCCACGATCTCAGTAAACCTGTCTCTATCTTCTGGTTCGACTCGACTGCTCGCCCAGGCTGAGACCTCGGTTCCGACCTGCTTGCGCCCCACTTTCGCACGGATCAGCGCGGCGACAATCTCGCGCACCTCCGCGCGATATTTCAGCCGGAACGGATCGGGTTCCCCAAGGGACTGCCGGACTGCCGCATATCTTGCGGCTGAGCGTTCATAGGCCCAGAAGAAGACGTCTCTAAGCAGCGAGTGATCGTTGAGTTCGTAAACACCAAGAATTGCATCGGTGTAGGCGCGCTGAGACACGTCAGTGAACGAAAGTGGGGCGAGGTTCTTTCGGATCAACGGAATATTTGCGGCAAGGCGCGAGACCCGTTTGTTGACATCGTCAAACGGCTGCAAATACGGCAGGTGGACCATCACGAAAAATGCCTGCTCGAAAGGATCCTCTATTGCCGACGCCTTTTGCAGCAGCTGATCAAAAGATTCCTCGATCAGCTGAGGGACCTCGAGTGGATGAAAAACCGACTGATCAATACCGACAGCGACATAGCGCAGACGACCGGATGCCGAGGGGTCTGCCAGGAGGTTGTTCGATAGCAGGGCGTGGAGGTTTAAGAGCGTATATCGGTTGAAAGCGATCTCTTCTGCGCTGCCAACCAGGAACTCTATCGCATCCTTGTGGTTGAGGATCATCTGCGCTTCAATATGGTCTCGGCCAGTCGCTTCTTCGCCAAATTCGATCAGCCGCCTCGTATCGAGCAAGGAATAGGTGTTGCCTTCGAGGCGGCTTGAGTTCCAGGCGAGGTCGATCAGCAAGCGATTGAGAATGAGCTTGGCATATGTGCCTGCGGGCTGGGGTGCGGTTTTCGGCTTGCCAATTTCCTGGAGGCGTTCGCGCTCTTCGGCTTTAAGATAGAATGTGGAATTTGGGTCGTACTGATCGAGAAAATCGATGTTATAGCCAACGGGCTTTCGGGCTTCTGTGGGCTGCCGGATGTAGTCGCGGACCTCCTGCCCTTCCTTGGACAGCCCGATCAGACGACCATAGTCATCGTCTTTTTGCACCGGCTCATCAGCAGCGTTTTGTCCGGATGTCGCAAGGTGATATTTCGCCCATCGACCACTGCCGGCCATACGCAAGAGTCCGACCTCGACGAGCTGTTTTAACCGGTACTGAAGCGTACGGCGTGGTATAGCTTCGGAGAGGCTCTTCGCGATATCTGGTGCCGAAATGCCATCGGGATGTCCACCAACGATATCCTGCAGCTCTTTCAGTGCGTCTTCTGGTACTTTGTTCGCCATTGCCGAGATTCTTGCGCGTAGGAGATAAGCGCAAGTATCCTCGTTTTAGACGCAATTTTCAAGCGTAAGCGCAATGTTGGGCTATAGACGCAAGAATCATTGCGCCTAGAAATCAGGAAGGCCGTCAGTGGAGACTCGACGCGGATGATCCGGATTCGAAAATGTGACACTCGGAGTTGAAGAGCTTGCCAGCCGCTCCCAAATACCCAAGCTCTTCATCGGCTTTACTTTGTATATCAAGGTCTAGAATAGTACGTTCATGCCGTTCAAATTCATCCACACAGCTGACCTTCATCTCGACTCACCATTGCGGTCGTTAGCACTACGCAACAGCGACCTCGCCGAGCTGATAGGTGACGCTACACGGCAGGCCTTGGTGACGATCGTCGACCTGTGTATCGATGAACAGGTCGATGCGCTGATTATCGCCGGCGATCTCTATGACGGCGACCAGACATCGATGAAGACTGCCCGGTTTCTGGCCAGCCAGTTGCAGCGGCTCAACGAAGCCGGCATCGCGACCTTCATCATTCGAGGCAATCACGATGCCCTTTCACGTATCACGCAGGAACTGATCCTGCCACCATCGGTCACCGTTTTCGGCGGGCGGGCTCATTGCGTCGACATCACCAAGGACGGGCTCGCACTTTCCATTCATGGCCTGAGTTTCGCCAAGCCTCAGGCTCCGGAAAGCCTTCTCGAGAAGTATCACCGCCCTACCCCGGATGCTGTCAATATCGGTATCATGCATACGAGCTTGGCGGGCGCTCCCGGGCACGATCCCTACGCGCCCTGCAAGCTATCCGACCTCCAGGGCTGGGGATTCGATTATTGGGCACTTGGACACGTCCATGTCCGGACCGAATACGCCGGCGATCGTGTAGTGGTCATGCCGGGAATGCCTCAGGGACGGGACATCAATGAAGCCGGGGAAAAGACAGTCACCCTCGTTACGGTCAATGACGATCACAACCTCAGGATCGAAGAACGCACGACAAGCACCGCCCAGTTCGAACGCGTCCCGGTCGACATGTCCGCGGCGGAGACCTGGCGAGAGGCAGCCGATCTGATTGAGGCAGAGATTTCCGGAGCACGCGAACAAACACGATCTCAGCACCTTGTGGCTCGTCTTCGATTGACAGGTGCGACCCCGTTGTCGTGGCGGCTGCGACGCGATAGCGATTTGCTGGTGGCTGAAACCGAGCAACGCGCAGAGAGCTTGGGCAACACCTGGATCGAAAAGATCGATTTGGCGACTACGGCGCCGCTCAGCAAATCGGTTGGAAGCGCGACCGCCGATCCAGTCCTTGAACTCGGCGAGTTGATGCGAGGCGACATCATTCAACAGCATGGCGTTCGACAAATCGTGCAGGACCTCGTCAAGGAACTGCGCGATGACCTGCCGTCGGAAGCGCGCGGATTCAGCGGCAACAACGAAGACGAGTTCGAGGCGCTCGTCGACCAACTGCTGTCCGAAGGAAGCGAGGACATGCTGGCTCGACTCAAAGCCAACGGGAGGTCGGCTGATGCGCCTGCGCCGGCTCGATCTCACCCGCTACGGCAAGTTCACCGATTATTCGATCGACTTCGGGGAGCATGGCCGGATACGAGGAATTCGCGGCAGCAAGGCCTTCGGTACCGTTCGTCGCTGATGACATTATGGAAACGTTCGACGAACCGCGATCGGAGGAAGTCTTTCGGCTGTTCGGACAAATGGCTCAGGTGGGCCAGATGATATATCTCACCCATCACCGGCACGTCTGCGAGATTGCCGCTCAAGTCGTACCGCGAACAAGAATCCATGAGATCACATGAACGATCAACTGCCACTGTCAACGAATGGGCAAGTTCCGGTCGAACAGGTTCTGGACCAAGAAGAATAGCCGCCAATGGACCATATATAGCTCGTGGCGGCGCCATCACAGCGAACGCGGGTTGAGAAGATTGAGACAGGGAACGCTCTTAATACTCTTCCGAAGTTGAGAATATTTTTTCCTCTTTGTCCCAATCAATCCGATCAGGTGAGCAGTCGATGGCCGATGAACGAGGAAACAGCGTCGTGCAGCCGCTTGCCAAGATCAGTAAGAAGCAAAAAGTCTATAAGCGGCCGCCTGCAATCGAGGAGGAGATTGCGTCCATTAGCCCTGCCCTTACACGAAGCCTTTGGGCTCGCGGCCTCAGGGCATCTGAGGCCCCAGACCCTCGTATACCTCATCCGCAACTTCAAGCCAAACCGTCCTACACCGCAATATGACGCGATGGCGGTGGCGTTCTCAGCTTAGCCAAAAACTCCTTCGAATGGAACTGCCAGCACCCGATTGGCATCAAATGTCAGAACATTGGCGTGTCATGGTGTTTACGCTCCGTGCCGTGCGCCAGAAGATCATGGTCCGGTACCAGCCCAATCAGGAGGGCAAACATACCGAATTTGGAGGAGATGGCATGCAAATACTGGCGGAAACTCAAGAACTCTTGGACATGGCCGCAGCTCAGGAGGGGCCTAAGCTCCATGAAATGGATCCGGTCGCGGCCCGTGAGGTCATGGCGCCCATGGTTCAGCAACTTGACCTGCCACCGATTGACATCGCTCTCGTCAAGGAGCTCGAAATCCCGGGGCCAGGGGGGACGATTTCGGCTCGGCTATACACACCTGCCGCCGCCGCAGGCGACGGAGCGGTGCTACTCTATTTCCACGGCGGCGGCTGGGTTCTCGGAAGCGTCGAGCAGTCCGACAGTTTTTGCAGGCACATGGCTGAGACGCTTGGTTTGCGCGTGGTCTCAGTTGAATATCGCATGGCTCCGGAACATGTATTTCCGGCAGCCTACGATGATTGCCTCGCGACCACGAACTGGGTCACGCAATCTCCGGCGGAACTTGGCACGAAGGTGACCCATGTCCTGGTTTCGGGGGATAGTGCCGGCGGTAACCTCGCCGCTGCGGTTTCGGGCTCGGGCGAGGCCAAACCCGCCGCGCAGCTGCTCTTTTACCCGGTCACCGACATATCTTCGCAAACGGCTTCGTACGCGGACTTTGCCGAGGGGTACTTTCTGGAAAAGGTCGGGATGGAGTGGTTTCGCGATCACTATCTGACCGATCCCGAAATGGCGCGGGATATCCGCGTATCACCGCTTCTGGCCGAAGACCTGTCGATGGTGCCGCCCACGACAATCGTGACTTGTGGTTTGGATGTCCTGCGCGACGAAGGCCGTGCCTATGCGGCGAAACTCGCGCAACAGGGCGTCCGGGTCAGTTACAGCGAGGCGCCGGGGCTGATCCACGGCATCGTGAACTTCCGCAAAGTCCTTCCCACCGGGGCAAACGAAGTCGATCGGGTCTTGCAGGACTTTGCCTGCTTGTTGAAAGAGCTCGCGGTAACTACCTGATCCTCTTGCTCTTCGGCTTTTAGGCGCCGCCGTTTTCCGGCGGCGTTTTGGCATCTTTCGGTCCAGCGCTGCGAAAGGTTCGAGGCGACAGACCGGTCCAGCGGTTGAAGGCATGGGTGAAGGCCGTCGGGTCGGAATACCCGATCTCCCAGGCGACCTCGGCAATCGGCAGCGTCGTGTCACGCAGGAGACTACGAGCGCGCCGCGCAAGTACGGTCCCGCGCAGGTCATGGTAATTCATTCCGTGTTCCTGCATCCGCCGTTGCAGGGTCCGTTTCGATACGCCCAGTTCGCGCGCCAGATCTGCGATGCTCGGGGTGTCCGGCAGCTGCTCCAGAACGTCGAATAAGGCATCGAGAAAGCTCCGCTTTCCTGGGATCTGTTCCATTATCTCGCGACAGCGACCGAGATAGCTCTCGTGCAGCACCGGATCGGAATTCGGCATCGGGTTGCGGGCAATGTCCTTCCCCCAAATGTATCCCGAGCGTCGAGAAGCGAAAACGATCTCCTTCGCTTTCAACATTTCCTTCAGGTCCGCGATACCTGGATCGCGGAAGCTAAACTCGAACCGCAGAAGTTGACTTTGGAAGGCGAGAACGTCCTGGAAAAATGTCGTCGCGGCACCCATGTCACGAAAGACCGTGAACGCGCGCAAGCTTCTGGGGACTTCGGTCAGGTCGAACTCTATGCCGACGAAACTTGCGCTTTCGTCATCGCGGATCGGCACCGCCACGTTCACCGAATAGGTGAGATGTGCCCAGATCGGCAACGTGGATGCCAATTCATGCAGGCTCGGCGCCGTGCTTGCCGCAAGCCCGCCGGGGCCGTAGTGCAACCAGCGGTACAATTGTCCAGTCCGCACCCAAAGGTCGTAGCGAGGCCCCGTCAGTTCGACGAACCGACGCTGAAAATCCAGTTCCTGAACACCGGTAACCAACACCTCGGGATTCAACAAGGCGTCGCGGGTCAACCCGACACTTTCGAGCAGTGGTTCAGCGCACAATCCGTGCTCATCCATGACCTGTGTCATGTTCCGGATGCTCGTCGTCGGCATCCGGGTGGTCTCGAGATGTTGAATTCTCAATCAGTGCTCCTCCCCAGCCTAATTTGGCACCTTCGAACAGTATTCTGGCGGGCGATGCCGTTCAAAATCTCGGCGACGTCCGTCACTGTCATCTGACAGGCGTCTAGGGAGATTGATCATGCCCCAATGGGCGTCTCGGCTTGGTCTGCGACTGGAGGAGGTTGCAGCCAGCCATGATGAAAGCATGGGAGGCACTGTGAAACCAAGAAAAATCTGACAAGGGCTTAAACGGGCGCGCACCGATCCGACCAAACGACCGGTGCCAGGTCGGGGAATCATGGACTCCGACCTCGTGGGAGTTTTTGTCCCGTTGATTCCATCCCTTTACGAGCGCGATGTGGCGCGCACCTGCCTGCCCGTCTAACGGGTCCGGATTCGGTTTGCTTTGGCTACGCACATCTCGGGCGAGGAAACAACAATTTCGCATCGATATGGAGGAAAACATGACGAATACCAGAAAGATCCAGAATCCCAATCCCGACGTGGCCGTGGTGGGGGCCGGGTTTTCCGGGCTCTACTTGATCCATCGCTTGCGAAAAATGGGACTTACCGTTCAGGTCCTCGAGGCGGGCAGCGACGTGGGCGGCACCTGGTACTGGAACCGTTATCCGGGCGCGCGCTGTGACTCTGACTCGATCTACTATTCCTATTCCTTTGACAAGAACCTCGAACAGGAGTGGACGTGGAGCGAGCGGTTTTCGCCACAACCCGAAATCCTCGAGTACCTGCAGCACGTGGCCGACCGTTTCGCGCTGCGCAGTGATATCGCCTTTGAGCAGAGGGTGAAAAGTGCCACCTTCGACGAAAAGCACAACTTTTGGACCCTTGTTACCGAGAGCGGTGACGAGGTGACCTGCCGCTTCCTCGTGATGGCGACGGGATGCCTGTCGGCGCCGAACCAGCCCGTCATCAAGGGGGCTGAACACTTTGCCGGCGAGGTTTATCACACCGGGCAATGGCCGCACGAACCGGTGTCGTTCGAAGGCCGGGCCGTTGGTGTGATCGGTACCGGTTCGTCCGCAATCCAGTCCATTCCCGAGATCGCCAAACAGGCGGACAAAACGACCGTGTTCCAACGGACGCCGAATTTTTCGGTACCGGCACGGAATGCGCCGCTGACTGCGGAATTCGTTGATGAAGTGAAGTCGAACTATGGTTCGCTGCGCAACGATGCACGGTGGTCGCCTGCGGGGATTCCGTACCCGGGCACAGGCAAGACGGCACTGGAATTCACCCCGGAAGAACGTCAGAAAATTCTCGATGCAGCCTGGAACGTCGGCGGCGCCCAGGTTCTCTCGGCGTTCACCGATGTATCGATCAACCCCGAAGCCAACGCAATCGTCACCGATTTCGTGCACCAGAAGATCCGTGAAACGGTGCATGATCCAGAGGTCGCAGAAAAGCTCCTGCCGCGCAATCATCCGATCGGCACCAAGCGTATCTGCGTCGACACCGATTATTACGCCACCTTCAACCGCGACAACGTCACCCTTGTCGACGTCAAGGCCGATCCCATCGCCGAGATCACCGAGAACGGCCTGAAAACCGAGAGCGGCAAGCACTACAAATTCGATGCGCTGGTCTACGCCACGGGCTTCGACGCGATGACCGGCGCGTTGATGCGTATTGACATAAAGGGCCAGGGAGGGCGCTCGCTGAAGGATAAGTGGGCAAATGGTCCCAAGACCTTCATGGGGCTGGCCTCGGAAGGTTTTCCAAACATGTTCATGATCACGGGACCCGGCAGCCCTTCGGTACTCAGCAACATGACGACCTCGATCGAACAGCATGTCGAACTAGTAACCGACTTCATCAAGCATCTCTCCGAGCAGGGTTTGGATCGGGTGGAGGCCAGCGGCAAAGCCGAAGAAAACTGGGTGCAGCACGTCAACGACGTCGCTGAGGAGACGCTCTATCCGCAAGCGAATTCGTGGTATATCGGTGCGAACGTTCCCGGCAAGCCGCATGTCTTCCTGCCCTATATCGGCGGGGTTGGGCATTACCGTCAGCTCTGCGAAGATATGGTTGCAAAGGGCTATGAGGGCTTCCTGATGTCCCGCAGTGAGAAACCGGTTAAGGTGCCTGCGGAATAATGGCGGGAGAAGGCGGTCCAGCGATCGCCTCCTCTTCTGGTCTCCGCTCGCGGTTTCCAAAGTGTACGTTCCCAGGCGAAAAGGATCGTCACGGCTTGATCGGGCGTGAACGGTCCAGTTGGGGATTAGAGCAATTTGATGTGCTACCCAACGCTTCCCCGGTTGGGATCAATAACCTTCTTCACGGAGGGTCACTTTACAGAGGGCAGACCAGTCCAGATTCGCGTAATCGGACGAACCGCCGTCTTGCTGGCGTTGTAAAGCCGGCGTGTAGCGCCGAAAGGCAACAATGACGGCTTCCTCTTCCGGTGAAAGCACCGTCGACCGCGGCTCCTCCGGGCCGGTCGGCAGATCGGCCACCGAGAACCGCTTCTTCCACTTCGCAACGGTCTTCTGGTTGATCCCGTAACGCTTCGCCAGCGCGCACAGAGACCTCAATGCCGCCGAGGGGCAGATTGCTTTGTTGCGCCGGAGCGGCGTGGAAATCGTACCCGCCGAGCTGGTTCCGCATTTGCTGGACCGCGTGCAAAACGTCGATTGAATGAGTCGCGTCTTCGCGTAATAGCGAGCCGGTTGAAGGGTCATCAATTCTCTACCGGAGCATTTCCTCTGCGGCAGTAAGGTGATTCAATGCGCGGATAGGGTCTGACAAACAGGAGCAGACGGCGGCTCGTGCATCACGGTAACAGATTATTGGTGGAGTTTGCGGAAACTTGGAACGGCGGACAATGCCCATCCGGGCAGTATCGGAGGAGACCATGTACAGAGCCAAATCGTTGGCCGATATCCTGGGTTCGGCGCGTTCGCGCGCGGGTTGACGAGCCATGGAAGATATCCTCGCTACTTATCCCTTAGATAACTGTCGCAGTATTCACATCGCATCGCTCGCGCGGCAAACAGTAATCGACGCTGGAGCTGCGCATCTTGGATTCGACGGATACTTTCTTTTCGAATCAGATGACTCACCTACCAGGCGAGGAATATCAATACTCGGCAAGGTGTCGTCTCTGGACGCGGCATTCCGCATGATCGAAATCTGGGGAAACCGGCGTGCTTAGCTGCGGTGCTTCTTGTACGGGCCGCGCGGGCCGGGCTTCGGCGCGCGCGCATCAATAAGTTCAACAATCCAGTCGAAATCGCGAACGGTATCGGAGATGCCCGCTTCCATCGCGGGAGTAACGCGAAACGACTTATGGATTTTGCAGAAGTTGTAAAACACGGTGTAGAGCGCGCCCATAACCGAGCTCGATCTCAGCGATCTCACCGAGCGCGAGACAAAGATTTTCAAGGATGAGGTTGAGGCCGACATTTTCGGATTGAATTGTTGCTTCGCGCTTTACGCCGGCATGATGACAGCGGAACAGGTCCGCGAATATCTGACATTCGTCGCCCCGGCGGCGATCCGCCTCAATATGCTTTATGCCTATGCCGATGATCTGCATCGGCTCAATGTTGATGAAAAATACCGATGTGAGCCAGTGAACACGAGCTATTTAATGGCCGCGTACTGAATAGCCCCAAGTTTTCTAGACACCCTCGGTTCTCATTTGCTGCTGCCGTTCGAACTCGATGGGTGACAGCATCCCGTTCCTCACATGCTTGTGCTTCGGGTTGTAGAACATCTCGATGTAATCGAACACATCCTGCCTGGCCCCGACGCGGGTCTTGTAGGTCCGGCGCCGTATCCGCTCCCGCTTGAGCAGGTTGAAGAAGCTCTCGGCGATTGCGTTGTCATGGCCGTTTCCGCGCCGGCTCAACGAGTGCGGCAGATTGTGAGCCCTGAGGAACGACGTCCAGTCCATGCTCGTGAGTGGGGAGCCTTGATCCGAGTGGATCAGCACCTTGTGCTTCGGCTTCCGTCTCCACACCGCCATCAGCAATGCCTGCAGGACACGTCCGTCGTCTGCCGGTTCTGCATCGACCAGCCGACGACGCGGCGGGAGTAGAGGTCGATCACGACCGCCAGATAGGCAAAGCCTTCCAGCATCCCGATATAGGTAATGTCGGTGACCCAGATCCAGTCCGGCGCGTCCACATCGAACTGCCGGTCCAATGTGTTGTCGACGACCAATGACGGCTTGCCACCATAGCTGCCCGGTCGGCGCTTGTAGCCGATCTGGGCCTTGATGCCTGCCAGTTTGGCCAGTCGGGCAACGCGGTTCGGACAGCACGTCTCACCCTGATCCAGGAGGTCGTCGTGCAGCTTGCGATAGCCATAGACCTTGCCGCTGTCCTTCGATGCCGTCTGGATGAGCTCGGTCTGGCGGGCGTCTTCGCGAGCCCGCTTGCTTAGTGGGTTCTTCAGCCACCGCAGCGCACGTGATGTTGACCCGTTCGTGCCAGTGGACGTCGATCAAGGCCTGGGGCGTGCGGATTGCGAAGCGCAGCACGCTCAAGAAGGCCAAGATCGCCGTCGCTCGCAAACTGGCTGTCGTTATGCATCGGATGTGGCGCGACGCCACCCCGTTCCGTTGGGGAGCGCCGGCATGAACTGATTACGAGCTTCGGAAGGGGCAATCCACCGATCGATCCGAGGTCCCGTCAGGGACGGGGATGAGGCGAAGGCCGTCCGAGTGCGTGGTGCTGCTCTTGCGCGCATAATTCAAGCCCGCCGTTTAGCGTGGTCCGCCTCACCTTCGACCCCCATCCTGCGGCGCGCAACTGCCGACCGCGAACAGAAGCATGACCCCAGACGGACCGGGGATCGACGAAGAGCTTGACACCGAAGCCCCGACTACAGAAGCATTTGTATTCGTAAAGTCCGCTATCGGGTGCATTGCTGACAGGCAGTTCTGGAGTCGTCGAACGAACCCGCTGCGCGGGAGGGCGCGTGGGGTTAGGAAACAGCAACCACGCCGACGTTGAGATTTGATTGAGCGGGGTCCCGTTCGGGTGGACCCTCCGGTTTCTTTCAACAAAAGGAACCGAATGATGACCCGGATATTCCCCGATACTTCCGTCAGCACGCTGCGCCAGCGACTGATCGATGACATGAACATGCGCCATTTCTCTTCGGCGATGCAGCGCAACTACATCCGCGACATTGGGCGTTTCACGACGTTTCTGGGACGATCGCCCGACACGGCGACGGCGGAGGAATTGCGGCGCTTCCAGATCGAGCAGCACGAAGCCGGCGTTCCTGTTCCAACCATGAACAGCATCGTCTCGGCCCTGCGTTTCTTCTTCACCCATACGCTTGACCGGCCCGATCTCGCGCGCAGGCTGGTCCGTGTGAACCAGCCCCGCAATTTGCCGGTCGTCCTCAGCCGCGACGAGGTCGCCCGCCTGCTCGAGGCAACAACCTGCCTCAAGCATCAGGCGGCCCTGTCTGTTGCCTATGGCGCGGGGCTGCGCGTTTCCGAAGTCGCGCATCTCAAAGTGCGCGATATCGACAGCGAACGCATGCTGCTGCGGGTTGAGCGCGGCAAGGGTGGGCGCTATCGCAACGCCATGCTGTCCGCCGATCTGCTTCGTCTTCTGCGCCAATGGTGGGTCGCCGGACGCCAACAGGGCGTGATGCATCGTGACGGCTGGCTGTTTCCAGGGCAAGATTCCATGAAGCCGATCAGCACCAGACAGCTCCATCGCATCGTTGTCGAAGCCGCCCGGGTTGCCGATATCCCCAAAAGGGTCGGCCCGCACACATTGCGCCACAGCTTTGCGACCCACCTACTGGAGGATGGCACCGACATCCGGATTATCCAGGTCCTGCTTGGACATGCCAAGCTCAACAATACGGCGCTTTATACAAAGGTGGCGACCCGGACGGTTCACGCCGTGATCAGCCCGCTCGACAGGCTCGGTCTCTTCACAACGGAAGGAACATCGCCCGACGGCTGAACCGATGCGCGCCTCAATCGAGGTCGCCGACATCTTCCGCTCCGCCGGTCCCGCCTATCGGTCAGCCCATCAAGGGCATCTCAGCCTGGCCCACCTCAAGGTGATGACCGCGATCGAGCATTGCCGAACGGCCGCACTGGGCGGCCATGTCGAGGCTTGTGAAGATTGCGGACAATGGCGCATCGCCTATAACGCCTGCCGTAACCGGCACTGCCCGAAGTGCCAGGGCGCTGCCGCGCGCACATGGCTTGCCGCGCGCGAAGCCGATCTTCTGCCGGTCGGATACTTCCATGTCGTCTTCACGCTGCCCGCCGAGGTCGCAGACATCGCCTTCCACAACAAGGCGCTCATCTATGACCTTCTGTTCAAAGCCGCATCACAAACCATGCTGACGATCGCTGCCGATCCGAAGCATCTCGGCGCGCGCATCGGCATCACCGCCGTGCTCCACACATGGGGTTCGGCCATGATGCATCATCCTCATGTTCACATGATCGTGCCGGGCGGCGGCATCGCCCTTGATGGAAAACGATGGATATCATCACGCCCGGCGTTTCTCCTGCCGGTGAGCGTTGTCGATTTATGTTTGAAACTGGGACTCACGCATTGAGTATTTTCAATGATTTGCTTGAGACGTAAGTGTAACGCCTAGCACTTCAAATGAGACTCCAGCGAGCGTTTGTTACACTCAAATTGGGATTGATCGACCGGTTCATCGACCGTAATGTCGCCGCATGATTTCATCCCCAGAAGCACACAACAATGGTGACCGGCATGCCGAGGATGTAAGTCCGGAAGAGTTCCTTCGATTTCTGCTCCGCGGCAGCGATGGGAAAGTGACAGCTGAGGTAGTCGCAGCTGCGCGTGAGGAATATGGGATTCCACGATCGACACTATTTCGGCTCGTTGCGAGGTTTAGAAAGACACAACGCACTTCAAGCCTCAAACCTAGAAAACGCGGCACTAAAGACGGTGAGTTCAGACTAGACCCAAGAACCGAGCGTGTTATCGCCGATCAGATACAAGACTTCTGGCTCAAAAAGGAAAAACCGAGCTTCGCTGCACTGATGCGGCGTATTGGGGAAGTCTGCCTCAGCGAGGGGCTATCACCTCCGCATCGTAGTACTGTGCAGCGTAGAGTGTCGGAACTGATCCCGATTGCAGCGGCCCGCAAGCGTGGAGAGCGCGAGATCGAAGCTGCGTCAACGCCGAGCCCTGGCCAACTTTCTGTTGCCAAACCGAACGCTCTTTGGCAGATCGACCACACAATCGTCGATGTCATCGTTGTCGATGAACAGTATCGTCAGCCCATCGGACGGCCAGTGCTGACAATTGCCATCGATGTTTGCACCAGAATGGTCGCAGGTTTCCATTTGTCATTGGAAGCCCCGTCCAGAACGTCTGTTGGCCTTTGCCTCTTGCACGCGGTTTACGACAAAACGGCATGGCTGGACGAGAGGGGGATTGAAACTCCCTGGCCCGTCGCCGGACTACCCGCGGTTCTCCATTGCGACAATGGCGCCGAATTCAGATCGCGAGCGCTCGCCGACGCTTGCAAGGAATACGGCATCAAGCTTCAGTTCAGGCCACCAGCGACACTCCGCTTCGGCGGGCACATTGAGCGGCTGATCGGAACCATGATGGGAGCTGTTCATCTGCTGCCCGGCACAACGTTCAGCAATGTGCGGATCAGAGGTGACTACGATTCCGAGGGTCGTGCGACCTTTACATTACGCGAACTGGAAAAGTGGATCGCATTGGAAATCGTAGGCAAATACCATCAGCGTATCCACGCCTCACTATTGCGCCCTCCCCTGGCCGTGTGGCGCGAACGGCAAGGTGAAGTCGATTTCGACCTACCGCCAGACCGGATGGCGTTCTGGACCAGCTTTCTGCCTGGTGACCGGCGCCGCTTGCTGAAGGACGGCATTCATCTGGAAAAGATTCGCTACTGGTCGGACGCCCTATCACGTGATGTCGGCCGGGGTGCTGAGCTTGAGATCAAATATGATCCACGAGACCTTTCTCGAATATTCGTTCACCAGGCCGACGGCCGGTTTGTAGAAGCGCGGTACCGAAATCTCGCGTATCCGCCCGTCTCATGGTGGGAATGGAAACATGCCAAGAAAAGGCTTCGAGACCAAGGACGGCGTGAGTTGCAAGAAGATGTTATCTTTGCAGCGATCGCAAAACAAAGGCAGATTGAAGACATTGCCGCATCCTCAAGCGCAAAAGCGCGCCGAAGTGCCGCGCGAAGACCTATTAAGCAGGACCAAAAGGAAAGCGGCCACGTCACGGCTATAGATTTGGCGAAACCGATTTATTCAGATGACGACACGGAATTTTGGGATTGATGATTGAACTCCCGCATTTGGCGTCCGGCGCCGCGGCACTTGCCAACTCGCCAAACGAAACACGGATTCGTGCCATTCGATCCGATCGTTGGGTCGGCTTTGATCGCGCTCGTCGGGTTCTTCGGCATCTCGATGGACTTTGCGACCATCCGCCATCAACCCGCCCGCCGGGCCTCGCGATTTATGGCCACAGCGGCATGGGCAAGACGATGCTCGTGGAAAAGTTCAAGCGTGATCATCCACCAATTATCGATCACAGCACCGGTGTGGAAAGCATGCCGGTCCTGGCAATTACACTGACATCACGCCCGACAGAACGCAGGATATGTGGTCAATTGCTGATGGCCATGGGAGCCAGCATCCATGAACGCTTGACGCTCATGGAGCTTGAGATCAGGACCGTCCTCCTGCTCAAGAGCAACAACGTACGCGTTTTGGTATTCGATGAGGTTCACAACCTGCTTGCGGGAACTCCAAGAGAACAGCGTGTGATCCTCCAGCTGTTGCGATATCTCAGTAATGAGATCAAAGCCTCGCTCGTCTGCCTTGGTGTGTCCGAAGCCCGCGACGCGATTGCCGGCGACACCCAATTGACCAGACGCCTGGATCAGTTTGTGCTACCAAGATGACAGGCAGATGAGGAGTTCCAGGAATTGGTCACCGCAATTCTGCGGAGTCTTCCACTCAAACTTCCATCTGCCTTGTCCAGCCAAAGTCTGCGACACCTTTCCCGCCTCGGCGACGGCATAACGGCGCGCGCATTTGGGATACTCAACGAACTCGCAATTGAAGCCATTCAGGATGGCACAGAGCGGATCACCGATGAATGCATTGTATCCTGGAAGCCAGCCTTAGAGAAAGAGGCTGCCTTCGCGTAGTCAACAAAACATTACACTTCAATTGAGACTCAGGCCGCAATAGTCTCAATTGAAGTGTAACATTTTTCCAAAAACTGCCCGAGTCCCAGTTTGAAATATAAATCGACACCTTCCACAAGCGCCATCGTGTCCCGCCGGCTCAACAATCACACCGAAAATGCTCATCTTCGTCTACGCAAACAGGAGCTAGTGACGCAGCGGTTCCGCTCCCCAAGCGCCGCAACGCTTCATCTGCGTCCTCTGCGCAGTCCAGAATCTGTTTGCGCCGTCCCACCAGAAGCATTTGGCAATCGAAGTCTATTTGCATCGACTTAGGGCAATCGCACATTGGAGGAGCGTTAGCTGGGATAGCCGCATGATCGCTCTGAGCCAGCCCGGCGCACTCCTTCCGATTAACCTGACATGCCCCTTAGCCGCGGCCAGTTTGCGAAGGCTTTTGCTGACGAGGCTCGTGTTCCATTCCGTAGCGCCAAAAGCCCAGAATATCCTGAAGGTGATCCGCCATCTGTTGCCCGCGGAGATTATCGACCCATACGAGGCGGAGAACGAGGTTGAACCGGTCGGCAAGAGGACAGGCAATGACATCGTCATTCGAGATCCTGAGATTGGCGGGCAGTATCGAGCAATAGCCATGATTTGCAACGAGGTCGACCGATACCGGGATACTGTCGATCTCGGTAAAGCGGATCTGCGACAGCCAGTTGCTTCCCAGAATGTGTTCAAGAACCTCCTCGGCCACCTGCCGCAGCCCAGCTGCACGCGAAGGCAACACCAGATGGCCGTTGAGTAGCGTTTCCCGGATCAGGCTCTGCTCGTCATGCCAGTCCCTAACCTCCGCTCCCGTGCGGCGAACGAAGAAGCTGAGGCTGCTGCGGTGAATCTCGCGGCTCTTCAGGCGCGGCGATGTGGCTGGGGAATCCACCAGGATCGCGTCATAGCGTTGCAGTTCGAGGCCCTCGAACAAGGCATTGGCAAGTCCCGGTTGGAGATAGATCTGCGAGCCGAAGCGGCTGCTCCAATTGGCGACGATATGCCCCAGTATCCTGGCAGAGGGGCTGTCCGGCGTCGCCGGCGGAACGCCGCCAAGCGACCAGAACTTCAGGTGACGGCGGAAACGGCTTTCCGATGCGGTGGAAAGCCGCGTCCATATATCCCTGAGTTTTTCGACATGCGGCAATATCCTGAGCGCCAGCCGCGAGGGCGTTGAGCCGTCGCGGCCGCGCATGAACAGCGCGCCGCCGAGGCTCTTCTCAGTGGCCGAGAGCATGCGCGTCAGTTGCGGCTGACCGATCTGCAGCCGGCGAGCGGACTTCCTGATCGATCCCGTTTCCATGACGTCGGCAAACCGAAAAAGAGCAGAAAGCGAAATCGGGCTTTCGACGATCGTCCGTTCCGAAGCATCCTGACATTGCGCGTAGATCGCCCGGATCGCGTAGGCCGCTTCATGCAGCAGTGGTCGGAGGCGGGCGCCTTCTGCCGTCAGGGTCAACCCTTGCACGCCCTGCTGAAACAATTGCACCGAAAGCGTTTTCTCCAAACGCTTTATCGCGTCGGAGACTGTTGAGGCGGGCATGTCCAGACTGCGCGCGGCCCGCAATACGCCGCCCCTCGAAATGGTCTGATCCGCAACGAAAATGGTCGAGATTTTCACGTCCACTCTCCATGCAAACGCAATGGGTAGGGCAATACGACATATGGCATCCGGTTTTTGGGATATAGCATGTTCCAGAAACCGCCGCATAGTCACATTCGACACGGAGGGAATGCATGACTGACTTCGACCTGGTTCTCACAGGACGCCTCATTCTCGCGGATCGTGAGATTCCCGAGGGTTTCGTCGCGGTGGCGGACGGCAAGATCGCGATGATCGGTCAGGGACGGCCGCCCGCTGCCGCCGAACGGCACGATTTCGGCGAAGGACTTGTCCTGCCCGGCGCGGTGGATGCCCAGGTGCATTCCCTGTCGCAGCGCGGAACCGAGGGGTTTGCGGCCTCGACGCGCGCGGCTGCGGCTGGCGGCGTGACCACAATCGTCGATATGCCCTATGACGAGGGCAATCTGATCTGCTCCGCCGAGGCGGTGGCGCGCAAGGCCGCGCTCGCAGATCGAGAGGCGCGCGTCAGCGTGGCGCTATACGGCACTATCCGTCCCGCAGATGGTGCCGCGCGGATTGCTGAACAGGCGGCGGCCGGCGTATGCGGCTTCAAGTTTTCGACCTTCGGCACGGACCCGGAACGGTTCCCGCGCATCCCGCCCGCATTGCTGCGCGCCTGCTTTGAAGCCGTTGCGCGCACCGGGCTTGCCGCCGGCGTTCACAACGAGGATGATGCTTATGTGCGCGCCGCGATCGCCGAGGTCGAGGCTGCGGGCATAACCGACTGGCGCGCCCATGGCCTGTCCCGCCCGCAACTCGCCGAAACGCTGGCAATGCTGCAGATTTACGAAACCGGCGCGGAGACGGGGTGCCCGGCCCATGTGGTGCACTGCTCGGTCGCGCGCGGCTACGAGATTGCCGAGAGTTACCGCCGCCAGGCCTTTTACGCCACCGCCGAATGCTGCATTCACTATCTGACGCTGGACGAGGAAAACGATGTCGCCCGTCTGGGTGGACTGGCCAAGATCAACCCGCCCGTGCGACCGCGCCGCGAGGTCGAGGCGATCTGGCGTCATGTCGCAGAAGGTCGCGTTTCCATGGTCTCGACCGACCATGTGAGCTGGTCGCGCGAGCGCAAGTCCAATCCGGATATGCTCAAATGCGCCTCCGGCGTTCCCGGGCTTGAGGTAATGGTTCCGCTATTCGTCAAGGGAGCGATGGAACGCGGCGTGCCGCTGTTCTGGGCTGCCCGGCTGATGGCAGAAAACCCGGCGCGCCATTTCCGTCTCGATCAACGCAAGGGCGGCATCGAAGTCGGCCGCGACGCCGACCTGACCGTGCTTGTCGACCGGCCCGCCGTCTATGAGGCCGCCGCCAGCGCGCATTCGGTTGCCGACTGGTCTCCCTATGACGGCATCGCCTTGCCCTGGACCGTGGCCGCGGTCTGGCATGAAGGCAGGATGGTGTTCGACGGCAACGAAGTTCTGGCCGCGCCGGGCAGCGGCGGTTTCGTCCGCCCGCCCGAAACGCTGGGCCTGCGTCGGGAGCTCAATGCATGAGACGCAATCTTCATGCCTCGCGGGATCGGATAGAAGCCGATCTGACGGCGCTTTCCGCGATCACCGAGCCGGAAAGACCATGGACGCGGCGCGCCTTCTCACCGCTTTTCGATGAGGGGCGGCGCTTTCTTTCGGATCGCTTCACGGCGGCAGGCCTTGATGTCTCGCTCGACGCCGGCGCCAATCTGGTTGGCTTTCGTCAGGGGCGCGAGCCGGGTTGCGGCACGATCATGCTGGGATCTCATTCCGACACCGTTCCAGACGGCGGGCGTTTCGACGGCGTCGCCGGCGTCGTTGTCGCGCTTGAGGTCGCTCGCATTCTTTCAGACAGGGGCGTGATGCTGCGCCACAATCTCGCAATTGCTGATTTTCTTGCCGAGGAAGTGTCGATTTTCGGCGTTTCCTGCATCGGCTCGCGCGCCGTGGCCGGGGTTCTGCCGCCCGCCTGGCTTGAGCGCCAGAGCGCGGGCCGCGATCTTCGCCGTGCCATTGGTGATGTCGGCGGCAATGCGGAGGCTCTTACAGTCCCGCTTCGCCATGATCTCAGAGCCTTTCTGGAAATGCACATAGAACAGGGACCGATACTGGAGCGTGAGGGTCTGAGCCTCGGCATGGTGACCACGATCGTCGGCATAACCCGGGTGGAGGTCAGCGTTTCGGGGCGACCCGACCACGCCGGCACGACACCGATGGACGGCCGCGCCGACGCTCTGGCCGCCGCCTCCGAACTGGTACTTGCGGTCCGCGCGAAGGCCGTAGAGATGACGGCGGCGGGACGGCATTTCACCGCGACGGTGGGCGAGTTCGAGATGAAGCCCAATGCCGCCAATGTCGTTCCCAGCCATGTCCGCATGCTGATCGATATCCGCGCAGAGACCGAGGCCGACATGGAGGCCTTCCTGCGCTGGATCAAGGACCGCGAACAGGATGAGCATCAAAACGGCATCGTCGTCGAGACCCGCAAGATTTCTGAAAACGATCCGGTGCGCCTTGATGGCGCTCTCGTTGACGCCCTGTCCGACGCGGCTGCGGCGCTGGATATCTGTCACCGGCGCATGGTCTCGGGCGCTGGTCACGACGCCGCGTTCATGGCGCGGCTCTGCCCGGCGGCAATGGTGTTCGTACCCTGTGCGGGCGGACGTTCGCATTGCGCGGAGGAATGGGCCGACGCGGCCGATCTGTCTCTTGCCGCCGAGGTTCTGGCGGATACCGTAATCTCGATCGACGCGAACAAGGAAGGATAACAGATGGCACGCGTTCTCACCGAAAAGGATGTAGAACCCGCCGTGCGCGGCGGCGCGGTTTATGCCGCGGGCGGCGGAGGCTGGGTGCATCACGGACGGATGCTTGGCCGCGCGGCGGTCAATGCCGGCGCGCCGGAACTTGTCTCGGTCGAGGAACTTGACGATGATGACTGGGTCGCCACCGCCGCCGCCATCGGCGCGCCCGCCTCAACCACGCCGTGGGAGATGCGCGGCGTCGATTATGTGAAGGCGGTCGAATTGCTCCAGGAAGCGCTTGGCGCGCGCGTTGCGGCGCTGATGATCGGACAGAACGGCAAGTCCTCGACCCTGAATGCCTGGTTGCCTTCCGCCATTCTCGGCTGCAAGGTGCTCGATGCGGTCGGCGACATGCGCGCCCACCCGACCGGGGATATGGGCGCCATCGGCATGGCCGGACGGCCGGAAGAAACGATCCAGACCGCTGTGGGCGGCAATCGCGCGCAAAACCGCTATATCGAGCTCGTCGCCAGAGGCGCCACGGGCCGCGTCTCGCCGGTTCTGCGCACCGCCTCGGATATGTCCGGCGGCTTTATCGCCTCAGCGCGCAACCCGGTACGCGCATCCTACGTCGCCCGAAATGCGGCCCTTGGCGGAATTTCGAAGGCCCTGGAACTGGGCGATGCGATTCTGGCGGCCGAGCCCAGGGGCCCCTCCGCCATACTCGATGCCATCGCCCATACGACCCGCGGAACCTATATCGTCGAAGGAGAGATCACGGCAAAGAACGTGACCTATACCAATGAGGCCTTCGATGTCGGTACCGTGACGATCGGCAGTGGCGATCGCGCCGTCACCTTGCATGTGATGAATGAATATATGGCCGTCGACGCATCCGACGGACGCCGCATCGCCACTTTCCCTGACGTTATCACCACGCTTTCGCCGGACGCCGAGCCGTTATCGGTCGGTGAACTGAAGGTCGGCATGAAGATCCATGTCCTGCATGTGCCCAAGGCGCTTTTGCCGATCAGCGCCGGCGTTCTCGATCCCGCCGTCTATGTTCACCCGGAAAAGGTCATGGGCATCGACCTGACCTCTTACGCATTGGAAGACTGATATGCCGAAGGACAATCCGCGCCATCCGGCTTTTCCGATCCCCTTCGGCCCGACGCTGCGCGCAAAGGGCTGGCGGCAGGAGGCGCTGCTGCGGTTAATGGAAAACGTTCTGGCCGTTGGCGAAGACCCAGAAAATCTGGTCGTTTACGCCGCTCTGGGCAAGGCCGCGCGCAACAAGGCCGCCCATGATGCGATCCGTCAGGCACTGATCAGCATGGACGAAGACCAGACCCTGGTGATCCAGTCGGGCAAACCCGTCGGCCTGATGAAAACCGGTCCCGAGGCCCCGATCGTGATCATGGCCAACTGCAACATCGTCGGGCAGTGGGCCAAGGCCGAAAACTTCTATGACATGGAACGCAAGGGGCTGATTTGCTGGGGCGGCCTCACCGCTGGGGCGTGGCAATATATCGGCTCGCAAGGCGTTATTCAGGGCACCTATGAAATTTTCATGCGGATCGCCGAGCGTCGTTTTGCCGGCAGCCTCGCCGGGCGGTTCATCCTGACCGCCGGTCTCGGCGGCATGGGCGGCGCCCAGCCGTTGGCCGGGCGGATGGCGGGCGCTGCAATCCTGTGCGTTGAGGTCGATTCCGCCCGTGCGGCAGCGCGGAAGAAAATCGGGTATCTTGATGAAATTGCGCCGGACCTCGGCTCAGCACTCGCGCGGATCGAGCAGGCCCGCGCCGAAGGTCGTGCGGTCTCGGTCGGGCTCGTCGGCAATGCCGCACAGGTTTACCCCGAAATCGCCCGGCGCGGTATCACCCCCGATATCGTGACCGACCAGACCTCGGCCCACGATCTGGTTTATGGCTATATCCCCGAGGGGTACGATATCGAGCGTGTGCGCCGCCTGCGTGCGCAGAACCCGGGCGAACTGATCGAGGCCGGCCGCGCCTCCATTGCCCGACATGTCTCGGCGATGCTGAATTTTCAGAAGAGCGGCGCTGAAGTGTTCGACAATGGCAATCTGATCCGCACACAGGCTCAGATCGGCGGTGTGGAGAATGCCTTCGACATCCCCGTCTTCACCGAAGCCTATCTGCGGCCGCTGTTTTGCCGCGCGATCGGTCCGTTTCGCTGGATGGCGCTGTCGGGCGAGGCTTCCGACATCGGCAAGATCGACGATCTCGTGCTCGAGATGTTTCCCGACAACAAGATCGTCACCAACTGGATCCGGCTTGCGCGCGACAATGTTCCGTTTGAGGGGCTACCCGCTCGCATCGCCTGGCTGGGCCATGGAGAGCGCAGCGCGCTGGCGCGCGCGGTCAATAACATGGTGGCAACCGGGACGTTGCACGGACCGGTGGCGTTTTCCCGCGATCATCTCGATTCGGCCGGGATGGCGCATCCCAACATCATGACCGAGAACATGCGCGACGGCTCCGATGCGATTGCCGACTGGCCGCTTCTGGATGCGATGCTGCTGTGCTCGTCTCGCGCCGACCTCGTCACCGTGCATTCCGGCGGCGGCGGCTATGCCGGCTACATGACCTCGGCCGGCGTCACGATTGTCGCCGATGGCACCGAAGCGGCCGACCGTCGGCTCGAAATCTCACTCGACAACGACACTGGCCTCGGCGTCATCCGTTATGCCGATGCCGGCTACCCCGAGGCGCTGGACGAGGTAGCGATGAAGAAAATCAACCACATTCCCGTCTGATCCTTCGGAGTGACGGGAGATGCATGCACAACCGAAAAATACCAATCAAAGAGGGAAATGATCATGAAACTGAAGAACATTCTCGCAGGCGCATTGCTGTCGGTCACGCTGGCCTCTACCGCTTTTGCCCAGCAGGTGACCGATGAGCTCAAATTCTCGTCCTTCCTGCCAGCCTCAACCGTCAACAACGCGGTATCGGTTCCGGCATTCATCGAACGTGCCGAAGAGCTTTCGGATGGCGCCCTGCAGATCAAGCTTTATGCCGGCGGCTCGCTGGTTTCGGGCGGCGAGGTGCAGCTCAAGATCGTGCAGGACGGCATTGCCGATATCGCTGAAATCCCGATACCCTACACGCCGGGCCGCATCGAAGGCATGGATGTCTTCGAGCTACCCAATCTCGCGCGCTCCAATTCCGACGGCTCGCTTGCAACGCTGGCGCTGATCGAAGAGGGCAAGATCACCGGACTGGACGATCTCGTGGTGCTCGGCGTGTTGCAGGCCGGCCCCTATTTCATCCACACCAGCGAGGAAATCGAAAGCCTGCGCGACCTGCGCGGCAAGAAGCTGAGAGTTTCGGGACAGATGCAGGCGCAGATCGTCTCGCGGCTGGGCGCGGTCCCGGTCTCGAATATTCCGGCCACGGGGCTGGCGGAAAACATCAGCCGCGGCCTGATCGACGGTGCGCTGGTCGATACCGGCAACCTCTACAATTTCGGCATCGGCGATCTCGTCCATTACCATGTCACCAACCTTCCGCTGGGTTCGTTCACGGTATTGTGGGCAATGTCGCGCGATCGCTATGACAGCCTGTCGCCGAAATCGCGCGAGGCAATCGACGCGCTGCGCGGCGAGTGGTTCACCGAAGTGCTGGGCGCAAACATGGACAAGCAAACCGATGAAGTGACGGCGCGGTTGGAAGCATCGGGCGATCACCATTTCGTCACCTTCAGCGAAGCCGATATGGAGCGCGCAGACAAGGTGCTCCAGCAAGTCGTAGACAACTGGGTTGCCGCCGACCCGGCCAATGCCGCTACACTGGAAGCCGCGAAGGCAAATCTGGGCGAGTGATCGCCCAGCCGGGAGAGGAAACGCGAAATGGCAAGGCTGTCCAACATGCTTGCGGTCGTGGGCCTGAGCGCCCTGCTGGCGGTGACCGCTCTGACGCTGTTCGATATCGCGCTGCGGTCGGACATCGTCTACGGTCTGCGCGATCTTTCTCCCGGCTTCGACAATTTCGTGATCAATTCGGGCATCGACGGCCTGTCCGATCTATATGCCCCGCTCGGCATCGTCGCCATCGCCTTCTGTTTTCCGGCGATGGCGGCGGGCCGAAGCGCGATCACTGTGCGCTTCCTGATCGACACTCTGCCCTGGCGTCTGCGCGAAGCGCTGGATGTCTTCGGACACCTGTGCCTGCTTGTGATGTTCGCGCTGATGGCGTGGTGGGTCAGCGACTATACGCTCGACATCTGGCGTTCGGGGGAAACGACCTGGCTTTTGAACCTGCCGCGCTGGCCGGCCTGGGCGCTTGCCTCCCTTGCCCTTTGGATGTCGGCGCTGATCCAGCTCGTTGTTCTGGCCGGACAATGCGGCCGGGCGCTTTCCGCATCCGAACCCGCGCCTCTGGATAAAGCCGCGGAAGGAGCGGAATGATGTCGGACATCATGATCGGAGCGGCGGGTCTCGCAACGCTTTTGGCCTTCATTCTGGTCGGCGTCCCCATCGCTGCATCAATGGCGATTGTCGGCACGCTCTTCACCCTGTTCCTGACCTTCGACGCCTCGGTCTTTTCGATCTTCGGCGTGGCGACAGTGCAATCGCTCTCCTCCCAGGAACTCCTGATCATTCCGCTGTTCATCCTGATGGGCGGCTTTTCCATCATTGCCGGAATGTCCTCGGAAATCTATCGCCTTGCCCATGCCTGGGTCGGGCATCTGCGCGGCGGTCTGGCACTGACGACGGTCGGCAGCAGCGCCGCCTTCGGCGCGATCTGCGGTTCATCGGTTGCCACCACCGCGACCATGGTCCAGATCGCCCTGCCGGAAATGCGGCGGCGCGGCTATTCCGACTCGCTCATCGCCGGTTCCATTGCCGGCGGCGGAACGCTCGGATCGCTGATCCCGCCCTCCGTGGTGATGGTCGTCTATGCCATCCTCACGCAACAAAGCGTGCTCTCGCTGTTTCGCGCGGCAATCGTGCCCGCCATCGTCGCAGTGCTGTTCTACGCCATCGCCGTGCGCGTCTTTATCGCCGTTCACGGAGATACGTCGGAAGCGCTGGCTCCCGCCACCTGGCGCGAACGCGCCAGGGCGACGGGACAGGCCAGGCTGACCATGCTGGTCGGCGTGATCATGCTTGGTGGCATCTATAGCGGCATCTTCACCGTCAACGAAGGCGCGGCGGTCGGCGTCGCCCTGGTGTTCGTGACCTGCATCGTGCGGGCGCGCCTGACCCGCAGCAACTTCATCGACACGCTGAAGAAGGCGGCGTCCAACGTCGCCATGATCTATCTCATTCTGATCGGCGCGGAGATTTACAAGAGCTTTCTCACCCTGTCGGGCCTGCCCGAGGCCGCGATCGCCTGGGTCGGCGGCTTGGGCCTGCCGCGCGAGGCGGTGCTGATCATCGTGATCCTGCTCTATATCGGCCTCGGCTGCGTGTTCGACGCGATGGCGGCGATGATTTTGACGATGCCATTCATCTATCCGCTGATCGTCGGTCAACTTCAATACGATCCGATCTGGTGGGGGATCATGAATGTGATGATCATCGAGATCGGCATGATCACGCCGCCCGTCGGCATCAACCTCTTCGTGCTCAACGGCATCCAGAAAGACCTCAAACTACGAGATATCTATCGCGGCGCGTCGTTCTTCATCGCTGCCGACTTGCTGCGCATCATTTTCTTCCTGCTGTTTCCCGGTCTCGTTCTGATCTTTGTCTGAGCCGGATTACAGCGAGTGCCGTCACCGCGGCACCTCAGCATATACCGGTCGCGGTAAGACCGGTCTGCATTCGATCAAAACAGAGGGTGACCAAGATGAATTTTATGTTCAGAATTTCGAGACGGCTTATCGCCAGTAGCGCCGGCCTCGCGATCTGCCTTGCCGCAAGTGCGGCACTCGCTGATGACTGGGTGATCGCAGGGCAGGACATGACCGTGGAAGATATTGCCGGCATCAGCCATGACAACGACGCGCGGATTTCCCTTACTGGGCCAGCATCCGAGCGCATCGGGCAAGGTCTCGAACTGGTCATGGAGGCGGCGTTGCAGGGCAAGGCCGTCTACGGCCTGACCGTCGGCGTCGGCTGGAACAAGGACCGTCCGATCTTCGCGATGAAGGACGGCAAAAAGGTGCTGGATGCGGACTTGCTGGAGATGTCTCGGGCCTTCAACCTCTCCTCGCTGCGCGCACACGGCGCCGGCATCGGGGATCCGATGCCGGTGGACGCGGTGCGCGCAGCAATGGCAATCAGGTTGAACCAGGTCGCAACCGGACGAACCGGCGTGCAGCCGGCTGTGGCGGAAATGTACCGTCAGTTTATCGAACAGGGCATCACACCGGTAGTGCCCGAACGTGGTTCGGTTGGCGAAGCCGATATCACACTCGCGTCTCATATCGGTCTTGGAATGATCGGCGAAGGAGACGTGATTGTCGCAGGCGAGCGTATGTCCGCCGCACAGGCGTTGAACGATGCTGGCATTGCCCCGCTGGAGCCGATCGGCAAGGACTTCCTCTCGATCCTGAGCACGAATGCGCTCACCGTTGGCCGGGCGGTTCTGCTGAGCGAGGAGGTCAGGCAGTATCTCGATCTTCAAACCGCTATCTTCGCGTTGCAGCTGGAAGGTTTCAACGGCAACATCGCACCGTTCCTCGCCGAGAGCGCCGAGGAGCGGCCCTTTGAAGAAAACATCACCGGCGCGGAAAAGGTCCGCAGCGCGCTGAAGGGCAGTTATCTCTGGGAAACCTCTGCCGACCGGCCACTGCAGGACCCTCTTTCCTACCGGACGATGGCCTATGTCCTGGGCAGTGCCTATGTGGCATTGCAGGATCTGCAGGACGCGCTCGAAGTCCATGTTAACCACAGCGATGACAATCCCATGGTGGTCGTCGGCGCGGTCGATACGGACGCCTCCCCGCAGGCCGCCAGCTATTTGATTGAAGGCGATGTTTCCGGTGCGATCTATCCGACCGCGAATTTCGAAATGCTGCCCGTTGCGACTCGAGTCGAGGCTTTGAACACAGCTCTGGTCCGGCTGTCGCAGGCGATTACAATGCAAACCATTCGCCTCGAGAACCCCGAGATGACGGGGCTTTCGCGCTTCCTGGCCGCCGATGGCAATGCGGGCCACGCCTTCGGCGCGATCCAGAAGCCGCTTGTCTCGCTGACGGTCGAAAACGCGCAGATCGGCGCGCAGGCGCCTGTCGCATCAATCGCCATGGCGGGCAATATCGAGGACCTCAACAGTAACGCACCGCTTTCGGTCGACAATCTCGCGCGGATCCTGGACAACATGTACTGGATGTCTTCGATCGCTTTGCTCCACGCCGCACAAGCCGTGGATCTGCGCGATAGCCCCGCGCTGGGAGAAGCCTCAGGCGCGCTGCTTGAGGCTTATCGCGCGACCGTGCCCTTCGTCGAACAAGACCGCATCTACACCGACGATTTCGCCAATGGCTACGCGTTCTTGCGCAGTGGTGGATAAATCACCCGCAAGGCCGGTACCGGCATCGCGCCGGACCGGCCTTGCCTGTTCCTTCTAGGCCCCGATTGTCGGCTTTTGACGTCTGGCCCGACCATGTTGTCAAAACAAGGGCAGTCCAGAGTGGCGAGACAAGGCCGAACGGAACATGATCGTTGCCATAAGGTTCGCAGCATCAGATTTCGACATCGCCGCACGCAGATCCTTGCCTCAAAAGCGGACATGATATCGGCAAGGTGTCTCCCGAGTCACTTTACATTCGCAAACTCATTCCTCCTCGCCCTCGCCCACGGCCGCAAGCGCCTCCTCCTGCACAGCGGCTCTGCTGAGCAATCCCGCATCCTCGAGCGCCTCGATATCCGGCAGATCACGGAGCGTTCCCATGCCGAACGCGGAGAGGAAGTGTTTCGTCGTGACATAGGTGTAGGGTGCGCCGGGGGTGGGGCTGCGGGGGCCGGAGGCGATGAGGGCGGCGTTGCGCAGCGAACCGATCGTGTCGCGGCTGACCTCCTTGCCGAAGATTTTTGAGAGTTCGGCGCGGGTGATGGGCTGGAAGTAGCCGACGGCCATCAGCACCATGGATTCGAATTCGGAGAGGGCCGCGCCCCCGCCCCTTGTGGGCGCTGCGGAGGCGCGGATGGCATCGGCATAGGCCGGGCGGCTGCGGTGCTGCCAGCCGCCGGCCACCGGGACGATCTCGTAGGGCCGACTGGCGAGCTCCTGCTGGAGATCGTCGATCAGCAGATCGATGCTGCAGTCCTTGCCGACGACGCGCGCCAGTGTTTCTCGGGTGACCGGCTCGGCGGACGCGAAGATCACGGCCTCCACCCGCAGCATCCATTCGCGCCAGCGCAGATCGGGCGGCAGGGCTTCGAGTTCCCGATCGAAGAGGCGTTCGCCTCCCGCCCCTTTGTCTGCGGCCTTGGCTCCGTCATGTCCGGCTGCGGCCTTCGTTTTCCGACGGCGTGTTTTGGCGGCATTTGCTCCGGTCATGGTCATAGCCCATAAATCCGAAATGAAGGCCGGCCAGACAACTCGCGGACGGCGCCGAAACTCTCGAGCCGTTCGAACAGGCGCGAGGCGGCCCAGCGGGAAAGGTTGCTGCCGGGGGCACTCGCGGCGATGGCATCCTCGTCCATAAGTGTTTGAATAACAGGCCCCGCACCCTTGGTCCGCACCTTCGGGGCCACGGCCATCAGAACCTCCGCCCGACGCGCGATCGCATCCGCCGAGCGCAATGCGGTTGCAGCGCCATCGGCCAGTGCCAGGCAGACGGCGCGGGCGAACGCCGGCTCGCCCGCTCGCACACGCCCCCTGCCCCCGATGGTCCGGAATGCCGGGCCGTAGCGCTCCGCCATCAGCAGCGGCACGGGCCGGTTCCACTTCAACAGGGTTGCGATCATCATATCGGCCATGGCCCAGGCCAGCGGCTCGGCATCCGGGCGGACGGCGAGGATTGCGGTGACAAGGTCGGCGACCACGAAGGGGACGGCGCGTTCGGACTGGAGCGCGGTATCGGCCAGCTCCGGGATGGCGGCGAGGTCGTCGTCAAAGGCGAGCCCCATCAGAACGGTGAGTTCCTCGACCTGCTTTGTGGGAAAGCCGGGTTTTCGGGCGGCGAGCCTTTTGTAGGCCAGAAACATCCTTCCGGCTGGGCCCGGATCGTCGCCGGCGGCGGTGAACAGAACGGCATCGCGCAGCGCCGCGTCGGCCTCGTTGCGACCGGCCAGACGGACGGCGGCAGCGGCGCATTTCAGGGCCTGCCGCTCGCGCCAGCAGCCGGCCCAGACGGGTTCGGATCGGACGAGATCATCCAGCGATTTCAGGGCGATACCGGCCGAGAAAGCGGCATCGGCTTCGCTCAAGTCGGGCCCGCGCGGGCGGGCCCAGGCTGGCAAAGGCGCGGTGTTCGCTGCGGTTCCAGCGTGTGATGTGGCGTACGAATCCATGGTGGCGAGGGTATATGAGGCGAGCGGTTAATTCCAGTGAAATAGAGATAAACCGCACAGCTTGTCTTTTGCCTGTTATGATTGATAATGTTGCATTATCGTCCATAATGCTCATTAAAGAGAAAAACCCCATTTTGAGGCCCTTGATGACCGAAAACGACGCCGATCCGCACGCCAGCCCGTCTCTCGGCACAGCGGCCGCTTATGAATTGCAGCCGTCGGGCGCGTTGACGGGTCATCTTGCGCCGCTGGTCGAACGCGCCCGGGGCTATGTCGACGCCTCAAGTTCGGCCAATACAAGGCGCGCCTATGCCGCCGACTGGGCGCATTTTTCAAGTTGGTGCCGGCGCAAGGGGCTCTCCGCCCTCACCCCGGATCCCAAGACGGTCGGGCTCTACATTACGGCGCTCGCCGCAGGCGAAGCGGCCCCGCGGGCAAAGCCGAGCGCGGTCTCCACCATCGAGCGGCGGCTGTCGGCAATCGCGTGGAACTATGCGCAGCGCGGTCTCACGCTCGATCGCCGCGACCGCCACATCGCCACGGTGCTCGCCGGCATCCGCAATCGCCATGCCGCGCCCCCGCGCCAGAAGGAGGCGATCCTGCCGGAAGAGCTGATCGCCATGGTCGAAACGCTCGACCGGGGCACGCTCAGGGGCCTGCGCGACCGCGCCATGCTGCTGATGGGGTTTGCCGGCGGTCTGCGCCGCTCGGAAATCGTCGCGCTCGATTGCGGCCGTGACCAGACCGAGGACGGCAACGGCTGGATCGAGATCCTCGACAAGGGCATGCTGGTGACGCTGCGCGGCAAGACCGGCTGGCGCGAGGTGGAGATCGGCCGCGGCTCCTCGGATCTCACCTGCCCGGTCGCAGCCGTCGAAACCTGGCTGAAACTCGGCAGGATCGGCCACGGCCCGCTGTTCCGCCGCGTCACCGGCAGGGGCAAGGCCGTCGGGGCGGACCGGCTGAAGGATCAGGAGATCGCCCGGCTCATCAAGAAAACCGTTCTTGCCGCCGGCATTCGCGGCGACCTGCCCGAGGCTGAACGGATAAAACTGTTCTCCGGCCATTCGCTGCGCGCCGGCCTCGCCTCCTCGGCCGAGGTCGATGAGCGCTACGTCCAGAAACAGCTCGGCCATGCATCCGCAGAAATGACAAGGCGATACCAGCGCAGGCGTGACCGGTTCCGCGTCAATCTCACCAAAGCGGCGGGGTTGTAGTCGCCGTCTCTACTCCGGCGCCACTTGCGGTCCATAAGCCGGTAATTTATATAGTCATTATAGTCATTCTGGTCAGGAGGTGCGCAATGCAGCCCGTATCGCACGAAGAAAAGAACTGGACGGTGGCCAAAGCAAAAGCAAAGCTTTCAGAGGTGATTGAGCGTGCGCAATCCACGCCACAGACGATTACGCGCAACGGAAAGCCAACAGTCGTTGTCGTCTCCGCTGAAGAATGGCAGAGGAAGGTCGCGCGCAAGGGGACGCTGGCCGAGTTTCTGATGGCCTCCCCGCTGCATGGCGCCGAGATTGATCTGGACCGCCAGGGCGACGAACCGCGCGATCTATCGCTGTGAAGCTCCTGCTCGACACCAATGTCCTCTCGGAAGTGACGAAACCGCGCCCGGACAGCCGCGTTCTTGCGTGGCTCGATGACATTGACGAGGATCGTTCCTTTCTCAGCGTCGTGTCGCTTGCCGAAATCCGTCGTGGTGTCGCGCTCATGGATAGCGGGCGAAAGCGCGATGCTCTCGCAGATTGGCTTGCTAACGATCTGCCGCAACGTTTCGAACACCGCGTGCTTGCGGTGGACGAAGCCGTGGCTTTCGCCTGGGGCGACCTGATGGGGGACGCAAAGCGTCGCGGTCGCGCTATGTCATCGATGGACGGGCTGATCGCGGCCACGGCAATGGCACACGGGCTCACCCTTGCAACACGCAACATCAAGGATTTCACGGGCTGTGGCATAGAGCTGATCGATCCATGGGCCGTGTAAGTAGAAATCGAGCCCGGCCGACCGTCGCTATCGCTCCGCTGGAGCGTTCTGATTGCCAAAACTGCACAGGTGCGGCATGACAAAGCGTCGCAATTGTTAGGTTGAGGCCGCGTGTTGGCTCGTTTTCACACACGGCCGGCCCCCTCCCCTCTCGCCGTCCAGCATCTTCACGCTATTGATCTACTCCCGCCGGAGTAGAAGGGCGCTCGTCACCAAATTGCTGATCGGAAAATAGGGCGGGTTCACCCTGGTCGACATTGTGCTAAAGCCAGTGCTTCTGGCTGCTCATAAGATTGCCAACTTCGTCCAGATTTCAAATCTCGCGGGATAACGGTTTCTTGAAGCGTAGCTGTTTGGCATTAACCTTGCCCAGTTCTTGCGCCGAGCGTGTGATGGTTTCGCAAATTACAACATCCCGCGCTCCAGCAACACTTCTTCGACGAGACACAGGCTCAGCGAAAAACAGTGATGTTCGGGCTGCTCATATGCATGTTTGAACTGTTTGTATGTGGAATAATACCCGGAGTTTTTCCGTGCGCGGGAGATGCAATCAATGACATTGTCAAACGCAGGACTGACTTGGCTGGGTTTGATCCGGAGAGGTTTTCGGCGCAGGCTCCATGCTTTGATCCTTTTGGGGTATCCGAGCGGCGTGGTGTAGCGCTTGTCGAGTTGTGACCTAAATCGGGACATTGTCTCTTCCGACGGCAGATAGTACAACGCCGTTAATAGCTCTACACGCCTTTAGCCCGGTTGTTTGGATGACTATCGTTGAGGTAACAGCTGTCACTCCCTGCGGCCGTGCCTATGTTCTGCAGGCGGACCTCACCGGAACACCGGTTTGCGCGATCGCATCCCACTCCAACGGGTAACAGTTTTTACCTTCCCCTCCCGCCCAGTTGCGAGGTTATACAGAGCAGAGCGGAAAGGAATTCAATACGGCCGTTGGCTAAGCCCGTGAATGCTTCGCGTCAAATACAGCTTACCTTCGGCTGCCCCTGCGGACCAGATCAATTAGATAAGTCCCCCGGATTTCGAACAGCATCAGGGTTTCTCAGGCACTTTTCTCTGGGCCGTGTCGACATTGCCCGCAAATGTGGCCTTGAGGTGCCGGTAGAGCTGGTTGAGCGGCTCGAAGTTCCGGTTTTGCGAAAGCGTGACGAACTGGATGTTGCTCGCCTCGATCTTGAGATCGGCGGGTGAGAGACGCCTCACCAGTCCATCGGAGGCCAGCCGTCCAATTGTCGTCTCGGGAATGCAGGAGAGCATGTCGGTCCGCGCGATGATCTGCACCAGCGCGAACGGGTCCGCGGAGACTTCGACCACCGGCTCGGGCGTTTGAAGGTCGAGGCCGCGGAAGGCATTTTCCAGGAGATTGCGATGATAGGAGCCGTCCGGCTGTAGCGCCCACTGCCATTCCAGCAGGTCGCTCGCCGCAAGCGGATCGCGGGAAAGCAGCGGATGATCGCGGTTGCAGATGATCGTCAGCGGCGTACGGCCGAGTGATTCATAGCTCAGGTTGGTGGCGGCCTGCGCGGGCATCTTGTCCCAGTTGACGATGCCCAGATAGCAGTCGATTTCGCCGTCCTCCAGCGCCTGCACCATCAGTCTCTCCCGGGCGGAGCTGATCTTGTAGCGCAGGGTCGCACCCTCGGCGAACATGTTTGCGAAGGCGGTCGGGAATGCCTCGTCATGCAGGAGAACCGGGTTCGTCCCGATCCTCAAAACCGGAATGCTGCCGACCTCGAGCTCTTCGCCGAGATGGTCAATCGCGGCAACGGCCTGGCGGACGCGCTGCAGGGCAAGGCGTCCGGCGGGCGTCAGGCTCACGCCGCGCGCGGACCGGTTGACCAGCGAGGCGTCAAAGGCGTTCTCCAGATCGCGCACCAATTGCGACAGGGCCGGCTGGCTGGTGTTCAGGACCTCCGCGATCGTGCGCAGCGAATCATGGCTTTCGATCATCTCCAGAAGCTTGAGGTGACGGATCCGCAGGCGGTCGATGTAGAGCTGTCGTTTCTGCATAAGGAAATCATATCACTTGAGAAGAATATACGTCTATTCATTTTCACTCGAGCGCGTCTAAAATTGGACTTACAGTTGTCGTATCCGGATGCATAACCTCAAAGGTTGAGGTGAAGCTCCACCGTCCTTTTGTGAGACCGGACAACATAGCCGGATGATGCTGCAAGGCGGCTGAAACCGGCGTCCTGGTCCCGGCGACGGGCATGAATGGAGGAGAGTTTGAAAATGGAAGCACGCTCTAAGGTCAGGACCGCGTGTCATGACGACTGATCATGTCCACTTCGACGCCTATCGCAGGCCGGACGGCTCTGTAGCGCTTCGAAACGATTTGCTGATCCTGTCGATCTCGGGGCTGACGGTTCCGATAGCGCAGCGGGTCGGCATGATCCTGAAGGGCGCCAAGGTGATTTCCACGGCCTATACCGGCGGCATCATCGCCGAGGACGCGAAGCTGCGCTACCGCATGCTGGAAGGCTTCGCGCTGCACCCGAATGTCGGCGCGGTGCTGGTGATCAGCTGCAATTTTCCCGAGGCCGAGCGGTTTCGCGACAGGATCGCCGCAAGCGGGCGTCCTGTCGAAATGCTGGTGCTCGATGCTTTCGGTCACGACAGTCTGCGCCTGACCGACGCCGCCGTCAGGGCAGGCGCACATTTCATGCAGCAATTGTCGGCCGCGCGCCGCAGTCCGGCAAACCTGTCCGATCTCTGCATCGGGGTCGAATGCGGGCGATCCGACACGACGTCCGGCATTGCGTCCAATCCGTTGCTGGGCCATGTCGCCGATGCCGTTGCCGGTTCGGGAGGTCGGGTCATCGCCGGCGAGACGATGGAATGGTTCGGGGCGGAGCATCTTCTGGAAAAACGCGCGAAGACGCCGGGCGTCATGCAGGACGTGCAGGACGCGATAAACCGGCGGATAGAGCGCGCCGCCGCCGCCGGCATTGACCTGATCGGCACGAACCCCGGACCCGTCAACATATCGATGGGCCTGTCAACGCTTGAGGAAAAATCGCTCGGCGCCGTCAGGAAAACCGGTTCGACGCCGCTTCAGGGGCTGTTGCAGCAAGGCGAAGCGCCGAAGGGGCCGGGCGTGTGGCTCATGGATCAGCCCTATTACAGCACTGAATCGCTCTCCGGATTCGTCGCGGCGGGCGCGCATATGATCCTGTTCACCACAGGGCCGGGCAACAACTATGTCAGCCTTCTGGCACCGACCGTCAAGGTATCGGCCAATGCCGACACCTGCGCCAATCTGACAGAGCAGATCGATTTCGACGCCAGCCCCATCCTGACCGGAACGATGGGGTTTGCCGAAGCAACGCAGTTGCTTTTGGCGCGCATCGCCGATGTGGCCTCCGGGACAGCAACCTTCGGCGAGATCCTTTCCGAGGGCTCTGAAACCATCAGCAGATGCGGAGAATCGCTATGACCGAAAAAGCGGCGCCCTATTCGGGGCTGATGCTCGACAGTGACGATCACGTGGCGCTCGCCCTGACGCCGCTTGCGCCCGGAGACATCGCGAAGATCAAGACCACCGATGGCGACCGGCAAGTGGAGATCAGTGAGGCTATTCCGCGCTACCACAAATTCACGGTTCGCGCGCTTTCAGATCAGACGCCGGTCATCAAGGGCGGGGAGATGATCGGGGTCACCACGGCGGACGTCAGGCCGGGGTGCCACCTGCACACCCACAACATAAAGAGCATCCGCTATGGCGTAAGCTGAATTTCATCGCCGCGTGGAGGGGGCGGGAAATGGAAGACATTTTTGGAGCGCTGTTTCTTGGATTGAGTACGATATTCACGGTGAAAGTCCTCGCCTGGACGTTCGTCGGCATTGTTGCAGGGATGTTCTTCGGCCTCATTCCCGGGCTTTCCGGCCTTACAGGCATGGGGTTGCTGCTGCCATTCGCAATCGGCCAGCCGCCGGAGGTGGCGTTCTCGTTCCTGCTCGGCATGTACGCCGTCACGACGCAGACGGATGCCATCCCGGCTGTTCTGCTCGGCATTCCGGGCACGTCCGCGGCGCAGGCGACCTATCTCGATGGCTATCCGATGGCCAAGCGCGGCGAGGCGGGCCGGGCATTGGCGGCGTCCTATTTCGCATCCATCGTCGGCACGATCGTGTTTTCGGCGATTTTTCTGGTGCTGCTGCCGGTCATCCGGCCGATCATCAATTCCTTCGGCTCGCCCGAATTCTTCATGCTGGCGATGATGGGGCTGGTGATGGCGGCATCGCTCGTCGGCCCAAATCTGCCGCGCGGCCTCATGGTCGCCTCGGCGGGCCTGCTGATCTCCTGCATCGGCATTGCCGGTTCCACGGGCGATCATCGTTACACGCTCGGCACCTATTACCTTGAGGACGGAATGCCGATCGTACCGGTGGCGCTCGGCCTGTTCGCGGTGCCGGAGGTGATGGAACTGATGATCCGTCGCTCGCCGATCGCCCGCTCGTTTTCCGCCGTCGGAGGCGCGGCCGCGGGGCTGAGGGACACGATACGGCATGGCTGGCTGGTTGTGCGATGCTCGATCATCGGTGGCGTCTGCGGCGTTATCCCGGGCCTTGGCGGATCGGCCGCCGAGTGGCTCGGCTATTCCCATGCGGTGCAGTCGGCGCGCGACAAGTCGCAGTTCGGCAAGGGCGACATTCGCGGCGTGCTGTCGGCGGAGGCGGCGACCACGGCGCAGAAGCCGGGCGCGATCATCCCGACCGTCGCTCTCGGCATTCCCGGCAATGCTTCGATGGCGGTGATGCTTGGCGTCTTCCTCATCGTCGGCCTACGGCCGGGAAGCGCGATGCTCAACGAGCAGCTGCCGCTCACCTTCCAGATGTTGTGGACGGTGATCCTCGCCAATATCGTGGTCGCGATCCTCTGCCTTGTGCTTCAGCGCTATATCGTAAAGCTCTGCCAGGTGCGAGCATCCATCATCGCGCCGCTGATCATCGCCTTCATGGCGATCGGGGCGACGTTTGCGAGCAACTCCTTCGGCGATCTCGTCGCCTTTGCCGTGTTCGGCGCTCTCGGGCTTTTCATGAAAGCCTATGACTGGCCGCGCGTGCCGCTGCTGATCGGCATGGTGCTTGGCGAGATTGCCGAGCCGAACTTCTTCATTTCCGTTCAGGTCTATGGCGCGTCATGGCTCTGGCAACGGCCGATCGTTCTCGCCACCCTCGTCGTGATGCTAGCATTCCTGCTGACGATGCTGGTTCGCAGAGCGCGGGGGCGCGCGCAGATTCGTGGAGGAGGGGCCGATGCGTGAGCCGGAACAATATAGCAGGCTTCGGGATATCTCGTGGTGGTTCGGCATAGCGCTGTCGGCGCTTGCCGCTGTCGCTCTGGTCAGTGCGTTGAGTTGGGAGACGATGGCCGCAAGCTTCCCGATCTTCAATTGCGTGGTAATGCTTGCTTGCGGCATAGCGCATACGCTTCTGCCGCAATCCGGCAGCGCTTCTCCTATGACGGAGGGGGAACGGCTGCCGCTCGGACTCACCTTGCGCTATGCGGCCTGGATTGGCGCGTTCTTCGCCGGTGCGATCGTTTTCGGTTTTCCCGTTGCCACGCCTGTGTTTGTGCTCAGCTACATGCTTGCGCATGGCGAGCGATGGACGACGGCATTGGTCGCGTCCGCTGCGACTCTGGTCTTTCTGCTGGTCGTTGTGGAGCGGGTGCTTCGCCTTCCGCTTCCAGAGCCATGGTTCCTCTTCACCTAGCGGAAAGAGGCGTGCGACCGGTGCGACGAGCTTGAAGAGGAACCTGCTCGCCTCGCATCGGACCAAAACCGGAATACTCGGGAAAGCGGTGCAGGGAGGATAAGCGCCGCTTTCCCAAGGCGACCGTGTGCACCGGTTGCTGATTGACCAGTCTCGTGCACCCAAGGAGGAGGAAAAAATGAAGCTGAATCTGATTGCTGCAGTATCGGGAGCCCTTGCCATATTGTCCATGGCGGGACCTGCGGGGGCCGCGGATGTGGATTTTTCCGGCAAGACCGTGCGCATTATCCAGAACTACGGAGCCGGCGGATCCACGGATCTCTTCGCCCGTACCATTGCGCCCTTCATTCAGAAATACCTGCCGGGAGAGCCGACCGTCGTCGTTGAACCGAAACCGGGGGCGGCGGGCATTCAGGCCGGTAACTATATGCACAATTCCTCGTCGCCTGACGGAATGGAAATCTGCCTGTGCAACTCGATGCCGGTCAGGTGGGTGACCGTCAACGACTTCGACTTCGATCTGCGCGATCTCGCAATCGCGGGAAGCCAGCCGGTCAACACCGTCGTCCTCATACGCGATGACATGAATGTGTCGAAACCCACCGATCTCGCCCACACGCCGAAGCCGTTGCTTTTCAGCGCCACCTCTCCGGCCAGCGAGAACGCCAGCCGCTTCGCCGTATTCGCCAATATCTTCGGCGCCAAGGTCAACATCATCGGTGGCTACCGGCTGGCCGGCAATATGGTTCAGTCGGTCACACAGGGGGAAACGAACGTCACGAGCCTCAACGGCGACTATTACGCCGTCCAGAGCACGGCCATTGCCGAAACGGGATCCGTCAGGCCTTTCGGCCAGGTCGGCATTCCGAACGGCGACAGGTTCGATCCGGAACCGGCGATCGATGCGCCGACCTTCGATACGATGGTGCGCGAATATGCGCCCGAGGTACTGGGCACGCCGAAATACAAGTTGTTTTCGGCCTTCAATCAGGCAGCCGCCGCGCAGATGATCTACGTCCTCGCGCCCGGAACGCCGCAGGAATATGTAACCGCCTGGCAGGATGCCATCGCCAAGGCCGCGGCCGATCCCGAATACGCGAAGGCCGTGGAGAACATGCAGACCGCCCTGCGACCGTTCACCGGCGAGGCGGGCACGCGGAAAATGCTCGACGCCCTTTATGACGGCTTCAAGTCGCCCGATGTTGTCGAGGTTCTCAAGGAGATCGCCCCGGTCTATTTCAAATAGATCGGCCACTGCCGGACGCGTCCCGGGAGGCGTCCGGCCGGATCCGTCAGATCATCAGTTCGATCAGAAACGGGCCGTTTTGTTTGAAACTTTGCCGCATCAGATCGGCGCATTGTTCAAGCGTCGTCGCGCGCGCCGCCTCGACGCCCATGCCATTGGCGAGCTGCACCCAGTCGATGTCCGGTCTTGAGAGGTCCAGCATGCTCATGGCGGTCGGCCCTGGCATGGCGCCGACATTGGCGTATTCCGCGATGAGAATATTGTATTTCCGGTTGTTGAGCACGATCGTGGTGCAGGGCAGGTTTTCCCGCGCCTGCGTCCACAGGGATTGCAGGGAATACATTGCCGAACCGTCGGCCTGCAGGCTGATCACGCGCCGCTCGCCCTTGCCGGCTATCGCCGCTCCGGTGGCAACCGGAAGTCCGTCGCCAATCGCCCCGCCGCCGAGGTTGAGCCAGTCATGCGCGGGTGCGGCGTGGGTGAACCGCTCGAAATCCCGCCCGTACGAGATGCTTTCATTCGAGATGATGGCCCCCTCCGGCATCAGCGCCGCGAGCGTGCGCGCCAGCCCTTCCTGCGTGGGTGCGCCTGTGGCGACATCGGGAAGGGGGCCGGGATCGGGAATGGCGGCTTTTGGCGCGCCGAGTTCGTCGACAAGCGCTTGAAGCGCCGCCTCCGAATCCTGGTCAAACCGCGACAGGACATGCAGTTGCGCGGTCGGGGGATACTGCAGCGAGGGCCGGCCAGGATAGGCGAAGAAGCCGACCGGCGGCGTGGCGTTCACCAGAATGATATGGTCGTACCTGGCGAGCATCGCGATTGCCTCGTCGACGACATAGGCAACGCGCTCCAGCTGGACGCGGCCACGCCCGCGCTGCAAATGGCCGTTCGTGTATCCGCCCAGAAGATCGGCGCCGGTTGCTTGCGCAATCCGCCAGGCAAGCTCTTGCGAGGGCGCCAGCGTCGCCTGATCGGCAAGCAGGAGCAGCACGTTCTTTTCAGTGCGCAGAATTCGCGCCGCCGTCTCGACCGCGTGCGGATCGACCGACGGAGGCGGCGGCACGGCAAGCGGCTCGGCAACCTCCCCGCCCATGTTCCATGAGGCATCGGCCGGAAGGATCAGCGTCGCGATCTGGCCAGGCTGCGCGCTTGCCGCCTGCACGGCGGCTGCCGCATCGCGGCCCACGTCACGCGCCTGCGAAGATGTGCGCACCCAATGAGAAACGGTTCGCGCCATGCCCTCCGTATCCGCCGTCAGAGGTGCATCGAGGGGGCGATGATAGGTTGCCTGGTCGCCGACAATGTTGACGATGCCGGCGCGGGCGCGTCTGGCGTTGTGCAGATTGGCCATGCCGTTGGCGAGGCCCGGGCCGCAGTGAAGCAGCGTGCAGGCCGGTTTTCCGGCAATCCGGTAATAGCCATCCGCCATGCCGGTCACGACATTTTCCTGAAGGCCTAGTACGCAATGCATGCCCGGTATCCGGTCCAGGGCGCCGACGAAATGCATTTCGCTGGTCCCCGGATTGGCAAAGCATGTGTCGACGCCCGATTTCTGAAGCGTGTGAACAAGGCTTTCGGCGCCATTCATCTCAGATCCTGCGGCCATACAACTTCCTCCATGCTTGCCGGATGGCGCTCCACCGTCGTTAGGGTTTTGTCGGATTCAACGCGGGAATCAAGCTTATCGCCGGATTAGCGATAGGTGAAGTCTGGCTTTCTCTCTCATGTGATAGGTAGGCGTTATGTCTCCTGTCCTGTCGACCAAGGCATCACACGCGTACCCTTCGCGTCTCGGTAACAGCGAAAAAGGCCGAGATGAGGGCCGCCGCGGCTCCTCGGATCTCACCTGCCCGGTCGCCGCGGTCGAGACCTGGCTGAAACTCGGCAGGATCGGCCACGGCCCGCTGTTCCGCCGCGTCACCGGCAGGGGCAAGGCCGTCGGGGCGGACCGGCTGAAGGATCAGGAGATCGCCCGCCTCATCAAGAAGACCGTTCTTGCCGCCGGCATTCGCGGCGAACTGCCCGAGGCCGAACGGATAAAACTGTTCTCCGGTCATTCCCTGAGAGCGGGCCTCGCCTCCTCGGCCGAGGTCGACGAGCGCTATGTCCAGAAACAACTCGGCCATGCGTCGGCCGAGATGACAAGGCGTTATCAGCGCAGGCGCGACCGGTTCAGGGTCAATCTCACAAAGGCGGCGGGGCTGTAGGCCCCTTCCCTGCCCTGGCGCGTTTCGCCACCAAGGAAGCACTGCACGCACCGCGCTCGATGAGGGTTCCGGTCCCTGCAAAAACGTTACAGCGGCGGGGGCCCAGGCAAAATCGTCTCGTCGACGCTGAACAAGGCAGCCGGCAAACGCGGGACTTTCGAAACATCCCAACAACGGTGCTACCCCGTCAGGCACCCAAACGCGGCATGACAAAGCGGTCACAATGGCTGGATTGGGGGGGACGCGTGTCGACCCGTTTTCAAACACGGCCGCCCCTCTCTCCCCTCACGCCTCTTCAGACAAGGACCTACTGCAGCAGGAATAGAAGGGTGCTCGTCGCCAGACTGCTGATCAGAAAATAGGGCGCATTCACCATCGTATAAAAGAACGGCCTGGGGAAATTGGGATTGATCGCAATCGTCATGCAGATCGTCAGAAGATAACCGACGCCGATCACCAGCCCGAGCGAAAGGGCGTCGCCAATGGAGCCAATGCCGATCATGCGCATGATCGCCGCGGTGGTGACGATCACAACGACCTTGCACAGAAACGGCCCAAGGATGGTCAGCGCGTCCGGCCTGGAGGCGGGCAGAGCCTCCCGCCCAAGTGCGATTGCGTAATATCGGGGCACCAGTGCGCCAAAATACAGGCCCCCGAACACGAAATCGAATCCGGAGGCCGCAAGAATGCCCCAGAGACTGATCTGAGCAAATGCACTGAAAATCATGGCGTTCTCTTTCGCTGAAATCTGGAGCCGGGGCATTCGTTGGCTATCCGACCCGGATGAAGCGTGTATAGATGGACACAACTGACACTTCACGGCAGTTGGACGATGAGCGGACCCGACAAATTGCTGCGCCTTCTTCAGCTTATGCGCGTCATGGCGCCGCCGGTCACGGCGAAACGTCTGGCGGCCGAACGCGGCGTATCGGTGAGGTCAATCTATCGCGATATCGAACTGTTGCGATTGTCGGGCGCCCGGATCGAGGGAGAGCGCGGTTATGGCTATCGCCTGATCGAGGACTACGCCCTGCCGCCGCAGACCTTCGATCGTCTGGAAATCGAGGCGATGACCGTGGGCCTGGGGGAAGTGCGTCATATGGGCGATCCGGATCTGGCGCGTGCCGCCGAGGCCGTTCTTGCCAAGATTGCCGCAACCTTGCCTGACGACAGCGAGCAACATTTGCTGCATGCGATTTCCCATATCTATCGGCCCGCTGGACGCTACGGCGCGTATTCCTGTCTGCCTGCCATTCGGCAAGCGTGCTGGGATGAGTACGAGATAGAAATCGGTTACCGCGATCAGGCCGGCGTTGCCAGCCAGCGCCTCATTCGTCCCCTTGCCATCATGTACAGCGAACGCGTCCTGACGATTCTGGCCTGGTGTTGCCTGCGCGATGACTTCCGGATGTTCCGGGTCGATCGGATCGAAAGTCTTTCGGGCAGAGGTGCCAGTTTTCGGCCCCGGCGGGCGAGTTTGCTGCGGGACTATCTGGCACGGCTCAGAGACGGAAACAGCGCGTGAACAACCGGCCGACGCCGCAGTCACGTGGTCGTTTCACCCATCATGATCCGCCGCGCAGGACGAACCGCAGACAGGATCACGATCGCGGCCTCTTCAACGATCGTGCCAAAGCGGGGGAAACCGAAAGACCGTCATCGCGGCCGTCCTCACCTGCCCCACCATCGTCGGGTTTTGACGGCGACGTGGCATTCCCGGCCTCGATCCTTGCCCTCAGCAGCGCCATGACCATCGGCCAGACGGAGAATTGGCTGTCTCTCGCTCGCTCCGTCAGGTTGCGCAGATAGCCGCCGGGGCTGACAACGGCCTCACCGCGCTGATAGATCGCGGCAAGGGTGATCGCGGCCTGTTTGTCGCCCATCACCTCCGCCGCCTCGCGCCAGGCGCTGGGACTGACGCCCAGCATCGGCCGGGCGATCTCGGCGATGCCCAGAAACTCCCGCCAGTTGCGGATGGAGCCGCCCTTCGCCAGATCCCGCCAGCCTTCGCAGGCGTCCAGCACCAGTGCCAATGGCATTTCTCGCTTCGGCAGGCTGTGCAGGTTGTCGGTTTCGCCGGCGTTGCCGCTCGCTTCTGGTTTATTTCTTAAGCCGTATTCAGATTCAGATTGTGAGTCTGGGTTTGAATTCTGTTTGTGGCGCTCAGTATGAGACTCATTGGCGCTCTTATTTTGTGAATTTACGTGATTTTCCAATGTCTCACGCACTTCCTCATGCAACAGAGCCAGGGCATCGCAAATATCCTCCGCGATCGCCAGGTCAGGGACGCGCGGAAGCCGGTCGATGATGTCTCGGTAAACGCGATTCATTTTAGCCCAGTCACCCGGAACGCCTTCATCGAGCCCGGCCTCGATCATCTTGACGATGTCACGGCGCAACAATGTCAGGCGCTCGCGTGCGCATTTCAGCGCCAGACGCTCCTCGGCGATCCGCGCGGCCATCGCCTCGAACTCGGCCGCGCGGGCCACCAGCGGCGACAGGTCGAAGCCATAGGCCTGTTCCACCTGCCCTCCCCTGCCCTTGCGGGCGAAGCGTTTGCCGTTGGGGCTGTCACGCCGGATAATTAGGCCGCACTCGACCAGAACCGCCAGATGACGGCGCAGCGTCGCCGGCGAAATGCCGTTGGCGCGGGCGATCAACTGTTCATTGGAGGGCCAGACCACGAAGCCGGTTTCCTCGCAGAGCTCGTTTTCGGGATAGAAGGTCAAAAGCGCGTTCAGGATCGCAAGGCCGCGATCGCTCGCCCCCAGCGCAGCTCTAGCCTCGCGCACGGTGTGGAACAGTTTCCACTTGTTGAGCCGCGCCCCCTTGGGGGCTTCCCGCGCCACTTTCTGGCTTGAAAGCATCGCGAGCGACATCGGCCGCCGCCCAAAGGGCGTCGTTGTCATCGCATTGTCCATGGTTCACCTCTCAAAAAGGCAAAAGAAATCCCGTCTGCAGCCCACGGAATGAACTGCAGCCACTTGACTGGGACGGCCGGAAATGCGAATCAGTAGGTGCTAAGAACTTATCGGCTTCCGGACGCTTGTCGTTTGGGGGCCTTTTCTTTTGTCTGTTTCTCTCCTTTTCCAGTTTCGGTTATCGCCCATCGGGCCATCGCTATTTTTAATCTTCGCGATTGGCGCCGGTGGTTGATGAAAAATACTCCTCGGCAAGCGCATCCATGCGCTCGGAAAGCCATTCGGCGAAGCCGGCTTCCTGCCTTGCGATCGATATCGTGGTGCCGGAGGCGCCGGTTGCGATCCGACCCAGGCTTCTGCCATTGCTGACCAGTTCGCGCACGGATTTCTCCGCGGGTCTGTCTTCCCCGCCGCGCGCGGCCTTCACCGCGAGATCGATGCGCCGCGCGGCATCGGCGGACTGGAAGGCCTGGTTGTCGAGGATGGAGCGAATGCGGGACGCCGCTTCGTCCCCACCCTTCAGGCAGGTTTCCGCAAGCGCCATCCATTTCGGTCGGCCGACGCCCTTGGCCCGGCCGATCGCAAAAATGATGTCCTGGGGAATGGCGTTGGCCACTTTCAGCATCAGCGAAATCGGCGTCTTGGAAAGGCCAAGCACCGGCTCGATCGCGACGCTTGAAAAACCCGCCTCGCGCAGCTGCGCCGCCCACAGCGCCTGCTCGATCCAGGTGAGGTTCTCGCGCACGCCGTTTTCGAGCGATTGCTCCACCAGCAGTTCCCGGTCATCGAGCGGGCGGACATAGGCGCGGATCGTCACCTCGGCCGGCGTCCGGCTCTCGGCGGCGAGCAACCGGATCGCGGCAAGCCGGCGATGGCCGTAGGCGAGCTGATAGCGTCCTTCGGACTTGGGGTGCGGCCGGACCAGAACCGGCATTTTCTGCCCTTCGGCGCGGATCGAGGCCGCGAGACTTTCGATCTCCTCAGTCGCCTCGCCATCGCTTTCGAAACGATCACGATAGGGCGAGGCGTCGATCTTGCCCGGATCCAGCACGACACTGCTCGATTCCGAAAGCGTATTCAACGCTTTACCGACATTGCTGACCACGGAGGAACCGCGCCTGGAACGCGAAAGCGGCGAGGGGACCGGCGGTTCCGGCCCCTTCTCGTCGCTGTTGGCTTCCGCCATCATTTTCAGGATGTTCTTCTTCATGATGCCCTGCCCCAAACGGCCCGAAGAAGCGCCAGGATCTCGCCATTCACATTGTCGGCGCTCTCGATCGCGCGCTTCAGGGCCTCGCGGCCGACCTCGCCGCTTTCCAGCTCGTAGAGCGATTTCTTGGCAACGCCGGCACCCGCGATCGCGGTCGATTCGATCGCCTCGTAGACCAGCACGTCGTTTTCGAACAGCCGCCGCATCACGCTCGACATGTATTTCTGCGGCCCGTCATTGGGATTGACCCGGGTCATCAGGAATTTCAGGAAATCATGATCGAACCGGGCGCCGAACTGCGCGAGCGTATCGGCGAGATCGGAAATCATGATCAGGAACTGGTTGCAGGAGGCAACGTCCAGCATCGCCGGGTGAACCGTGACGATCAGACCGGTCGCGGCGTAAAGCGCGGCAAGCGTCGCATAGCCGAGCGAGGGCGGCGTATCGAGCACCACGAAATCATACTCGCTTTCGACCGAGGCGATCGCATTTTTCAGCCGCTCGAAGAACAGGCCGAGCTCATCGCGCTCGCGCTGGGCGAGATAGGCCGGCGTATCGAACTCGAAATCCATCAGCTCCAGATTGCCGGGGATGAGATCGATACCGGGGAAATAGCTCTCGCGGATGACGTCGGCGAGCGGCCGGCGCTCATTGTCATAGCGCAGCGCCGCATAGACGGTTTCGTTCTCGCCGACGTCGAATTCCGGCTGGAGGCCGAAGATCGAGGTCATCGAGGCCTGCGGATCGAGATCGATGCACAACACCCGGTAGCCCTGCAGCGCCAGATAATGCGACAGGTGGATTGAGGTCGTGGTCTTGGAGCTGCCGCCCTTGAAATTGGCGGTGGCGACGACCTGGAGCTTCTCCCCTCCCCTACGACGCGGCCAGAGCCTGAGCGCATCGTCTGGGCGGCGGTCGGCCAGAAACTGGCGTAGTTCGGAAAGCTGATCGACGTTGTAGATGCGCCGGTTATTATCCGCGCGCGAGGGCTGCGGCCCCTTGCCATCGATGGTCATTGCCCGCAATGTGCTTTCCGGCACATCGAGCAGCTTGACGAGATCGAGCGTCGAGAAGGTGCGCGTGAATTGCTTGCGCGCCTCCGGCGGATAGATGCGATGACGCATCGACTGCAGCTCGGCGGACAGGCGCTCGGTGTAATCCTCGATCTTTGCCGCTGTGTCGCCGGTCGCGGTATATGCGGCTGTTTCGGTCATCTGACGGTTTCCTGTCCGAATTTACTCCATTTGCGTTAACGCTGCATGACTCGCACCGATTCTGCAAGGGGTTTTTGGTTAATGAAATATTAACAGGCACAGTGCCCCGCAGCCTGCTCGTTCGGGTATTGGAGTGTTCGGCGTAACGCCGGCATATCCTGGCATTGTAGCGCCGGCATTTGTCAGTTGAACGAAAGCCGGTTTCTGTGTTCTGAATCCTACGACCACCCCGGCGACGATGCGCCTTGACCTCTCCGTTGGACAGAGGCGAAGAGGTGACTGCGGCACGATCGACCGTAGTTGCGCAAGCAATCGCTTCGCTCTGAAGCAACGCCCATGTGCCGCGTCAATAGCTGCAGACCAACGCGTCGACTCGCCGGGCAGCCCGAAGGATACCGCCCTCGCCGATGATAAGCTCCCAGCCGTGCGCGTCCCGCGCCTTTCCGCCAGTCCAAGGACGACGCCCCTTTCGTGAAGTTGCACGACGCAGTCTGAAGTCGATGAAGCCTGATAGCAAAAATGCATGCGGGCATATGGCGATCGCTGATCAGCCGCGAGGCGGCCCGCACCTCCGCGGCATAACCTAAAGCGACCGACATCCTAAGCCGATACTCAAAGTCGCGTCGCGGACACAACCGACTGGATCGGCTAGCCGGAGCCGTCCAATGATCCGGCTCTTTGGCCTGACAGACCGGCCCACCGAAAGCCGGATAGCATTTTTTCACCCGACGCTCTACAAGCTCTTCCATCTCCCTCAAATCCCTAGACGCTCGATCGCCGCGGCGATGCCTGCCGGCCTGACGATCCGGCGACGCCACCTTACCCCGGTCCGCCGCTCGATTGTTTTCAATTGAAAACTCGCCGTCAGATTCATAGATGTTACCTAGCCAACAGCTTAGCCTGAGAGGCATGCCGCCGGCGCCACTCGCTGGAGGAAGGGGTTCATTGGCCGCACGCTACGCCCGACAATGCTTCGACACACATCGGCGACATTGAAAGAGGGGCGCATTTAGCGGCTTGGGGCGAGCTGTATCTTCCGGAGTGTTTTCAATTGAAAACCTCTTTGGCACCAGGGCAGCCTCGTCAGCCGATGGGGCTATCCGCACAGCGGCAAGCCGCGAGGCCCGTCGTCGATTGTTTTCAATTGAAAACTCCACGCGAGCGCCGCGCCGCTGCACGCCAAGATCGAAGCCTCATGCCGGCGTTGCGATCGCACCGACGCCATGGGCCCGCAGATAGAAGTCCTTGGGCCGAGCGACACGCCGGGCAATGATCCGGCACAGCCTATCAACGTCGCCCGCGGCGAGGGCCTCAATCATCTCGAAATGCTCGGCGCTCGCGGCCTCCCGGATTTCGTGGCTGGCAAACGCGCGGGCGCGGATGGGCTGGGTGACGAAGGCGTAGTGCCGGATCGCAGCGGCAAGCTGGCGATTGCCAGCCGCCCGATACAGCGTCTCGTGGAACTGGTCGTTCAATTCAAAGACGACGCCAAGCCGTTGGCTCTCTGATGCCTCACGATGGCGGGCGGCGATATCGTTCAGCGCCTCGATTGTTTCTGGGGGAGCAGGGCGGGCGAAACGCCGCGCGGCCTGACATTCGAGACATTCGCGGATTTCATAAAGTTCCTCGATCTCACGGAGCGAATAGTCGCGGACATGGACGCCCTTATTGCGCGCGCGGATCACGAGCCCGGTTTTCTCAAGTTCGGCGAAGGCGAGGCGGACGGCATGCCGGGTGGCGCCGGTCCGCGCGATGACCTCATCCTCCACCAAACGCTCTCGCGGATGGCGGTGACCGGAAATGATCTCGCGCTGCAGTTCGCGGAGCACGTCCTCCCATTTTTTCGGCTGCTCCGACATGTCCAACGCACCCAGTCCTGTTTCACCGCCTAAGAAAATGCGAGCACGCCGCTTAAACAACTCGATTATCGATAATATTATCGATAATTTTACCAGCGTCAAGGAAGCCGGTATCCACATGCAGCAGTGGCTTGCATCGAATGGACAGACGAAACTCAGGCAATCCTCACAATGCACGCGACGGCGGGCCTCGGGGGAGGGGAGGGGGCTCAACGAGCCCGCCTCGGTCGCTCGCGGTGATCTGGTTGCGGTTCGACAAACCCGCCTAACGGATTGAGCGTGCCACATCCAAGGACGTCGCAAATTCACCTGCATTTCGATGAAAGTCGTGTTTTTATCGATGAACCGGCATTCGTTCCAGCGCGCGAAGGGCGTAAGTTGAAGGAAATCGAGGCGAGGGAAGAGGAAACGGTGCCCGCCAATGGTCAGTGATACGGTGGATCCCCGCGCCGCGGAAGACATCACGTCCGAAAACGCGACGGACGGCAGACATGTGCCCATCCTCCGGACATTCTGGGGCGCGCAGTGCGCCGTGTGGAGCTTTCTGATCCTGTTTGGCTGGACCGCGCGGCTCATCACCTTCGGCGATGTCTTTGCCGCAACGGCGATGACGCTGATCGTGGATCCGATCGCCTTCCTCATGACCGGCGCGGTGCATGTATTTTTCCTGTCGCGTCGACGCCGGGTCACGTCCATCCCGATCGTCGTCTTCCTGCTCTGTTTTTCCGTCGTCGGCGGCTTCCTGCTGCACGGCATCGCCGACATCGTGCGCCGTCTGGTGCTCGACGACATGCCTCTTCCGCTCAGCCCGGCGATGATGACCGTATTCTACGCGATCCTGCTCATCGGCTGGTCGCTGATGTATTTCTGGCGTACGGCCCTGCTGGAGGCGCGCTCCGAGCGCCTGCGCGCCGCCGAGGCGCAGGCAGAGGCCGTCCGGCTGGAAATGGAGCGGTTGCATCTGCAGCTTGCCCCGCATTTTCTGTTCAACGCACTGAATTCGGTCGCCTCGGAAATTCACGACCGGCCCGACGAGGCGCTGGAGATGGTCCGCCGCATCGCCGCCTATCTGCGCTATTGTCTCGACCACGCCGCCCATTCGCGCTGTCCGCTCGCCGATGAAGTGGAAGCGATGCGCGCCTATCTGCGCATTCAGGAACTGCGCTTCGAGGAAAGGCTGAGGACGACCGTCACCGTCGATCCCGAAGCCCTCAACGTGCTGGTGCCGCACATGATCCTCCAGGCATTGGTCGAGAACGCCGTGAAGCACGGCCTGCGGCATCAGGATGACGCCATCGAGATCGGCGTCAACGTGGAGCGCCTCGATGACAGGAGCATCGTCATCGAGGTGGTCAATTCCGGCACGCTGCAGCCGGAGCGACCGGGCCGCCCCGCCATCGGCCTCGCCAATACCAGAATGCGCCTTCACCTTCACTACCCGGAAGGTTATGAGCTGACCCTGAAGCAGGTGGACGACCGCGTCGTCGCAAGGCTGATGCTGAGGGGGTCCGCATGCCGCGTGTAATCCTCATCGATGACGAGCCGCCGGCCCGGCGCGGGCTCAAGCGCATGCTCGCAGTCTTCGACGATATCGAGGTGATCGGCGAGGCCGGCACGATCGACCAGGCGCGCGACCTGATCGCCGCGCTGCGCCCGGACGCCGTGTTCCTCGATATCGAATTGTCGAGCGGCAAGGGCTTCGAGATCGTCACAGACCTGTCGCCCGAAACCGCCGTGATCGTGGTGACCGCCTACAGCCTCTATGCCACCGACGCCTTCGATGTCGCCGCACTCGATTTTCTGGTCAAGCCGGTCGACCCGGACCGCCTCGAGACCGCGATCAACCGCCTCAGGGAACGCCTTGCGCCGCCGCCGTTGGCGGCCGCCGCCGAAGCCCGGCCGCCGGCGCGCATTCTGCTGAAGTCGATGATGTCGTCGGTGATGGTTCCGGTCAGTTCGATCACGCTGTTGCAGGCGGAAGCCGACTTCACGCGGGTGCATCTCGATAGCGACCAGACCTATCTCGCCGGCGGCCTGCTCGGCAAGTTCGAGGCCGACCTGCCATCGCCCCCTTTTTGCCGGCTGAGCCGCTCGTTGATCGTCAACCTCGAACATATCCACACGGTTGAGTGGCAGGCGGGCGGGCGCAGCCTGCTCCGCTTCGGCGCGGACAGCCGCGACTTCCCGCTCGGCCGCTCCGCGACCCGGCGCCTGCGCCAGCTTCTCGATGACTGAGACTGAACCGAAGTAGCGTCGACGCCCTGAGCCACCGGCCCGGCAGTCAGGTTTCGTCGGGTGACAGGAGCTACGCGCAGCCGGTTTGCGATGCCGATCTTGGCCGGAGGAAACGACTGGTTAAGGTTTCTTTTCTATCACTTCTGCTGAGTGACAGCCCTCAGATTGGTCTCCATCAGCATGCCCTTTTCGCGTTCTCCAAGCCTTCAATCGAAACCTGCCGGATCGCTGCGGACGGACGGTGATCAGACAAGCAGTGACGACCGGATCACGGAACCGTCGCGGCGCAATCCGGATGCGGCGATCCTCGATCCCGACCGGCTTCCGACCTGGCAGCGCCCCTTCGTGCTGGGACCGAATGTGCGCTTCACGCGCACGCCGCACAGGAAGCACCCCGAATCGCCGGCGTCGTCCGCAAAGCCGGAGGCGCTCGAAGACCTGCCGCCGCAATCGCCCGCAGCAGCGCTACAGGATCGCATTGCCGAAGAACTGCCTGCAGAACGGGGGGAGGGGGCTCTACAATATCCCGCCCCGGAGCCGTTCCGGGATGAACCGTCGGTGCTGGTGGATTTCCTGTTCCACCCGCTCGGCGCGCAGCAGCATGACGCAGCACAGCCGGACTTGCTCGAGCCCGAAACCGATCCGGAGCCCGTCACGCAAACGACGACGCAACAGACATCAACAAACAATGACGAAAGCCAAGTGAACATTCCGCAAGTCCCCTCGATCTCTGAAATGCATGATGCCCCAACCGCAGCAACGACGGACGAGACCCGCCAGGCACAGGCCGGGGCAGGGGCGCTCGCCTTCATTCCGGACGGGCTCGCATTCGAGATGATGGAACTCGGGCTGTTCGACGGTGCAACGCCGGCGCCCAAGGCCGAGGCCGTGGCGCCTGCGGAAGACGACCCTGCCGATGAGGCGGGTGCGCAAGACGGTTTCATGCCTTTGACCGCCGCCTCCGATGCGGTGGAAACCGCCGCCGATGAGCCGACGACAAGCGCGGAGGAGGGGCCTTCGCCGGTCGCGCTTTACCGGCAGGTGCTGCTCTACAGCCCGACCCGGCGCGCGGCAGACGATTACTTTGAGGCAGAGCCCGCTCCGGCGCAGGAGGCACCTGTCGAGGCGAGCGATGCCATTGATGAAAGCGACCTGACGGGCGAACAGGACGAGGCCTTCGCCGAGATAGAAGAGGATGCGTGGGAAGACGAAGCGGAAGCCGACATTGCCGATTTCGGCGAGATGCAGCCGCACGAGACCGCACCGGAGGAAAACGACGCGTCGGACGATGTCGCCGGGCCCCTGAACGTTCTGGCCAAGCACGAACAGACCGATTTCCTGTTCCCCTCGATCGAGCTCTTACAGGCGCCGCTTGCAGACGAGACCAGCGATCTGAGCCAGGAAGTGCTGGAACAGAGCGCCGGACTGCTGGAAAGCATACTGGAGGATTTCGGCGTCAAGGGCGAGATCATCGATGTCCGACCCGGCCCCGTGGTCACGCTCTACGAATTCGAGCCAGCGCCGGGGGTCAAATCATCGCGGGTGATCAACCTTTCCGACGATATCGCCCGGTCGATGTCGGCGCTTTCGGCGCGCGTCGCGGTCATTCCCGGCCGCAATGTGATCGGCATTGAGCTGCCGAACGAGGAGCGCGAGACGGTCTATCTGAGAGAGCTTCTCGAAAACCGGCTCTACATGACCACGGATTTCCGCCTGCCGCTCTGCCTTGGCAAGAATATCGGCGGCGAGCCGGTTGTCGCGGAACTGGCGAAAATGCCGCATCTGCTGGTGGCCGGCACGACGGGTTCAGGCAAGTCGGTCGCCATCAACACCATGATCCTGTCGCTGCTTTATCACCTCAGGCCGGAAGAATGCCGGTTGATCATGGTCGACCCGAAAATGCTGGAACTGTCGGTCTATGACGGCATCCCGCATCTTCTGACCCCGGTCGTGACCGATCCGAAAAAGGCGGTTCTGGCGCTGAAATGGGCCGTGCGCGAAATGGAAGACCGCTATCGCAAGATGTCGCGGCTCGGCGTGCGCAATATCGACGGCTTCAACAAACGCGTCGCCGAGGCGCGCACGACCGGCGAAACCATCATGGTGTCGGTGCCCACCGGCTTTGACCGCACCACCGGCGAGCAGATTTTCGAGGAACAGGAACTCGATCTCTCGGCGCTGCCCTATATCGTCGTCATCGTTGACGAGATGGCCGATCTGATGATGGTCGCCGGCAAGGAGATCGAGGGTACGATCCAGCGTCTGGCGCAGATGGCGCGCGCGGCCGGCATCCACCTGATCATGGCGACGCAGCGGCCCTCGGTCGATGTCATCACCGGCACGATCAAGGCTAATTTCCCAACGCGCATCTCCTTCCAGGTGACCTCGAAGATCGACAGCCGCACCATCCTTGGCGAGCAGGGCGCGGAATACCTGCTGGGGCAGGGGGATATGCTGCACATGAAGGGTGGCGGACGGATCGCCCGCGTGCACGGCCCATTCGTTTCCGACCACGAGGTGGAAAAGGTCGTCGCCCATCTGAAGACGCAAGGCACGCCCACCTATCTCGGCAGCGTCGTGGTCGACGAGGAAGAGGAAGACGAGGGCGAAGAGGATACCGCCGTATTCGATGCCACCGATATGGGCAGCGAGGACGACGACGCCGACGATCTTTTCGCAAAGGCGGTGAAGATCGTCCAGCGCGACAAGAAGTGCTCGACCTCCTATATCCAGCGCCGCCTGTCGATCGGCTACAACCGGGCTGCCTCGCTGGTGGAGCGCATGGAACGCGAAGGCCTCGTCGGCCCTGCCAACCATGTCGGCAAGCGCGAGATCCTCGATAGCGCCGCGCCGGCTTGATCCGGCGCGCCGTGGCGCGAACCGGCCCTGCTGCAGGGAGCTTCAGCCGTCTTCGCGCACGGGGTTGCCATCGGTCTCGGCCTGCTCGGCCGCCCAGACGCTTGCGGCCTCAACGGCAACCGGCGTCGCGGATGGCGTGACGCCGAGATAGCTTTCGGTCTGGTCGACGGGAACGCCCGGCCGCTGCGTCATGCGATAAAGCGCGTAAAGGGCGATCGCCGCGAAGGTAACGCTCAACACCAGCCAGAAGGTGAACGGGCCGGCCCATTCCATCGCCCAGCCCGTGGCGAGCGGGCCGATGATCGCGCCGAGCCCGAAGGTGAACACCAGCCCGCCGGAGGCGGCCGGCATATCCTCCGGCGAAAGAAAATCATTCGTGTGGGCCAGCAGCAGCGCGTAAAGCGGCGTGGTCATGCCGCCGGCGACGAAGGCCGAGGCCATCATCGGCCACAATCCGCCGCCCGCTATCCAGCCCAACAAGCATGAGAACGTGCCGATGAGCGACGCCGCGAAGATCAACCGGCGCCGATCCATGCGATCCGAGATCCAGCCAATCGGGTACTGAAAGGCGAGCGCGCCGGCAAACAGCATTGCCACGAGCAGGGCAATCTGGTCCGCCGTCATGCCGATCAGCGTCCCGAAAACGGCGCTCATGCCGGACTGCGTGGCATAGGCGCTTCCCAGCAGAAATATGCCGATCGCGCCGAGCGGCGACTGACGATAGAGTTCGCGAAGAGGCATCGGCCGTGTGACCTCCGTTCGAGGCGCATGTCCGACGGTGAGTAGCACCGGCGCGAACGAGATCGAGACGAGGATCGAAGCGCCGATGAACAGCACCGGGGTTTGCGCGTCGCCAAGCGTCAGAAGTCCCTGTGCGCCGATGATGCCGAGCGTCTGCGCGATCATGTAGGCGGACAGCACCTTGCCGCGGGTCTCATTGGTCGATGCGTCGTTGAGCCAGCTTTCCGCCGTGACGTAGATGCCCGACATGCAGAACCCGATCAGGATGCGCAGCAGCGTCCAGGCCCAGGGCTCGACGATCAACGGAAGCGTGATCAGCGCGGCCGACATGAAGCTGCCGAGCGCCGCGAAAACCCGGACATGCCCGACATTGCGGATCAGGGCAGGGGTGTAGCGGGCGCCGGACAGGAAGCCGACGAAATAGCCGGATGTCACGATGGCGAGCGCGGCCGGCGAAAACCCCTCCAGCCCGCCACGCAGGCCAATGAGGGTAAACTGCATGCCATTGCCGAGCATGATCAGCACGATGCCGACCAGAAGCGCCCAGATGCCTGATATGACCGTGACCATCGTCCCTCCGGAACGCTGGGCGGATTGCGCCCAGCCATGGAGAGTTTCGCACACGAACCGGACCGCAGTTGTTCCATTTGCGCATTGAAAGTGACCGACCGCGCCTTCGGTCGATCGCAGCGGTCGGTCGACGCTCCAAGAGCCCGTCGGGACAAGCGGGGCAGGGGGCTCCTCCATGGCACGCGCCTGCGCCGTGGAGGAGGTTTTCTCTTACGCCAGCCTTACGATCAACAGATCGCGCGGGGGTAGGGCGAAGCGGCCGTCTTTCAGGGAAGCGCCGTCGCCGGCCCAGTGGTTTTCGGCGCTGGTGAGGGGCTTGCCCTCGCCATCCGTCACCGTTCCGGTCTGCGCCTGCCGTGTGGCGTTGACCAGCCAGAGATAGCGGCCGTCCGCGCTCTCGTGCAGGCGGATCTGTACCGCGGGGTTGGAGGTGACGGTGTGGGCCTTCTTGCCGGTGAAGGCGAAGCAGCGGGCGAAATAGCGCTTTCCCGCCTCCGACTGGTCGCGGTAATAGCCGACTGAGGGATGGGTGCCGACGAGCAGCGTGCTGCCCTTGCCGAACGCGTTCTCGACGATCGCGATCCGACCATCGGCAAAACGCGCCAGTTCGCGGCCCTCGTTGACGGTGTAGGACTGCAGGAAGCCGCCGCCCGTCGTCGAAACGCCATCGAGCGTGAAGCGGATGCGGTCACCGATATCCGGCATGAACTCGACTTTGTCCTCGCGGACGCCGAAGACGGCGTCGAGCCCGTTGTTCGGCTGCACCGTGCCGACCTTGCCGCGATCACCGAAATAGCCGGGGCAGGCCTCCGACACCAGCGTGCCGCCGGCCTTCACCCATTCGGCGAGTTTTGCGGCGTTCTCGCTTGTCAGCATGATGGGGTAGGGGAAGTAGAGCGCGTCATAGGCGTCGATATCCTCGATATGCACCCAGTCGGCCTGGATGCCATTGTCGAAGAAGCCGCGATAGGCGCCCCACATGGCTTCCCTGTAGGTCTCGTAATTGCCCTCATGGCTCAGGAGATAATCCCAGGCCTGCGTTTCCGGGGCGACAAGAATGCCGATCTCGCCCTTCACCGGCTTCGCCGCCAGAAGCGGCTTTTGCTCCGGCGCATTGGTCCACTTCGCGATCTTCGAGGCCATGTCGGAGCGCGGCGTGCGCGAACCATCCATGCCGTAGGAGCCGAAGGCGCCGAACAACGGACCATCGAGCAGCGGTCGGTAGCGCAGGTTCAGCATGCCGCGCGCGCCGCCGGCAAACGAGGTCAGCGACCAGACCCGGATATCTTCGGGCTCGGCGACGCGGCCATCCTCCTTGTCGCGCCCGACGACCTGCGGCTGCATCCACAGCGGCCCGCCCTGCCGCTCCGCGTGCCAGAATGGTTTGCCGCGGGCGGCGGCGCGGTTGAGATCGGCGGCATAGAAGCTGCGCCACGACTGGTTGCCCTTGCGCGCATGAACGAAGGTATAGCCATAGACCTCGACCTTCGAGGCGGCGAGCCAGTCATCCGACCCGCGCGCGGCCATGTCGGGGATCGCCCCGGCGACGCCGTGGGCGGCGATCAGGCAATCCTGATCGACGGCGCGGATGGTGTCGATGCGAAACTGCATCTGGCCGTAGTAATTCTCGCGCTTGAAATCGAGCCAGTCTAGGCATTCGGGATAGGGTGCGATCTGGTGCGGCGGCTCGATATCGTCCCACTCGGCATAGGAATAGCGATACCAGGCCTTTGCCAGCGTATCGAGATCGCCGTATTTTTGCTGCAGCCAGACGCGGAAGGCGGCCTTGGTGTGCGGGTTGTAGTCGACGGAGGGCGCATAATTGCACTCGTTCCAGACATCATACCCGAGAAGCCCCGGGTGGCCCTTGTAACGCTCCGCGAGCGCGGTCAGGAAGGCGCCAGCGGCCTCCTTCACCTCCGGGCAGTTCATCGTCAGCGAACCGGCACCGCCACCATTAGGCGCAAAGCCGCCGGTTGCCGCGGACACGCCCATGATCGCCGGAAGCTCGCTGCCATCGGCGCGCATCTGGCGGGCATGGGCGAACTTGCGATAGGCCCAGTCCGGCACGGTGTGGGTCAGCTCGGCGATGATGGTCTTGATGCCGTTTTCGGCGGCGAGGTCCATCTGGCGGTCATATTCCTCCCAGTCGTAAAAGCCGGGCCGCCGCTCGATCGCGCTCCACATGAACCAGTGACGGAAGACATTCAGGCCGTCCTCTGCCGCGACGCCGTAATCGCGCTCCCAGTCCTCGCGCGGCGGGTTCGATTTGCGGAAATAGACCGCCCCGAACGGCGTCTGCATCGGTATTTTCGTCATGATGTCCTCATCATATTATCTCGAAAGGGTCGGCGGCTTTGACCTGCGCCTCTCCCCGACTTGCGCCATACAGATGTGACGCCGAACTCCGGCGGGCTTCACCGCAGAGCCCCCAACCTTCTCGCCCCGGAGGGGAGAGATGTCGCGAAAGCGACAGTGAGGGGGGAGACCATCCTCGCGATCGCCCTCGCGGACTGAAACGCTGCTCACTGCCCCTTTCAGCGCATCTCTCCCGCAGGCGGGAGAGATTACTGGGAGCAAGCCGCAAGGCAGCATGCGGTACCCTGCGCCTAAGGGCGAAGATCGTTCGATCACAACCCCGCCAGCGCCTCCAGCGTCCGGATCAGCGCCGAGTGATCCTTGTCACCATCGCCACGGGCGATCGCGGCGTTCATCAGTTGCTCGGTGGTGGCCGCATTCGGCAAAGCGAGGCCGATGTCGCGGGCGGCGTTCACCGCGAGCGCCATGTCCTTGCGGTGCAGGCGGATGCGGAAGCCGGGATCGAAGGTGCGCGCGATCATCCGCTCGCCATGGACCTTCATGATTGTCGAGCCGGCGAAGCCGCCCATCAGCGCCTCGCGCACCTTGGCCGGGTCCGCCCCCGCCTTCTTGGCGAACAGCAGGCCTTCCGCCACGGCCTCGATCGTCAGACCGACGATGATCTGGTTGGCGACCTTGGCGGTCTGGCCATCGCCGACCGGGCCGACATGGGTGATGGTCTTGCCCATCGCCTCAAACAAGGGCTTGCCGCGCTCGAAATCGGCATCAGAACCGCCGACCATGATCGTCAGCGCCGCGTTCTTCGCGCCCACTTCGCCGCCGGAGACCGGGGCGTCGAGATAACCGCAGCCCTTCGCCGCGATCCTTTCGGCAAATGCCTTGGTCTCCACCGGAGAAATCGAACTCATGTCTATCACCATCTTGCCTTCGGAAAGACCGTCGGCCACGCCGTTCTCACCGAACAGAACGGTTTCGACATCCGGCGTATCCGGCACGATGGTGATGATGATATCAGCGGCCTCGGCAACGGCTTTCGGCGTATCGCAGGCCGTGGCGCCCTTTTCAACGAGGAATTCAGAGACCGGCTTCACCCGGTTGATATAGAGCTCGTGGCCGGCGTCGATCAGGTGCGCCGCCATGGGACGGCCCATGAGGCCGAGGCCGATAAATCCGATTTTCATGTGCTCACTCCTTAGCGCCAGGGCTTCATCCAGCCGAGGCCTTCGCTTGTGCCGGCCGAAGGCTTGTATTCGCAGCCGATGAAGCCGTCATAACCTTCCGCGTCCAGTATATTGAAAAGATAGGGATAATTTATTTCGCCCGTGCCCGGCTCGTGACGGCCGGGGTTGTCGGCAAGCTGCACATGGGCGATCTTCGCCTTGAGCCGCTTGTAGGTTTCGGCAAGGTCGCCCTGCATGATCTGGGTGTGGTAGATGTCGTACTGGATGAACAGGTTGTCCGAGCCGACGGCATCGAGAATCCGTTCGGCGTGATCCGTGGTTGAAACGAAGAAGCCCGGAATGTCACGCAGGTTGATCGGTTCCAGCAGCAGCTTGACGCCGGCATCGGCGAGGCGCGGCGCAGCGTATTTCAGGTTTTCGACCAGCGTTTGCTCGAGCTTTTCGGCGGCGACACCCTTCGGCGCGATACCGGCGAGGCAGTTCACCTTAGGGCAACCGAGCGCCTTCGCATAGGAAATCGCCTTGTCCACGCCCGCCTTGAACTCCTCCGCCCGGTCCGGCAGGCAGCCGATGCCGCGCTCGCCGCCGGCCCAGTCGCCGGCCGGCAGGTTGAACAGCGCCTGCTTGACGTTGGCGGCCTTCAGCGCGGCGGCAACGTCCTCCTCCGGGAAATCATACGGGCCGACATATTCGACGGCGGGAAACCCGTCCTTGGCGGCGGCGGCGATGCGGTCGAGGAACGGCAGGTCGGCGTAGAGAAACGATAAATTGGCGGCAAATTTCGGCATCGAAAAACTCCTCAGGCAGTAAATCTGGTTCGGTGCAGCATGCGCTTGTTGCGCGGGTCCGGGTTCGGCACGGCGGAAATCAGGCTGCGGGTGTAGTCCTCTTCCGGCGCGGTGCAGATCTGCTCGGCGCTGCCGAGCTCCACCAGCTTCCCCCGATGCATCACCGCCACGCGGTCGCAGAAATAGCGGACCACCGAAATGTCGTGGGCGATGAAGATGTAGGAGAGATCGAGGCGCTTCTGCAGGTCGAGCAGCAAATCGAGGATCTGCGCCCGGATCGAGACGTCGAGCGCGGAGGTCGCCTCATCGGCGATGATCACCTTGGGATCGAGCGCCAAGGCCCGGGCGATGCCGATGCGCTGCCGCTGACCGCCGGAGAAGGCATGCGGATAACGCTCCATCGCGGAACGGTCGAGGCCGACGAGTTCCAGCAGGTCGCCGACCTTTTCCTCGATTTCTCGGCCCGAGAGCTTGCCCTGCACCACAAGCGGGTCGGCAACCACCTGCCGCACCGTCATGCGCGGATTGAGCGAGGCGAACGGGTCCTGAAACACCAGCCGGACCTGGCTGTGGAAGTTGCGCAGGCCCTGCTTGTCGAGCGTCGTCACCTCGGTCTCGGAGCCATCGCCGGGGCGGTAGATCACCGAGCCCGATGTCGGGTCCAACACGCGCAGGATCAGCCGTCCCATCGTGGTCTTGCCCGAGCCGCTCTCGCCGACGATACCGAGATTTTCGCCGCGCTTCAGGTCGAAGGAAACGTCGTCCACGGCCTTGAGGATAAAGCCCTTCTTGCCGGCGCCGGCGCCGAACACCTTGGTGAGGTTGCGCACCGACAGAACGACGTCGTCCTTCACTTCGGTCCGGGCGGTGTCCGCGACACGCGGTTTTTCGAGCCGCACGGTCGAAGACAGAAGCTGGCGGGTATAGGGATGCTTGGCGTTGTAGAAAATCTCGTCGACCGGGCCACGCTCAACGATCACGCCGAAGCGCATCACCGCCACCTCGTCGGCGACCTCGGCGACGACGCCGAGATCGTGGGTGATCAGCAGCATCGCCATGCCGCGTTCCACCTGCAGGCGCTTGATGAGGTCGAGGATTTCGGCCTGCGTCGTCACGTCGAGCGCCGTTGTCGGTTCATCGGCGATCAGGATATCTGGATCGCAGGCGAGCGACATGGCGATCATGGCCCTTTGCCGCATGCCGCCGGAGAACTCGAAGGTGTAGCGGTCGATCATCGCTTCCGGGTTCGGGATTTCCACCTGCGACAGAAGATTGATCGTCTCCGCCCGCGCCTCTGCCTTGTTCATGTTCCGGTGGAGCCTCAGCGCCTCGATGATCTGGTCGCCGATCGTGTGGACCGGCGAGAGCGAACTCATCGGCTCCTGGAAGATCAGCGAGATCCGGCCGCCGCGGATGGCGCGGATTTCCTTGCCCTCGTCCGGCAGCGCATGGATATCGACGGGCTTGCCGTCGGTATCGAGCACGATCGTGCCGCTGGTGATCGTCGCCACCTTGTCGACGATCTTCAGCAGCGAACGCGCGGTCACCGACTTGCCGGAGCCGCTCTCGCCGACCAGCGCCAGCGTCTTGCCGCGATGGAGATCGAAGGTGACATCGCGCACCGCGTGGAGGATGTGCTGGCGCAGGTGGAAGTCGATGGACAGGTTCTTCACCGATAGCACCGCATCACCGAAGCCCGGATGATCGTGAACGATGGTCTGGGGTGTGGTCATGGTCATCGCCTCAGCTATCGTAGGGATCGGCGGCATCGCGCAGGCCATCGCCGAGGAAGTTGAAGGAGAGCACCGCGATCACGACCGCGCCGGCGGGCCAGATCAAGAGCCACGGGGCGGTCGAGATGGTGCGGATGTTCTGCGCATCCTGCAGCAGCACGCCCCAGGAGACGACCGGCGGCTTCAGCCCGACGCCAAGGAAGGAGAGAGCGGTTTCCGCGACGATCATGGTCGGCAGCGCCAGCGTGACGACGGCGAGGATATGGCTCGTCAGCGACGGCAGGATATGGCGGAAGATAATCCGGCGCTCGTTCGAGCCGTCGAGCCTGGCGGCGGTGACGAAATCATCGCCCCGAAGCGCAAAGAAGCGTCCGCGCACCTCGCGGGCAAGCGAGGTCCAGCCAAGCAGCGACACGATCAGCGTGATCAGGAAATAGACCTTCAGAGGGGCGAGCGACACCGGAATGGCGGCGGCAAGACCGAGCCAGAGCGGGATGGTCGGCATCGCCGAGATGATCTCGATGATCCGCTGGATCAGAAGATCCACCCAGCCGCCGTAATAGCCGGACAGCGCCCCCATCACCACGCCGAGGATCAGGCTGATGCACACCCCGATCAGGCCGATCGACATCGAAACCCGCGTGCCGTAGATCACCCGGCTGAAGAGGTCGCGGCCGAGCTTGTCGGCGCCGAGCAGGTAGAACGGGTCGTTCGCCTTCAAGGGGCCCACCAGATGCAGATCGGAGGGGAAAAGCCCCCACATCTTGTATTCCGGCCCGCGCACGAAAAAGCCGATCGGCACCACCTTGCTGTCATCGACGACGAAGGAACGCCGCAGCGACGCCTGGTCCACCGTGACGCTGTAGCCCTTCACATGCGGCAGGAATTTCCGGTCGCCGTTCTCGTCCTCGACGAAAAAGGAAATCGTCTGCGGCGGGGCGTAGGAATATTGCGGGCGGGCGGACTGGGCCAGATTCGGCGCGAGGAACTCGGCGAAGATGCCGATCAGGTAAAGGCTCAGAATGACGATCCCGGCAACGATCGCGAGCCTGTCCTTGGCGAATTTGTGCCAGATAAGCGTCCACTGGCCGGCCGCCGCGTCGGTATCGCTGGTGACGCCCTTTTTCAGCGGGGTGATCGCGGGACGATCGAGCCCATGATGGTGCGTCGGCTCATGCAGCGCGGTTTCCTGGAAAATATTGTCGCTCATTGGTCAAACCTTATCCGGGGATCGAGCATGGCGAGCAGGATGTCGGACACCAGCATGCCGATCAGGGTGAGAACGCCCATGAGGAGGATGAAGGAGCCGGCGAGATACATGTCCTGCGAAATCAGCGCGCGCAGGAGAAGCGGCCCGGCCGTCGGCAGGTTGAGCACGATCGCGGTGATGGTGACGCCCGAGATCAGGTTGGGCAGCACCCAGCCGATCGCCGAGACGAAGGGGTTGAGCGCGATCCGCACCGGATATTTGATCAGCGCCTTTGTCGGATGCAGGCCCTTGGCGCGGGCGGTGATGTAATAGGGCTTGTTGAGCTCGTCGGTCAGGTTGGCGCGCAATATGCGGATCAGCGAGGCGGTGCCCGCCGTGCCGATCACGACCACCGGGATCCACAGATGCGCCAGTAGGTCGAAAAGCTTACCCCAGGACCATTCCGCATGGGCATATTCCGGCGAGAACAGCCCGCCAACGCTCTGGCCCATCACCTTGTAGGAGAAATACATCAGCGTCAGCGCCAGAATGAAGTTCGGGATCGCAAGGCCGAGAAAGCCGAAGAAGGTGAAGACATGGTCGCCGAGCGAATGCCGCTTCACCGCCGAATAGATGCCGATTGGCAGCGACACCGCCCAGACGAACAGCAGCGAGGCGACGGAGACGGCAAGCGTCGCGCCCATGCGCTCCCAGATCAATTCGCTGACCGGCCGCTTCCACTCGAAGGACTGGCCGAAATCGCCATGCAGGAGAATGCCGGAAATCCACTTGTAGTACTGGACATAGATCGGGTCGTCGAAGCCGTAGATTTCCCTCAACCGCGCGATCTCCGCCGGGTCGAAGGCTTGGCCGCTGTCGCTCATCGAGGCGATCAGCGAGGTAACATAGTCGCCCGGCGGAAGCTGGATGATGACGAAGGCGATGATGGAAATGCCGAACAGGGTCGGGATCATGTATATGATCCGCATGATGATATAGCGCAGCATCAGCGTCCTCCCGTCCGAGCTGTCCTTGTGGTTTCAGACACTATCATGACCAGCGGACCTCGACCGTTTCCAGAAGGTCGATTTCGGGAACATCGACCTCCACCGTGTCGCCCGTTGTCCGGTATTCGGCCGTCTTGCCGGCGATCAGCAATTGCGCGTCCTGGACGGACCGACCCTCGGGGATCGCGATCGAGACCGTGTGCGGACCAACCGGATAGATCGATCGCGTCGGCCCCTTGAACATCATCGGATTGGTGAGGTTGAACAGCAGAACGGCAAGCGTATCGCCGCTCTCGCGCACCGCGATATCCAGCACCGAATGCCCGGAAACGCTGACGCGCGACCTGCCGCCCATCGCCCAGCGTACGGCGTTTTCGATCAGTCGCTGATGATCGGCGGTCAGCACCTCCCAGAAGATGCCGCCGATATTCCACGGGATATAGACCGTGCGGCCGCCGGCCTCGGTTTCGCGGGTGACGACCGCGGCGCCGCGCGGCTCCTCGCGGGGATAGACTTCCTCCATCGGCAGATCCGGAAAGTCCGGAATACTGAGGAACGGCGTCTCGGTGCCCGCAACGGTTTCGACCTCTGCAAGCTTGGTGCCGCCGATGATCCGCCCGGCGCCTTCATAGCTCTGCGTGAGCGGGTGGCCGCCGGAAAGGACGATATAGCTGTTCTTGACCGGCCCGCGCGCCAGCGCTGTTCGCTTCACCCCGAACACGTCGCCAAGCGCGAATGCGTCGCGCGCATTGCCGCTCTCGTCGCGCATCGCCGTTTCGTGGGCGGCGATCAGGCTGCCGCCGCGCGCGGCATAGTCTCTCAGGAGTGCGCATTGGGCATCGGACAGATTGGAGGCATTGGCGAGAATGACCAGCTTGAAGCGATCCAGGCTTTCCGCCGTCATTGCCTCGTCGGAGAGGAATTCGAAGGGCAGCTTCGCCTCGATCAGCGCGTGGTAAAAGCCGAGATCATCGCCCTCGGCCTGACGGCGCTCGTCGCGCGCCCAGTTTTTCAGGGTCGTGGTGGGGTCGATAATCGCGATCTCGGCGGTCGGCGTGGTGGCCTCGAGCATCGCCTGAAGCTTCTCGTGCTTTTCGAAGCCGGCGGCGACCGGGGCGACCCAGCGCTCATCCGGCACCACGCCGTTGAATTTCGTGAACCAGGGCAGCATGCCGTGGGTGACGCCGTTCGCGATCCAGCTTTCGATTTCCGCCCCGGTGGTGACGGAATCCTTCCAGCGATATTGCTCTTCGGGACCGATCGAGGTGATCAGCACCACAGGGCGGTCGCGGAAGGTGGCGCGCATCCGCTTGGCATTGCGGCCGGCCAGCCAGATCGGCTCCAGCCCGCGCCGGCCCTGATGATCGACGACCAGGAAGGGGCAATGCTTCTCGATCAGGCCGATATCGAATTCCATCAGCGATTCACCGCCCATATTGGGAATGAAACTCGCATGCGGGCGGATCGCCTTGACGTCATTATCCCAGGCGATGACCATCCGGGTCAGCACATCGCGGCGCCAGCCGGACCATGCCCGCCAAGCGGGATCGTTGACATCGCTGGTCATCGGCAGATCGAAGCCGGTGGCGCCCTTGAACCGGGTCTTGCAGCTCTCGCAATAGCACACGCCATGGCCCTGCCAGCGATTGGCGAAGATCGCGTCGATATCGTAGTCGCGGGTGATTTCCTTCACGACCTGCGGCATGAACCTGTTGTTGTAATCGCCATAGGCGCAGGTGACCCACACATCGGGAAAGGCCCAGTGGCGGCGGGGTTTGCCATCCTTGTCGACGGCGATCCATTCGCGATGCGCCTCAGCGGCATCCTGATGGATGGCGTGCGGATCGACGCGGGCCATGACATGCATGCCGAGCGATCGCGCGCCATCGACGAGGCGGCCGAACGGATCGGTGTCGCCGAGATATTTGCTGACATAATGCAGCGGAACCTTGGACGGGTAAAAGCCGATATAGCCGCCGGCGGACAGGCAGACCGCGTTGGAACGGGTGCGTTGGAACACATCGATCCAGAAATCCGGATCGAACTTGACCGGGTCGTTCTCGACCAGCGTGAGCTGGGTCCAGCGGGTGGCGGTCTTATACCAGTCCGGCGTTCTGAGACTGGCGGCTGCGATCGGGTCGATGGGCTTCATGTGTCGGTTCCGTTAGGTAAGGCGGGGCTGGTGCCGGCCCGTGGAGGAACGGGCCGGCCCTTGGTCGGTCGAAGGTGACAGATGTTTCTGCCGATCAGTTCTTGAAGAACTGCTCCGGCGCCGACGGTCCGGGCGTCGGCCAGCCGAACGAGTTCGGCATGACCGGCATGGTGTTGACCATGTCGTTCTTGATCACGCCGTAACCATCCGGGGGCAGGCTGACGCCGAAGACGAGGAACTGGTCGGCGGCATTGTTCAGGAGTTCCAGCATGATCTCGTGCTGCTTGTCCTGATCGCCGGTGGCCAGCAGTTTCTTGTAGAGCGCCTGCTGCGCCTTCACATCGTCCGGCGGCTCGATGGCGGCGTCATTGTCCGGCTGGTTGAAGTGCAGGGCCCAACCCTGCGCATAAAGCGCATTGGTGTTGAACGGCACGAAGTAGCGCGGATCGAGCATCGCCGCGACGCCGCTGTTTGCGCCGAACTGGTGGGCCGTGGCGTCAAACTCGCGGCCATGGCGGACGCGGGTTTCCCAGAGCGAACGGTCCATGGTGCGGATTTGCGCATCGATGCCGACATCGCGGAAGTTCGGTATCGCAAGCTGGAACATGTCGAGGAAGGTGGTGCGCACCTGATCGATCTCGAAGATGATCGTCACGCGCCGGCCTTCGGAATCGAGCCGGAACCCCTCGCTGTCCTTGTTGGGCAGGATCTCGTCCAGGATCGCATTGGCCTTTTCCGGATCATATTCGGTGTATTGCTTGGCGAGCCGCTCGACATAGAGGGGATCGCCTTCGACGATCGAAGGCTGGGCCGGCGCGCCCTGGCCGACGAACACGGCATCGAGCATCGCCTGGCGATCGATGGCGTGGGACAGCGCCACGCGGAAATCGCGGTTGTTGTAGAGCGCGTTCTTGACCGGATCGGTGTGGTTCAGATTGAGCTGGAACACCATCACATTCGCCGCGGTTTCCTTCAGCGTATAGAAATGGAAGTCGCCGCTTTCCTGCGCGTCATAAAGCACCGGCTTGTTGGCGGGCGTTGCGATATACTGGTCCATCATGTCGATCTCGCCCTGAAGCGTCTTCAGGAGAAGCACTTCCGGATCGCCGACCATCTGATAGTTGATCTCATCGAAATAGGGCAGCTGCGTGCCTTCGGTATCGACCTTCCAGTAATAGGGATTGCGCACGGCGACAGCGCGTTCGGTATCCTCGCCGGGCGCGATCGTGAACTTCCAGGCATTCAGCGTCGGACGGTTGGAATTCTGGAAGAAGTCATTGTCCTGCTGCACGCCGCATTCGCGCTGGAACAACGCCACCCAGCTTTCATAGCCGCGCTCCTTGGCGAGTTCGTTGGCATCCGGATTGTATTTGATGTGGAACTGCTTGAGATAATGCTTCGGCGTGCGGGTGATCTGGTCCTGCTGTGCCCAGGCGAGTTGCTGGGCGAAGAAGCCGTTCGGCTGCGCGAACTTGACCTTGAAGGTCTGGTCGTCGACCACTTCCAGTTCGGCAACCGAGCCGTCGGTCGAATACCAGAAGGCCTGATCGCCGATGGTCAGTTCCGGGTTCTGGAAAACGTCCTCATACCAGAACTTTACATCCTCGGTGGTGTAGGGCTCGCCGTCCGACCACTTCATGCCCTTGCGCAGGGTGAAAGTATATTCGGTGGAATCCTCGTTGACCTCGAAGGATTCGGCGACATTGGGCGTGACGCCGGACCAGTCCGGCGTGAAGCGCACCATCGGCTCATAGCCCTGATAGCGCACCAGCATGGACAGCGATCCGCCGCCGACCAGCGCATGGTTCCATGTGCCACCCTGCGTGCCCGGCTGATCGCGGGGCGTGATCACCAGCGGGTTTTCCGGCAGGCGCTCGGCGACCGGGGGAAGATCGCCGGCCTTTACCGCTTCTTCCAGATTGGGCGACTTATATTCCATTTCAGCCCAGGCGGGCAGCGCCAGCAGAGCGGCAAACGCCGTCCCTGCCGCGAGAAAAGCTCTGCGGCTCAAATTCCTCATGGATTTTCCTCCTACTGTCGATGCTCCGTTATCCTTCATCGACTAACAGCTAGCTTGAAATAGAAGTTTTGTTATGTAAAGTGTTAGGTTCAGGTTTTTTTTGAACTGTGGCATCGCGCGCCCTTTCGGGCCATAATGCCGCATGAATGTGAGGAGCCCCCTTGTCGCGCGTAACGATCCAGACCATTGCCGATGAAACCGGACTTTCGAAATTCGCGGTGTCGCGTGCTCTTTCGGGCAAGAGCGGCGTCAGCGAGGCCACGCGGCTGAAGGTCAACGAAACGGCCGTGCGCCTCGGCTACCGCAAGACCGCATCCACCAGCCGGGTGCTCGGCGTCGTCTTCGATGACAATGATGTCACCAACACCGAACTCCATATGCAGATCCAGAACGGCGTCCAGCGTGAGGCCCAGCTGCTTGGCTATGCCCTGCGCATCCGCAGCACGCGCAACGGCATGGAACTCGAGGCGCTGGCGGAGGAGTGCAGCGGCCTGCTGATCGTCGGCCTGCATGATGAGGAGAACCTCAGACGGCTTCACAATTCAGGCATTCCGATCGTGCGCAACAGCTGGCTGGAGCCGCTGGAGCCGGTCGATCAGGTGGGCGCGACCGACCATGAGGCGGGCTCGGCGGTCGGCCGCTTTCTTCTGGACCTCGGTCATCGCACGATCGTCTATATTCATGGCGATCCGCGCTTTCGCGGGCGCATGGAGCGGCTTTACGGCTTACGCGAGGTTTGCGAGCGCGCGCCGGATGCCGTCCTCCACGATCTCATTTTGGAGGAGGGCTGCGATTTCGGCGAGGCCTTCGGGCGGCTGATCACGGACATCGAAAAGCCGACGGCATTCTTCTGCGCCCATGACGGGCTTGCGCTGGCGGTGATTTCCGAGCTGCTTGCCCGCGGCTACCGGATACCGCGCGATGCCTCCGTCGTCGGCTTCGGCGATTACTCCGCCGCCCAGCAGATCTCGCCGCAGATGACGACGGTGAGGGTGCCGGGCGTGGATATCGGCAGAATGGCGACGCGCGTGCTGCACCAACGCATCACCAATCAGGACTTCCCCGCCTGTCCGCTGCGCCTCCACGTGCCCTGTCAGATCATAGAACGCCAGTCGACGGGACCGGCGCCGAAGTGAGAGGCCTCAACCGCATGATCCGAGCGACGCCAAACGACACCTAACCCGTCTCCGCTTCCAGAGCTCCGATCGAGCACTACCGTCCGGTGGAAGCCGGCGGCGAACGATATCGCGCCGGCGCGAGCCGCGTGACCTGCCTGCCAACTGGTATATATGCCGAACCAGATCGCATTCGTCGCGCAACTGAGAGACTTGAGGTGCATAGTCTCACCGATGATTTGGAAGAATTTGTCGCAGTTCGCCCCGCAATGCCCGCCACCAGATGCAGTCCACTCATATGCGACCGCCTTGCCCTGCCCCGTGCGCTTCTGCTGAAAGGGAGGTGACAGCTATTTCGGAATGGGTTAACTGGTCTATCAAGCAGTCCAATTTAGGTGCATAAATGAGCAATCTTTCGCTATCGCCGCTCCATGAGGCGATCCACAAGCAGACCGCCAAGGAAATGATCCGGGACAAGATCGTCTCGATGATCGCCTCCGGTATTCTGCAGCGCGGCGATGAGCTGCCGAGCGAGCGGGAACTTTCCACAATGCTGGCGGTCAGCCGGGAGACGGTGCGCGGCGCGATACAATTGCTCGCCGGTCAGGGCGTAGTGCGGGTCTCGCAGGGCGCACGCACGCGGGTCGCGCGCGTCGACATCGAGGTCAGCGCGCACCGCATCGGCGTGACAGACCCCTCCTCGATCAACGGCTACAGCCTGGAAGAAGTGCACGCCGCACGGCTCTTGGTCGAGACAGCCGTCGCGGCGGACGCGGCCCGCCATCTGGGGCCGGACGATATCAAGCGGCTCGAAGCCTCGATCGCAGCGCAGGAGCAGGCCATCGACGATCCGGTCCGCTTCCTGATATGCGACAGGGAGTTTCACCTGACCATCTACTACGCCTCGACTAACCGGCTTCTCGCCGACTTCGTGGTCGACCTATACACCTATATGCTCGATCACCGCCGTATCGCCATGGCCCAGCCGGGCGCGATCGAGAAAAGCCTCGAAGACCATCGCTTCATCGTGCGGGCGCTGAAGATGCGCAATCCCGAAGCGGTGGCGGCGGCGTTTTCGGAGCACATACTTCGCATTCACGATACATCGCGCGCGATCGACCAAGGCGGCATCGCGCTGGCAGATAGCCCAGTCGGCGGCGCGGCGGTTTTGCACGGCAACGGCGGAAAATAGGGAGCGGGCAGCATGAAAATCCTCATAACCGGCGCGGCCGGAATGATCGGCCGCAAGCTGGTGCACGCTCTGATGGCCTCCGGGAAAGTGCGCGGCCAGCCGATACGCCATCTGATCCTCACCGATATCGTTACGCCGGAGGCGCCCGATTTCGACGTGGAAGTCGAGACGGTGGCGACAGACCTTTCGCAGCCCGGCGCGGCCGAGCACCTCATTGCTGAACGGCCCGATCTCATCTTTCACCTGGCGGCAATTGTTTCCGGCGAGGCGGAAGCCGACTTCGAGAAGGGCTATCGCGTCAATCTCGATGGAACGCGCGCCCTGTTCGAGGCCGTCCGGCTGGCCGGCCGGGAACGGCCCTATATGCCGCGCCTGGTCTTCACGTCCTCGATCGTCGTCTTCGGCAATCCGCTGCCGCCCGTCATCAGCGACAGCCATTGCCTAACGCCGCTGACGAGCTACGGCACCCAAAAGGCCATTTGCGAACTGCTGCTCGCCGACTATTCGCGCCACGGCTTTTTCGACGGCATCGGCATCCGGTTGCCCACGATTTCGATCCGGCCCGGCAAGCCCAACAAGGCCGCCTCCGGGTTCTTTTCCTCGATCCTGCGGGAACCGCTGATCGGTGAGGAAGCGATCCTTCCCGTGAGCGAGACCGTACGCCACTGGTTTGCAAGCCCGCGCGCGGCGATCGGCTTTCTGCTCCATGCCGCAGAAATCGATACCCGCCCGCTCGGCCAGCTGCGCACGCTGACCATGCCCGGCCTTTCGGCAACGGTCGGCGATCAGATCGAAGCGCTGCGCCGTGTGGCAGGCGACGAGGCGGTCCGGCTGATCCGCCGCGAACCCGACAAAGACATCGCCGCCATCATCTCCGGCTGGCCGCAGAGCTTCGACGCCCGCCGCGCCGAAGAACTCGGCTTCCGCGGCGAGGCCTCGTTCGAGGACATCATCCGGGTCCATCTCGAGGATGAACGCGAAAGCCGGATAGCGGAGCCCAACTGACATGTTGCTTGGTGCAATCGCGGACGACTTTACCGGAGCCAGCGACCTCGCGAACACGCTTGCCAGAGGCGGCATGGCGACTTTGCAGTTTTCCGGGCAGCTCTCCGGCATCGCCACCGACGCGCCTGCCTGCGAAGCCGGCGTCGTTGCGCTCAAGACCAGATCCGCCCCGGTTTCTGAGGCGGTGGCACAGTCTCTGGCAGCGGCGCGATGGCTGCTCGACCAGGGCTGTGAGCAGATCATCTTCAAATATTGTTCGACCTTCGATTCCACGCGGGACGGCAATATCGGGCCGGTGGCGGAAGCGCTGCTCGACCTGCTGCGGACCGATATCGCCGTCGTCTGCCCGGCATTTCCGGCGACCGGCCGGCGGGTTTTCATGGGGCACCTTTTCGTCGGCGACCGCCTCCTTTCCGAAACCGGCATGCGGCATCACCCGCTGACGCCGATGACCGATCCGGATATACGCCGCTGGCTCGGACATCAGATCGGGGGCGACGTCGGCAGCATTGCCCTCGATACGGTGCGCGCCGGAAGCGCCTCGCTGGCTGCGGCATTCGCCGCCGAGAAACAGGCCGGCCGGCATCTTGTCGTCACCGACGCCATCAGTGACGACGATCTCGTCACGATCGGCCGTGCCGTCGCCGACCACAGGCTTGTCACCGGCGCCTCCGGCATCGCCCTCGGCCTTCCGCAGAATTTCAGGGTTAGGGGCAAGCTTGCCGACGCGGCGAAGATCTTGCCCCCGGTGAACGGTCCGGGCGTCGTGCTGTGCGGCTCCTGCTCGACCAATTCGCAGCAACAGGTTGCCCGTTATCAGGCGGCCAATCCCTCTCTGGCCGTCGACCCCCGCGCCCTTTTGAGCGGCGAGATGACGCCGGAGCGAGCCGCCGCATGGGTTGCCGAACAGGGCGATAGCACGCCGATTGTCTTCTCCACCGCCGCGCCGGATGCTGTTTCCGAAGCGCAGCGACAGTTCGGGCGGGAGGCGGTCGCCGCAAAGATCGAAAGCTTCTTCGCCGCGCTGGCCATTCGCCTTGCCGACGCCGGCATCCGCCGCATCGTCGTCGGCGGCGGCGAGACATCGGGTTCGGTCGTAGAAGCGCTGGGCCTTGGCAGCATGCGCGTCGGCCGCGAAATCGATCCCGGCGTCCCGGTGCTGATCGGCGAAAGAAACGGCCCGCTCGGTCTGGCGCTGAAGAGCGGCAATTTCGGCGGACCCGAGTTTTTTAGCAAGGCCTTGCAGGAGCTTGGACGACCATGAATGAAGAAACGATACGCGCGGACATCGTCAAATGGGGCCGCTCGCTTTTCGAGCGGGGCCTGACCGCTGGCTCCTCCGGCAATATCTCCGCGCGCATCGAAGGCGGCTATATCGCCACGCCCACGAATTCATGCCTCGGCTTTCTCGAGCCCGACCGCCTTTCAAAGCTCGATCTCGACGGGAACCATATTTCCGGCGACAAGCCGACCAAGGAACTGCCGCTGCATTTCGCCTTCTACGAGGGCCGTTCATGCGCCGCCGTCGTCCATCTGCACTCCTCCTATGCGACCGCGCTCGCCTGTCTTGCCGATACCGACCCGGCCGACGCCATCCCAGCGATCACGCCTTACGTGGTGATGCGCGTGGGCACCGTGCCCGTCGTGCCCTACACGCGGCCGGGGTCCGCCGAAGTGAAGGCGCGGATTGCCGAAATCGTCGCCGGCCACAGCGCGGCCCTTCTCGAAAACCACGGACCGATCGTCTGCGGAGCGAGCCTCGACGCCGCGGTCTTCGCCATCGAGGAGTTAGAAGAGGCGGCCAAGCTTGCGATCATCACCCGTGGAATGCCGGTCAGGCATCTGACGCCGTCGATGATCGCCGATCTCAACGCGGCATTCAGGCTGCGGTGAGCTTTGCCTCGACGCTATGCCGGGAAACGCTTCAGGATGACGCCACCAATGCGGAGAGCCTTTGGCCGAGGGCGGCCTCAGGGTCGGCAAGGTCGAAGACGACCGAAAGGTGATTGGCGCCGGGTTCCGTTCTGAGCTCCGTCTGCTGCCCGTCCCTGGCGAGCAGGGCATCAAGGGCGATTGCCTGGTCCTGGAAGGGCGCGGTCTCATGTTCCCCGCGCGTGATGATCCGCAGCGGGCCCGGCATGTGCCGGGCGGCGAGCGGCGACCATGCCTGCGCTTCGTCCGCGCGCATTCCGGCCTCGTCCTTCAGAAAGGAGCCGGGAATGCCGGAAAGATCGTATATGCCGCTGACCAGAAGCATCCCGCGCAGCGTCGGCACGTCCGGCGGCAGGCTGTCGCCGGGCGCCCTGCAGGCAAGCAGCGACGCCAGATGGGCGCCGGCGGAATGGCCGCTGACGGTGAAGCGCTCCGGGTCCGCGCCGATCTCCGGCGCAAGGTCCACGAGGCGGCGGGCCGCAGCCCGCACTTGCGCCACAATTTCGGCCAGCCGGGTTTCCGGCATCAGATCGTAGCCGACCAGCGCCGCGATCCCGCCCGCCGCGACCACGGGTTCTGCGACCAGCGTATGCGTCTCCTTGCTGCCCGCGCGCCAGTAGCCGCCGTGAATGAACATGTGCAGCGGCGCGCCGGGAGCGGGCGCCGGCGGAAAGACGAGATCGAAGCTCTGCCGGGGCGTCTCACCATAACGCACATTCCGTTCGACGCGCGACCGGTCGGCGAAGGCGCGGCTGCGCGCCTCCGTCTCGGCCATGATCGCGTCGAAATCGGGGATGAAATCCCGGTTGCGATAGAGATCGCGCTCCGCCATGGTCGTCTTCCCCCTCTTCAAAACTCGACGGCGAAATATTTGGGCTCCATGAACTCCAATATGCCGGTAACGCCGCCTTCGCGCCCGAGACCGCTCTGCTTGGTGCCGCCGAACGGCGCAGCCGGGTCCGACATCAGGCCGCGATTGATGCCGACCATCCCGGTATCGATCCCGCGCCCGACGCGCATCGCCCGCATGACATCGCCCGAATAGACATAGGCCGCAAGCCCGTATTCGGTATCGTTTGCCAGACGCACCGCCTCCTCCTCTGTCTCGAAGCGGTAGACGGCGGCGACGGGACCGAAAATCTCCTCCTGCGCCAGCGCCACGTCGGTCGGCACGTCCACCAGCACGGTCGGGGGATAATAATATCCGCTGCCGTCCACCGTCGCACCGCCGGTCGTCGCCCTGGCACCGCGGGCCTTGGCCTCCGACACCAGCCGGTCGATCTTTTCCACCGCCCTGGTGGTGATCATCGGGCCGCACTGAACATCCGGATCGTAACCCCGACCCAGTTTCAGCGCCGCCATCCGCCCGGTCAACCCTTCCACGAAAGCGTCGTGAATGCCGGATTGCACGTAGAACCGATTGGCCGCGGTGCAGGCCTCGCCGCCATTGCGCATCTTGGCGACCATCGCGCCGTCGAGCGCAGCCTCGATATCGGCGTCATCGAACACCAGGAAGGGGGCGTTGCCGCCGAGCTCCATCGAGCAGCTCACCACCGATTTCGCCGCTTCCGCCAGAAGCGTTCGTCCGACGCCGGTGGAGCCGGTGAATGACAGTTTGCGAACTCGCTTGTCGGCGAGCATGGCCGCCGTCACGGGGCCGGGCTTCGAGGTGGTCAGCACGTTCACCACGCCGGGTGGAACGCCGGCCTCCTCGCCGAGCCGGGCCATGGCATAGGCGGTCAGCGGCGTTTCCGACGCGGGCTTCAGGATCACCGTGCAGCCGGCGGCCAGCGCCGGACCGATCTTGCGCGTCGCCATGGCGGCGGGAAAATTCCACGGCGTGATGAGAACGGCAATGCCGATCGGCTCGTGATCCACGAGGATATTGTGCGCGCCGGAGGGCGTGTGGCGGAATTCGCCGCCGACCCGCGTCGCCTCTTCGGCATACCAGCGGAAGAACTCGGCGGCATAGGCCACCTCTCCGCGCGCATCCGGAAGCGCCTTGCCGTTTTCGAGCGAAATCAGAAGGGCGAGCTCCTCGGCATGCGCGCGCATCAGCTCGAACCAGCGGCGCAGGATTTCCGAGCGCTCGCGGGAAGACGTACTGCGCCAGCCTTCGGCGGCAGCCTCGGCGGCATCCACGGCCCGCAAGGCGTCGTCAATGCCGGCATCGGCGACATCGGCAAGCCTATTTCCCGTCGAGGGGTCATGCACCGGGATAGCTCCGCCGCCGGGCTCCCACTTGCCGCCGATGAACAGGCCCCTGGCGTGAAGAGCGGGATCGGCATAGCCGGAAAAGGCGGTGTCGTTCGTCATTGGATATTCTCCCTCAATGCGTTGAAAGTGCTGTCAGCTCGCCGTGATAGGCCGCGCCGACCAGCCGCCGCATATCCGAAAGCGGCAGCGGGCGCGGATTGTTCTGGATCAGCCTTGCGATGCCGCAGGACTGCTCGGCCACCCAGTCGAGCCGGTCCTCGGCAAGGCCGAGATCGCTGAGCGTGCGGGGAATGCCGATACGATCGAAAAGCGCGACGATGGCCGGGATGACCTCCGCCCGGCCTTCGAGACCGATGATCGCCGCAATCTGATCGAGTTCCGGCCCGATTGCGGGGGCATTCCACGCCATCACATAGGGCATCAAGCAGGCCACCCCCGCCCCGTGCGCGGTGTGGGTCAGCGCGCCGACCGGGTACTGGATCGCATGGGCCGCGGCGGTTCCGGCAACGCCGAAGGCGAGACCGGCGGTCGTCGCCCCCAGCATCACATCGGCGCGGGCTTCAACATTGCCCCCCTCCGTGCAAGCCTTTTCGAGGCCGTTCCAGAGCAGGCCGATCGCCGTCAGCGCGAAATGATCGGAGGTCGCGTTCTTGCCGACGAAGACCCGTTCCTGCGCCAGACCCGGCACCGGATCGCGGCGGAGCGCCGTGAAGGCCTCGATGGCGTGGGTCAGGGCGTCGGCGCCGGCAATGGCGCTGAGCGCGGGCGGGCAGGTCACCGTCAGGTCCGGATCGCAGATCGAGACCGTCGGGATGATATAGGGCGAGGAGATCCCGACCTTGAGCTGGCGCTCAGAATCCGAGAGAACCGCGACCGGCGTCGCCTCGGAGCCGGTGCCCGCCGTGGTCGGGATGGCGATCAGCGGCATCACCGGACCGGGCACCTTGAACTCGCCGTAATAATCCTGCGGCCTGCCGCCATGGGTCAGCAGCACGGCCACGCATTTGGCCATGTCGAGGCAGGACCCTCCGCCGACGCCGATCACGAGATCGGGCGCAAAGTCACGGGCCTTTTCGGCGCTGGCGGCCGCGGCTTCGACGGGCACATCCGGAAGCGCCGAACCGTCGACCTCTACGGCAAGACCCGCCGCCTCCAGTTGCGCCACCATGCGTTTGAAGTCGCCGTCGCCGGCCAGCCGCTCGTCTGTCACCACAAGGGCGCGCTGCCCGAGTTTCGCAGCCACCGCCCCCAGTGCTTCTCGCTGGCCCGAGCCGAAGATCAATTCTCTCGGGGCTCTGATCGTGCCGAATAGGGTCATCCTGTCTCCTTTGATTTTTCCTCAGCCTTCCGAGAGGGCCCGGATTTCTTCATGCAGCGGATCGGGCAGGTCGATGCCCCCGGCGAGCGCTTTCATCCGGCGGGCGCGCATCCCGTCGCCTGGAACAGCGACCGGCCGCGAAGGGTCGGCCGCGCGCGAGGCGCGCAGGCGATTAAGGTAAGCGGCCAGTCCGGAGGGATGACCCTCGCCGGCCTCGGGATCGATCAGAATGATGATGTCGCCCTTGTTCGCTTGTCTGGTGGCGTCCAGCGTGCCGCCAACTTCGGGGGCGAAGGCCGAGCCTGCAAGCGATGCGACCAGCAGTTCCACGGCGAGACCGAGGCCGTATCCCTTGGCGTCGCCGAAGGGCGCGATCGCGCCGGTCCGCGCCGCTTCGGGATCGGTGGTGCGGCGGCCGTCGGCATCGACGGCCCAGTCATCCGGGATCAGCGCGCCGATCAGGGCGTGGTGATGGATTTTCCCCATCGAGACGCGACTGGTTGCGATGTCGAGAATAAAGGGCTCGGCGCCGGTGGGGATGCCGATGGCGATCGGGTTAGTTCCCAGCATCGCTTCCGTGCCGCCATAGGGATGCACCAGCGCCTCACTGGTGGTCATGACGATGCCGATCAATCCCCGCTCGGCCGCCGCCTCGACATAATAGGCGAGCATCCCGATGTGATTGGCGTTGCGGATAGATGCCAGCGCGATGCCCTGTTCGGGCGTCACCGCCGCAAGCCGCTCCAAGGCGCGCATCATGACGACCGGGCCGAGCCCGCGCTCGCCATCGATGGTGAAAGCACCGGCGCCGGTTCTGCGCGCCTTTCCTCCAGCAGCCGGATCGGCAAGGCCTGCGCGCAGGCGCGCAATGAGCCGGGGCAGTCTCTGGACGCCATGAGACGGCAGCCCCCGCAGCTCCGCCTCAATCAGAAGGTCGGCCTGAAGCGACGCGTTGTCGGGCTCGACCTTCTGCGCCAGCAGCGCCTTCTCCGCAATCGCGCGCAGATAATCGGCCGAAACCAACAAATGCCAACCCTCCCAGATCAAATCGTATATGATATTGTATTTGACATTCGATATCATATCGACGATAAAGCGAAGCATGTCAAGAATGCAGGCCGGGGAGGTTCAGATGGCGGTAACGACGGATCACGACCAGAAAGGCGGGTTCGCACGACCCCTGAGCATTTCCGAAAGCGTCCACGAACAGATTTACCAGCGCATCATGTCGCTGGAGATCCTGCCAGGTGCGCGAATCCCGATCGACCAGCTGGCGCGGGAGCTGAATGTCTCCCAGACCCCGGTGCGCGACGCCCTCACCCGGCTGGAACGCGAGGGGCTGGTGCGCAAGGCCCACCTGATCGGCTACTCGGCCGCGCCCCAGCTCACGCCCAAGGAGTTCGACGACCTTTACAGGTTCCGGCTGATGCTGGAGCCGGAGAGCGCCCGGCAGGCCTGCCTCAGACTGACCCCTGAAAAACTCGAGCAGCTGGAAAAGGCGGCGGCCGACATGGAGAAGGGCGAGCAGCCCGTGAGCCGCAACAGCCGCTACTCCCGTTTTGCCCGGGCCGATGCGCATTTTCACGAGGAGATCCTGAAGGTCGCGGATAATGAGTTCGCCCGCCAGGCGCTGACCGACAGGCACATCCACCTGCACATTTTCCGCCTGATGTTCCACAGCCGCGTGACCCAGGAAGCGCTGGAGGAGCACGAGCGCCTGCTCGCCGCATTCCGCGCCGGCGACGCGGACGCGGCCTACCATGCAATGTACGATCACATCGAGCGGTCGCGGGACCGGCTCGCGGCGGCCTTCGAATGACCTTCGCCGTGACTGATACCGCCGTTGACGGTCCGGCGCGGGAAGCGCCTGTGCTGCGCGCCGAGGACCTTTCCAAGGCCTATGGCCCGATCACGGTCCTGAGCGATGTGACGCTGGATATAGTCGCGGGCGAGGTGCACGCGATCATCGGAGAGAACGGCGCCGGCAAGTCGACCCTGATGAAGCTTCTCTCGGGCCACGCCACGCCGACGGGCGGCGCGATGTCGATGGCGGGAACACCGGTCGCCTTCGCCAACGCCGTTCAGGCCGAGGATGCCGGCGTCGTTCTGGTGCATCAGGAAATCCTGCTCGCGCCCGACCTCACCGTGGCTGAGAACCTTTTCCTGGGGCGCGAATTGTCGCGCGGGCTTGCCGTGGATGACCGCATGATGAACCGCCGCACGGCGGACGTGCTGGCGCGCGTCGGCTCCACGGCGCGCCCCACCACGCTTGTGGGCGATTTGCCGCTTGCGCAGCGCCAGCTCGTGCAGATCGCCCGCGCCCTGCTCGACGATCGCAAGGTCGTGATCCTGGATGAGCCGACGGCGATGCTGGCCAATGACGAGGTCGACGCGCTTCTGGAGATCGTCCGGAACCTGCGCGCCCATGGCGTGGCGGTGCTCTATATCTCCCACCGGTTGGAAGAGGTCGAGGCGGTGGCCGATCGCGTCACCGTTCTGCGCGACGGCAAGATGATCGGCACCTGGCCCGCAAGCGAACTCGGCCAGCGTCAGATGGCCGAACTGATGGTCGGGCGGGAGCTCTCCATGCTCTATCCGCCGAAACGGGAACCGGCGACCGCGGAACCGATTCTGAGCGTCGAAGAGCTCTCCGTCGACCACGGCAAGTTCTCCGGTTCCTTCAGCGTCCGCCCGGGGGAAGTTCTCGGCATCGGCGGCATGATCGGGGCCGGCCGCACGGAACTGATCGAGGGCTTGATGGGGCTTCGCCCCGCGCAAGCGCGGTCCATCTCGGTCAACGGCACGCCCGTCGCCAAGCCCGATGTCGGCTCGATGATGGCCGCGGGCGTCGTCTACCTGACCGAGGACCGCAAGGGCAAAGGCCTCCTTCTCAACGAGGGACTGGGCCCGAACCTGACACTCCAGGCGCTCGACATGATCCTTCCCGGCCTGCGCCTCAACCGCAGGAAGGAAGCAGGCGCCGTGCAGTCGGCGGTTCAGGATTACGACATCCGGGTCCGCACGCTCTCGGTGGAGGCCGGGCAGCTTTCAGGCGGCAACCAGCAGAAGCTGCTGCTGGCCAAGGTGATGCTCGCCGAACCCTCGATCGTCATCATCGACGAGCCGACGCGGGGCATCGACATCGGCAACAAGAGCCAGATCTATCACTTCATCGACGAACTCGTCCGGGCCGGCAAGGCCTGCGTCGTGATCTCATCCGAACTGCCAGAGCTCGTCGGCCTGTCCGACCGCGTGCTGGTGATGCGTGGAGGACGCTTCGTCGCCGAGCTGACGGGTGACGACATCACCGAGCAGAACGTCGTCTATGCCGCCGCGAGCAGCAGACATGATACCGAGGGGAGGAACCGCGCATGAGCAGCGCAGACATAACTACGCTTCCGGAAAGAGAAGGCTTCAAGATCCGCTGGAGCGATCTCGCTCCGTTCATCGCCCTGGCATTGATCGTGCTTTTGGGCACGATGATCAATTCCAATTTCATGGCGACGAACAACATCCTGAACGTCATCACGCGCAGCGCCTTCATCGCCATTATCGGCGTCGGCGCAACCTTCGTGATCGCGACCGGCGGACTGGATCTGTCGGTGGGTTCGATGCTGGCCTTCGTCGTCGGCATCATGATCATGGCGATGAACGCGCTCGTCCCTTACCTTGGCCCCTGGGCGATCCCGGCGGGTGCGCTGGTGGCACTGGTCGTGGGCTCGCTCTGCGGCCTGCTGAACGGGCTGATCATCACCGTGGGGCGGATTGAGCCCTTCATCGTCACCCTCGGCACGATGGGGATTTTCCGGGCCTTCATCACCTACATGACCGATGGCGGCTCGCTGTCCATCGATCGCAGCCTCAGGAGTGCCTACCGGCCCGTCTATTTCGGCGATTTCCTCGGCATTCCCTATCCGGTGCTGATCACCATCGTGATCGCCCTGCTCGGCGCGTTCATCCTCTACAAGACGAAATACGGCCGCCGCGTCACCGCCGTCGGCTCGAATTCCGACGTTGCGCGGTTTTCCGGCGTTCATGTCGGCCGAATCCGGACCATGGCCTTCGTCATACAGGGCTTCTGCGTCGCCGTCGCCGCGATCTGTTACGTGCCGCGCCTTGGTGCTGCTACGCCGACCACCGGTCAGCTCTGGGAGCTCCAGGTCATCACCGCTGTCGTCATCGGCGGCACGCTTCTGCGCGGCGGCAAGGCCCATATCTGGGGCACCGTTGCCGGCGCGCTCATTCTCGAGGTTATCGCCAACGTCATGGTTCTTTCGGACATGGTGTCGGAATACCTCGTGGCCGCGGTCCAGGGGGCGATCATCATCATTGCCATGCTGGCTCACCGCTTCACCAGCTCTCGCTGAAAAGGCGAGGCTCATATCTAAACTGAGGAGGAGGAAACTATGACAATCAAGACCGGAAGGCTGGCGCTCCTGTCGGCCACAGTGGCGGCGGGAACGCTGCTCGGGCAGGCCGCTATTGCCCAGGACAAGGAATTCACCATCGCGGTCTCCGTGCCGGCGGCCACGCATGGCTGGACGGGCGGCGTGGTCTACCATGCCGAACAGGCGGAAAAGCAGATCGAGGCCGCATTCCCGAACATCGACATCATCGTCTCGACGGCCTCTTCGGCGACGGCGCAGGTGTCGTCCCTCGAGGACCTGTCGGCCACGAATGAGCTCGACGCGCTTGTCATCCTGCCCTTCACGTCGGAGGAACTGACCGGGCCGGTGGAGCAGGTCGCCTCGAACGGCACCTTCATCACCGTGGTGGACCGGGGTCTTTCCGACCCGTCAATCCAGGACCTTTATGTCGCCGGCGACAACATCGCCGTTGGCGCGAACACGGCGAAATGGCTGGTCGACAAGCTCGGCGGCGAAGGCGAGATCGTCGTGCTGCGCGGCATCCCCACCGTGATCGATGACGAACGCATCAAGGGCTTCAAGGATGTCATCGACCAGACCGACATCGAAATCCTCGACATGCAGTATGCCAACTGGAACCAGGATGAAGCCTTCACCCTGATGCAGGACTATCTCGCCCGCTATCCGAATATCGATGCGGTCTGGGCCAATGATGATGACATGCTGCTCGGCGTGATCGAAGCGGTCGATCAGGCCGGACGGGAAGATGTCCAGTACGCGCTTGGCGGCAACGGCATGAAACAGGTGATCGAGATGGTGCAGGCGGGCGACGAACGCACGCCCATCTCCACGCCCTACCCGCCGTCGATGATCGCCTCGGCCATGTACATGACCGCGGCGCAGTTCGCGGGCCAGGCGCCGATGCGCGGATCGTTCAAGCTGGACGCCCCGCTGATCACGCCCGAGAACGCGGATCAGTTCTATTTCCCCGACTCCCCGTTCTGAACCGAAATACCCAGTCCGGCCGTCTTGCGGCGGCCGGACGGATCAATCCCAAAATCAGGAGATCGAGATGAGCGGCAAGAAAATCCTCATGCTCACCGGCGAATTCACCGAAGAATATGAAATCTACGTCTATCAACAGGGCATGGAAGCCGTCGGCCACACGGTTCACGTCGTCTGCCCGGACAAGAGCGAAGGCGACCTGATCAAGACGTCGCTCCACGATTTCGAGGGCGACCAGACCTATACCGAAAAGCCCGGCCATTTTGCCGAGATCAACAAGACCTTCTCCGAAGCCGAGGCCGAACTCGACAGCTATGACGCGGTCTATGCCGCCGGGGGTCGCGGGCCGGAATATATCCGGACCGACCCGCGCATCCAGGCGATGGTCCGGCACTTCCACGAGGCCGGCAAGCCGATCTTCACGATCTGCCACGGCGTGCAGATCCTGATGGCCGTGCCCGGCGTGCTCAAGGGCCGCAAGGTTGCCGGTCTCGGCGCCTGCGCTCCGGAAGTCGCGGCGGTGGGCGGCACCTATATCGACGTCGAGCCGAAAGAGGCCTATGTCGATGGCACGATGGTGTCGGCCAAGGGCTGGACCGGGCTGGCCGCCTTCATGCGGGAATGCCTCAAAGTCCTCGGCACGGAAATCCGCCATAGCTGAGTGATAGGCAAGCAAAGCGCGGGGTCGCAGCAATGCGGCCCGCGCGGCCTGCCCGTGTCGGGCGAAAATCGGCTTCCGCTTTCATAGCTGTTCCGACGAGAAGCCGGAAAGCGCCGAGCTCAATCGGCGAGAAGACCGGGCGCCAGTGCGGTGAAAGCCTCGATGGCCCCGGCAACGTCGAAATCAAGGTGATTGCCCGCATCCCCGAGACGGCTTCGGCGGCTTAGAACCCTTCAGGATTAAACGGTAGCGTTCTGCGAGCGTGTTCATTTCATGTTCTGAAGACCATGAAACGCCACCCTTGCGGGCTTGCCGCAGTGCCCCCTCGATCAACTCATGCCGGAGCGGACCCTGCAATAACAACAGCGCCCAGTGACCACCTTGGAGACGAGCGGTTGGACGGCAAAAGAGTTCCTCGATGACGGCGTTCACATGATTGCGTGATGTCGGATTTCTTCAAGACGTGTCATGTCGCTGGGGTTTACTGCAAATGTGAACCAACCCAGAGTGAGGCTCCTGAAATGATATTTCGCTACACAATCTTGTACGTGGATGACGTCCCGGCATCCGTGGACTTCTTTGAGAAGGCGTTCGGCTTTGAACGCGCATTTCTCCATGAAAGCGGTGATTACGGCGAACTGGCGACCGGCGAGACCAAGCTCGCCTTTTCCTCGAAAGCGCTGATGCGCCAGCTCGGCAAGAACCCGGCTTCACCAAGGCCGGATGCCCCCACATTCGAGATCGCGTTCGAAACGGATGACGTCGCGAGCGCCTTGAAAAGGGCAGTCGATGCCGGCGCCACGCTCGTTCAGGACGTGCGGGACGAGCCATGGGGGCAGACGACCTCATATGTGGCCGATTCGAACGGCTACCTGATCGAGATCTGCTCCGCAGTGCAACTGCCGGGGTGAGGATGATGGAGGAAATCATCGAGCGGCTGAAGACCGCGATCCTGAAGGTCGAGCCCGGCGCTGCATGCCTTGAAAAATATGGCGGCCTCGTCTTCGAGAGCTTCCCCGGACAGCCCAAATCGCAGTTCTGCGGCATCTTTGCCCATCCAAACCACGTTTCGCTGGAATTCACCCATGGCGCGCGATTGAACGATCCGGACCGAATTCTGGAAGGCAGCGGCAAATATCGCCGTCACATCACAATCAGGCGCCTGTCGGACATTACCGAAAAGCGGTGCGAAGCCTTTCTCAGCCAGGCGGTCAGACCTCAGGGCGAAACCCCTTCACCAGTTGCCCAGGCCGGGTTGCGCCAGATCGTTCATGACGCCTGAGTGTTGGCGAAGCTGCACGGGAGTGCGTCCAAACCACCGGACGAACTCCCGCGTCATATGCGCCTGATCGCTGTAGCCATATTCGAGCGCAATCTCCGCGATCGGAACCCGACAAGGCAAGGCCTGCACCGCCCGCCTGGCGCGTCCCAGCTGTCGCCAGAAGGCCGGAGACGGCAAAGAGAGGCGCCTGAAATGACGTTGCAGGCTTCGCTCCGATACACCCTGCTGCCTGGCCGCCCATTCCACGCTGCTGTCTGGAAGGCCGAGAATATCGATGATCTCGGAGGCTTCCTGGTCATAGCTGACCCTGTCGTCGATCTCCGCTTCCAGACTGCAGATGTCGCCATGTCCGAACTGGACGTCGTCGAGACGGATGGTGGCACCGGGCCGCAACCGATAGCCGATCAAAGACGTTCCCACCGGAAGCTTCACTTGCCTTGGCGCGAAGTCCCAATCGGTGACGCCAATCAGCGTATGTCCAGTCCTGTCGCTGGAGGAGACGAGGATATCGATGCATCCATCAGGCAGAACGAGCGCCACTTCGTCTGCCTCGGCGGTATAGGTCCAGCGATGAACACGCGGACCGCTCTCATCGGAGGGATGGTTCATGGGTTTAAGATAAACCCGAAACCGCCATCGATCCAGCGCGAAGCAACGCCCGACCAGGTCGCCCACCGGCTCGTTCAAATCCGACCTCGTCGTCCCTTATGAGATGGGCACCTGCCCTTCAGCGCCTTCGATCGTTGCGTGATCACATCGTTGCGGTGGGTAAGAACCATTCGGGTTGAAACGGAGGGCCGGTTTCGGCAAACCCTTAACTGCGCTTTCCGCGCTTCAGCGCGTCAACGCGGCGCTTCTGCCAGGAGCAACGGAAGCAAAAGAACGGATTCACCCCTGGGCCGTCGGGCGGATGACGATGCTCCCGACGTCGACATCGAAGGGCTGTTCAAGCGCGTAGAGCACGCCGCCGGCGATCGCATCCGGCGAGATCGCGATCGCCTCCAGACGCTCCGTAATCATCTGTTTTGTCATCCGATCCGTGATGCTGTCTCCGAAATTCGTCGCGATCATGCCTGGCGATATTTCCGTGACCCGCAAGTGCGGCCCGGCTTCCTGTCGTAGCGCCTCGGTCACCGTTCTGACCGCATTCTTCGTGGCGGCATAGACCCCCATCGTCGGCACGATCTGTATGCCCGCCGTCGAGACGATATTGATGACGTGACCGCTCTTTTGCCGTCCAAACACCGGAAGGGCGGCCGCTATGCCGTAAAGCGTGCCCTTGAGGTTCACGTCGATCATCGCGTCCCAATCGTCGACCCGCAGAGCATCGAAGCGGGAGATCGGGCCGATACCGGCATTGTTGACGATAACGTCGAGCCGGCCGAAGCTGTCGATCGCCCTGGCGACCAGTGCTTCAAGATCGGCGCGGCGGCGAACGTCGGTGGCCTTGAAGACGGCCTGGCCTCCTTCGGCGACGATCTCGCTTGTGATCGCTTCAAGCTCGGCCTCTCTGCGCGCGCCGAGCACGACGCGGGCCCCTTTCGCCGCCAGCAGTTTCGCTGTTGCATGGCCGATGCCGCTGCTGGCGCCGGTAATGGCGACAACTCTGCCTTCAATGGTCATTTGGCACTCCCGATAGATGATTTGCTTTTGCAGTTATCTATGCCAGGAAGGGAAGATTAGCGACGCGAAGGAGTCTCTTAAATTGTCGCGATCGTCCAGCATCGCCGTCGATCCGCTTTCAAACGTGCTCGATATTCTGGGCGCGCGCGTGGCCCGGCGCACACGAATAGAAGCCGCTGGCGCGTGGTCGCTCTCCTTTCCCGGCCTCGATCGTCTCAAATTCGTGGCATTGCTTCACGGCGATGCATGGATTTCGGCCCCCGGGCATCAGCCCCGGCGCATGCAGGCGGGCGATGTCTGTCTGATCGGACGCACGGACTATGTGGTGGGCAGTGATCCGACACTCGCCCCGGCCGATGGCCACGCACTTTATGACGGTCCGGAGCGGGATGTTGCCCGGATCAACGGCGATGAGACTGTCGGCATCGGAGGCAGCGTCACCTTTGCCGGGGCAAACGCGGATTTCCTGCTGGACATGCTGCCGGATTTCTGGGTCGTGCCCGGGAATGCCTCGGGTTCAGACGCGATTGCGATGACCCTCAACCTGATGTCCAACGAGATCGAGCGCGAGGCGATCGGGGGCGAAATCGTGCGCTCCCGCCTTGCCGATATTCTTCTGGTGGAAGCGATCCGCGCCTGTGCGAGCGAGGTCCGGGCCACCGGCATGGGCTGGCTTGGCGCGCTTCTCGATCCGAGGATCGGCCGGGCGCTTGGCGCGCTGCACGAAAACATCGCCCATCCGTGGACGGTGGCGGAACTGGCAGGGATTGCCGGCATGTCGCGCGCATCCTTTTCCGCGGAATTCTCCCGCCGCATCGGCCAGCCGCCGCTGTCCTACCTGCGGTCGTGGCGGCTCACAGTCGCGCGAACGGCGCTCCTGCAGGACAATCAGCGCGTGGCCGATGTCGCCGAAATGGTGGGCTACCGCTCCCAAAGTGCGTTCAGCCAGGCCTTCCGCCGCACCTTCGGAACCTCTCCGAAAGACGATACCGCAGGTCCCGCGACCGCTCCCTGAGCCAGTCGGGGAAAGGTCAGGTCGTGGGATACTGCGACCGTTTGAAGCGCAGCCGATATCGTCCATACGCCGGCGATCTCCGGCGTGCCGGCTGTCGGCGACCTCGTCAGCCGGCTCGATGATCAGGCGGTCACCCACAGAAAAAAACTCCGACATCTTCGAGATGCCCCCGGTCAGCCAGTTGTGCTCCGGGACGTCCAGTCACCAGCCGCCGCCACCGCCGCCCCCTCCTCCCCCGCCGGAGAAGCCGCCGCCCGAAAAGCCGAGGCCTGTGCCCGAACCGTTGGGCGAGATGCAGGCCGTGAGGTTGGTGCTGAGCGCCTGGCAGGCGCCGAAGATCGTCGCGCCGTTCGCGCCCGTATCGTAGAAGGTCGGGTGCAGGCCGAAGGGAATCGGGTTGATGGCGCCGGGGCCGGCGTCCATGACGCTGTCGAAGGCGCGGCTCCATTCTGACTTCATGTTGAGCGCCACCGCGAAGGGCAGAAGGGCCGGCAGCGCGTCCCTTTCGCTGCGATTGGCGTGGCGCATGTCGCCGACCCGTTCGAGATAAAGGCGAAGCCCGGCGATTTCCGCCTCGCGCGCCCGCCCCTCCTCCGTCGGCTGGCCGATGCGTGCGGCAAACCCCCAGAACAGCACCGGCGTTGCCACAAGGCCGAGCGCCGTCGCCCAGCCGAAGGCGCCGGTGAAGAAGCCCGTCACCAGCCACAGTCCCGCGCTCGCGACAAGTCCTCCGCCCATGCCGTTTCCGGCGGCGTTGCTGACCGTATCCGCCGAGGCGCGCGCATCGAAGCCCGCAAAGGCAAGGCCGATCAAGATCGGCAGCAGCGGGCCATAGGCGAGGATCCACCCTTCGCCATCCATGCCCGTCAGCGCAAGGGCCGCGGCAAGGCCGGAGCAGAGGAAGGCGGCGGCCAGCTTCCACTTGCCGTTCGGCGCATAATACCGCCGCCCATGGGTGGTGCGCACGGCGCGGGCGAAATCGCCGTATAGACGCCGCAGCGTCTGTCGGTTCTTGCGCTCGACCAATATGCTGCCGCCTTCAGCGCGCACGCTGGCCACCAGCGCTTCCTCCTCGGGCGCCAGCGCGCCGGTATCGCCCGCATCCAGCACGATCCGCCAGGCCTTGCCCTCGGGCACGATCGTCATCAGCCCGCGCAGGCCGAGATTGATGACCGTGGCGAGGAGCGCGGAATGGCCGAGCATGCGCCGCATCGAAATATACTGCACCTGAGCAGGCGTCGTGCCGCGCGGCGGCTTGCGCCGCTCAATCACCGGATAGCGTCCGGCGTGCTCCTCTCCGGGCCGCCTGATCCGCCGGGAGACAAACAGGAAAAGCAAGCCGAGAGCGCCGAGGCCGGTAACGGAAATCGCGACGCCCGGATTGCGACGCAACCACCACCGGAACCGCTCGGCGGCCGCCGGCTCGCTGACGAAGCCCTTCGGGAACCCGACAGCGACCGTGAGCCCCTCCTCCGGGTCGAGAATGCGATAGGTCGAGATATCAACCGTGCCGCCATCCGGGCTGAGGCCGCGGGACACTTCCGCGCGCGTCGCGCCGAGCGGCCCGGTATAGCCGGCGACCTGTGTGGCCGCCGCGCCGTCGGGCAGGCGAATGGTCGCGGCGGCGTTGTCGATCGGGAAGGCCCAGTAGGAGCCGGTCACATTCCAGTAGAATTCGTCCTGACCGTCGCGGCTTTCGATCTGCGGTCCGGTGCGATAGGAAAGCCGGAAGGTGTGAACGCCCGGTTCGAGATCGGTTCCGGAATCCCCCAGAAAGATGCGGATATAGTCGCTGCGGCGGGCAACCCGCATGGGCACCGGCTTGCCGTCGAGCGTGGCGGAAAGGATCTGCAGCGCGCCGGGATCGACGCCGCCCTCCGCCGTGCGTCCCGCGATCGGCAGATCGCGAAAGATACCGTGTTCGATCCGGTACCCCTCCGCCTTGATCGCGATGGTCTCGGTGATATCGAGGCGGCCGGTCGGGCCAATCGTAATGTCGCTTTCGAAACGCTCGATCCGCTCGCGCGCCAAGGCCGGTGTGAACCAGATCAGCACAAGCAGGAAGGTCGTGACGATCGGCCGCGCCGCGGACGCGCGACCGCCCTCGAGTTTGCGATGCCAGCGAGAAAAAACTGTCTGAAAAATCGAGCGTGATTTCATAAAAAATGCCGCTGACGGCCCTGGCTTCTGGTTTGGCGAATCCGGCTGAGGGGGCCTTATAGCCCGGCCAAAAAGCATAAACAAATCCGTTTGTTACAACGATCTTTCCCGACAGGGAGTAAATCTCAACTTACAGTTACTTGCCTCTCTCAGCCCGCCCCTTCATGACTGCGCCATCGAAGGAGAAAGCATGACCGAACGACGTTTCTGGTTCGCCCTGCTTGTCGCCGCCATTCCCGGCGTGGCAGAGGCCGAGACCATCATTTTCGACCCGGCTGTCGGCAGCGAACGGACCTATCACCTCGAAATTTCCATGGCTTCCGGCTTCAGTGATTCGCGTTTCCACGACAACCAGTTCGTGTCGGCGCTGACCCGCTTTGCGGTCACCGATCGCGACGACGATGGCGAGATCAGCATGGATGTCTTCCCTTTGTGGTTTGCCTATGACGAGGGATCGCGGGTGACGAGCACGGCCTTCGGCGACGCCCCCGACGATCTTGCCCTGCTGATGCGCGCGGGCTTTTCCGCCACGATCGATCCGGAAAGTCACGGGCTCAAGGATTTCGCCCCGCGCGGCGATGCCGAGATGCCGGAAGCCATGCTGGCCCAGATGGGCGACCAGCTCGGCCAGCCGGTTCTGCCGGTCGAAATCGAAGTCGAGAAAGGCTGGACGACCACCACCACGCTGCCGGGCGTCGCCAATGTGGAGATCACGGTCAGCGCGGTGACGCCGGATGCGGTTTTTCTCAGCTATGAGGGTGTGTCGGCGGATGCGAGACTGTCCGGCGTTTCGGTGCTGGCGCGCGACAGCGGCTGGGTCGAGCGCTCGGTGATGACCTATGATACGCGCATCAATCCCGGCGCGGAGGATGAGCGTTTCTCACGCCAGACCATCGCGATGGCAAACACGGAAAGCCCCTTCCCGCTCTACACCCACGCATTCCGGGGCGAGCCTGAATGGCATGACATGCCGACCTTTCCGTTTTCAACCATCGTCATGCCGCCCGAGCCGGACATGGTGTTTCCCGGCAAGCCGGGAGAAGCCGACAGGCATGGCAAGACCTACACGCTGAGCTTCGCCCATGATCCAGCAGCGGGCAGCAATATCGGCCGTTTCGCGCTTCATGATTTTCATCTCTTCGACGGCGAAACCGAGTTGCCGACGCAGTTCATCGCCACCTTGCCTGTGACTGTTCCGGGCGATGGCGGGTTCCGGACGGTCTCGCGGGCGCGTCCGGTCGGCATCGGCGATGTCCGCGACGATCTGGAGCGGGCGACGGCGCTCACCGCCCATGTCGACTGGTATCCGTCGGAACCTTTCACGCTGACGCTGCATCCGGATGCGGACGGGAAGGCCAGCGTAGACCGCAATGGCGCTTCGGCGGAATTCCGGCCGACCGATGACGGCTATGAGCTGCTGCTCTCCGGCAAAACCTGGGATTTCTTCGGCCTTTCCTTCCCGGAAGGCAGCGACGTCAAGGGACGGATCTACGCCGCCGACAGCGGCGCGGACTGGCTGACGCCGGCCGAAAGCCAGGCCCGCCGGCTGGCGCTGCCGGATTACAGCGCCCTTAAGGTTGTGCTCAAGGCTGAAACCGTGCCGGAAAAGATCGAGATCCGCGTCGAACGCTATGCCGAAACGGCGGCCGCGACCCGCGCTGTCACCTTCCGCACCGAACGCGGCAAACGCCTCGATCCCGACACCGAGCCCGAGACGCGGGCGCTTTATCCGGATGGCGCGCCGCCGGCGCTCGATGCGCTCACGCCCGAAGGCCTTGATCTCGCCGGGCTGCGTTTCAGGCTCGCGACGACGCAGGCGAAGCACTGCGCGGCGGGGCTGGGTGAGCCCGCGCCGCTTGCCGGTCACGACCTGGTCTTCGAAACGCGGGCGGACGAACGGACCGGCACGACGACGCTGCAGCTTCAGACCGATGACGGCATCCGCACCCATTTCTACGGGCATGGACCGATCTCCGTCGTCATCGATTGCGAGACCACCGTCGCATGGCGCGAGGTGACCGCGGCGCTCGATCCCGCGCGGGCATGGCTGATCGATCCGGAAATCCTCGGCGCGGACAGCGCCATGACGATTGGCGCATTCAACGCGCGTTTCCGGCTGGTCGATGCCGAAGGCACAGCGCTGGCGCTGGTCGCGCCGGATGGCACGTCGCTTTCCCCCGATGACACGCTCGCTTCGGCGCTCTTCGACGACGGGAACATCCGCGCCGCCGGCCGGCCCGAACGCATCCTTGAAGCGGATACCGGTTCCGACCCGGTGACCCGACGCTTCGAGATCCGCTTTCCCGATCTGCCTGAACCGAGGGAGGACGCCCGATGAAAACCACTCTCGCCCTTCTGCTCGCTCTGGCGGCAGGCACCGCCCATGCTGCCAATGTCGACGAAAATCTGGCGCCCGCCCCGGACGGGGCCTACAGCTACACGCCGCCGGAAAAGGCAAAGGACGGCGTTTATATCATCGATATCTATGATGAAGACGATGACCGTTATGCCCGCGTCTGGAACACCGCTCCGACGCTGGATGAGGGCCGCAAGGTCGGAAAGATCGAGACCTTCTATCCCGGCTCGGGCTACCTCAAGACCCGCGTTCCGCTCAACGAGGAAGGCCGCCGCGACGGCGAGATGGTGACCTTCGACGAGGATGAGAATGTCGTGGGCCGCACGCCTTATGAGGATGGAAAGAAAAACGGCACGGAGGTCCGGTACTGGGCGGATGGCAAGACCCAGCGCGAAACCACCTGGAAGGATGACGTGCTAAACGGCCCGTGGCGTCTCTATTATGAGGACGGCACGCTTTCGGCCGAAAACAATCATGTCGACGGCCATATCGACGGTGTGGAACGCAAATACCACGAGAACGGCAAGCTTGCCGCCGAAATCCACTGGTCGATGAGCCGGCGCGACGGCCCCTACAGGGACTATGACAAGGACGGAAATCTCATCGAGGAAGGCCGTTATGTCGATGGCGCGGCCGATGGGGTCGTCACCGAATACTGGCCCTCGGGCGCGCGCAGGGCCGAGCGTCACTATGCGATGGGCAAACCGACGGGCAGTGCAAAACGCTGGTCGGAATCGGGCGAACTCGTGGCCCAGACCGACTATGCCGAGGATGGCAGCGAGGTGAGAAACCGGAAATGGAAGGACGGAGCGCTGATCTGGCTCGAAGAGCCGGTGCAGATCGAAGGCCGTGGCGAAGGGTGGAAAACCGTAGAGCATTACGGCAATTTCACCGAAACCGAGATCAAGGCCGACGGCTACCTCCTGTTCACGAAGTATCTCAACGACCAACTGCTGGACCGCACCGAACTGGTCGATGGCGAATATCGCGGGCTGTTCGTGTCGACCACCGAAATCGACCAGATCACCACCCGCGTCCACTATGTCGACGGCAAGGAGGAGGGTCTTTACACCCGCGCCTGGCGCGGCCGGGAGTGGGACCGGGGCTATTACGACCATGGCAAGCGCGTCGGCGACTGGCGCCGGACGGAACACTCCAGCGACGTCATCCACGAGACCTATGACGATGACGGCAAGCTGACCGGCGCGCAGCGGACATACAGGATGAACGGCGAGCTGAAGCGGCTCGCCACCTATGACGCGGGCATCCTGAACGGCCCCTACAAGGAGCTGGATGGCGACAAGATGATTGCCGGCGGCCGCTATGTCGACGGCGAGAAGCATGGCGAATGGCTGGAACAGGTGCCCTACCGGGACGAAACGAAACAGGGCCGCTACGACCACGGCATCAAGGACGGCCGCTGGACGACGTTCGACGGCCATGGTTACCGCATCGCGGTCACAAGCTTCAGCAACGGGCTGAAGGACGGGCCAAGCTACATCCTGGCGGAAAACGGCGCGCTTGAGGAAGTGCAGATGTGGAAGGACGACAAGCGCGACGGCACCACCACCTATTACGACGCCGAGGGCCCCGTTTCACATGAGCCCTGGCGCGATGGCCGACTGGAAGGAAATGCGGTTCCCGCCCGGGACACGCGGTAAGCCGTTCTCGGGCGGCCGCGAGCGACGGCGAACGGCCGCACGCAAGAAACGCCCGGCACACGCGCCGGGCGTCTTTCTGTCTTCGGAAGCGGAAGGCAATCCTTGGTCCCGATCAGCCGCCGAAGCCGAAGCCGGGGGGCATGTCGGTCAGCGAGATGCCGAACGGTTCGAGGCTCTTCAGAATCCAGGTCTGGTTGTTGCCGATACGGCGGTTATATTCGGCCCAGGCGGATACGAAGCTCTTGAAGGTCTCGTCCGCGCCGTAGTTCACGGCAATCACTGAAGGCGTGGACAGGACCGGGGTCGGCACCTTGACGCTGCCCACGCTTGCGGCCTTCTTGGAGATCACCAGCCCGTTGAGCATGGTGTTGATCAAGCCCTGCGCCTTGCCGGTGGTGACGGCGACGATCGCCTCATCGCGGGTCTTGAAGCGCAGAATATTGGCCTTGGGCAGATATTGCTGCGCCATCAGATCCTGCGCGGAGCCGAGATCCACGGCGAAGGTGTATTGCGGGTCGTTGAGCTCGTTCCAGCTCTTGCCTTCCAGTGTTTCATCGGCGGAGATCAGCACGAAACTGTTGTAATAGGTCGGGTCGGAAAACGAAACCGACAGCGCGCGCACCGGCGTCGCGGTGACGGCGAAGGCCATGTCGACCTTGCCGCTCTGGACGTCCAGAATGGCGTTGGACCAGCTCGATTCCACCACTTCCAGCTCGACATCAAGCGTCTTGGCGATATCCGACGCCATATCGATAACGAAGCCCGTCCATTCGCCGGTGCGCGGGTCCTTGTTGAAATAGGGCACTTCGTTCAGGATCGCCGGAATGCGCAGCGTGCCGCGTTCGCGGATGTCGCTGACCGTGTCGGCGCTGGCGGCGGCTGAAAACAGCGAAAGCGCCACCGCCGTCGCGCCACAGATCTTGGCAAACAAGTTCATTGAGAGATCTCCATAATTCCCCGGATTGGTCGTATTCTTGAACCGCAACCCCCATCGGCCACGTCCGGGAACAGGCTAGCGGCTCAGCCGATCGAGACAATGCTAGAGAAAAGACGGCGCTTGTGCGCTTTTTTGTATGTTCGGGTCATAGAGGCGGCAGGATATCGCCGCTCGGCGGGTCCAGAACTGGCCCCACCAGCTCGCGCTGGCAATCCTCGTAAAGCTGCTGGACCATGGGGTGGGTTTGCAGGAACCCGGCGCTACCGAAATAGACCCTGATTTCCGGCAGGCTGGTCAGGCGGAGCGAGGCGATTTTCTCGTCATCGGCGGCCACGCACCATGAGGGAATGATGGAAAAGCCGAGCCCTTCTTCAACGCACAGCTTCACGCTGGAACTGCCCGAGGTCGAGATCGCGGGATGAACCGCCCTGCCCTCGCGGCCGAGAAAATCGACCGAGACATTGCGCAGTGTCTGCCCGGGTTCATAGGTCACGAACGGCTTATCCGCGGCCCAGGCAGGAATATCTTCCTGCGCCGGAACATCGCCCCAGGCGCGCGGGAAGACAAGCGAAAGCCGGTAGCTTCCGAGCATGCGCTGAGGCACGACGGGGTCGCCAAAATAGCGCTCCGAGATGCAGACATCGAGACTGCCGTTCTTGACCAGTTCCGCAAGCACCGTATCGCGCTCGTAGACGGAAAACTCCATCTCGGGGAAAGCCTCGCGGAAGCGGGCCAGAACCTTCGGAAACAGATAGAAGAAGATCGCCTGGGGCATGCCTACCCTTAGCGCGGAACGCTGGTTCTCGATCAGCGTCGTCAGCCGCTCCAGCATGATGTCGAGTTCGGGATGGAGCAGATTGTAAAGCGCGCGGCCGCGCGGCGTAAGCGTGATGCGCTTTGCCCCCTGCTCGGATTCGATGAGCCTGCTTTTCAAAATCTGCTCGAGCCGGCGCACATGATTGGCGGCGGACTGATAGGACAGGTTCAGCTCGCGCGCCGCCGCCGAAAACGAGCCGTAGCGCGCCACATGATAGAATGTCTGCACCAGCGTAAGACTGATCTTTGCCATCGCGAAAATCCCCTTTCTTCTCTTTTAAGGGGTGGCCGGCCAGAAGCCTGATACAAAAAACATGACCTTTGAAGGCCATTCTCTTGTATCGACGCCCGAAGCCGACAGCCGTCAATATGACCGATATCGAACGCCATCATACCGGTCAAACCAAATGCATGCCCGCTCCTCACCATCCGCCATCGTCATCGGCTCCGGCATCGTCGGCGCGGCGACCGCCTATTTTCTGGCGAAAAAGGGCGTCCGCGTCACGCTGATCGACGGCAGCGCGCCGGCGGCGGAAGCGACCGGCGCTGCCGATGGCGCGGTCTCCGTGGCCAGCAAGCGTCCCGGCCCGATGATGACAACGGCTCTGGAAGGCATTGCGCTTTACCGCAGGCTTGCCGAAGACGGGCTGTTCGCCGGCCTGTTCAAGCAGCGCTCGACCTTCATCATTGCCTCCAGCGCGGAAGAATGCACGGTGCTGGAGGCGCATGCGGCGGCCCTTTCATCCGCCGGCGTGAGTGTGGAGCACCTCAACAGCTGCGCATTGCGCCGGCGCTTTCCGGCGCTTTCCGAAAGCGCCTCACTCGCCGTCGAAGTCCATGCGGAAGGACACGCCATCGGCTACCAGATCGTTCACCGGCTGATTGCCGCCGCCGGCATCGCCGTCCATCGCAACACCCGCGCCAGCCGCCTGCGGCTTGCCGGCAATGGCGAACGGATCGAAGGCGTTGAAACCGACAACGGGTTTCTCTCCGCCGACGCCGTCGTCATCTGCGCCGGTTCCGGTTCCGAGCGTTTGGTCAATGTCGGCGCCGGGCTCATTCCGCGCAAGGGGCAATTGCTGGTGACCGAACGCGCCTTCGCCCTCAACGCCTCCATGCCCGGCGCGATCATGTCGGGCCGCTACCTGCTTTCCAAGCGCTCCGGCAGCAGCGAAGCTGGTCGGCCCGGACGCGGGTTTGGCCTCGTCATCGACCCGCTGGAAACGGGACAATTCCTGATCGGCGGCACGCGCGAAGCCTTCGGCGACCGCAAGGTCAACGACCTTGAGGCGGTATCCCGCATCCTGAGCGACGCCGTCGGGCTGGTGCCGGGCCTTGCCAGGCTGCGGCTTCTGAGAGCCTTTGCCGGCGCGCGCACCGCCGTTTCCGACGGATTGCCGCTGATCGGCAGGCTGCCCGGCATCGAAAACGGCTTCATCGCCACCGGCTTTGAAGGCGATGGCATCTGTCTCGGTCCGGTCACCGGCAGGACGATCGCCGAGCTTGTCACCGGCCAGCATCCCTCGATCGACATCAGTCCATTTGATCCCGCCCGCTTCGGCATCTGCGAGGTGGCGGCATGAACCGGGGCACATTCTTCTTCATGGGGCGCGAAATCGTCTTCCGCCCGGGCGAAAGCATCGCGGCCGCTCTTGTTGCCGAAGGCGTGACGCAGTTCGGCGCCGACGGGCTCGGTCAGCCGACCCGCTATTTCTGCGGCATCGGCGCATGCCAGGGCTGCATCGCCCGGGTCGACGGGATCGTGCGGGAAACCTGCCTCACCCCTGCCCGCGAGGGCATGCAGGTGGAAAGCATGGAGGGCGGCTATGTCTGAGCCCAGGAAAACAGCCGACGTGCTTGTCATCGGCGCCGGTCCGGCGGGGCTGTCTGCCGCCGCCACGCTCACGCGCGCCGGGGTTTCGATCGAGATCATCGAACAACGCCCGACGATCGGCGGCGCGATCTTCCGTCAGCCGATCGATGGCGTCACGCCGGTTCCCCAGCCGCGCGCGGCCAAGGCACGTTTCGCGCGGCTGAGACAGGCCGCCGAAAACATCCCGATCCACCATGAACAGGTTTTTATCGCGGTCGATGGCGATGGCTGGGTGGTGACGGAAAACCGCCGGACGGGCCGTATCGAGACACGGCGACCCAAGGCGGTGATCATCGCGACCGGCGCGCTCGAAAAGGTCCTGCCGCGTCCGGGCTGGCACCTGCCCGGCGTTTCCACCGCCGGCGGTCTGCAGGTGATGATGAAGGAAACCGGAAGGCCGCCTCAGGGCCGCGTCCTGCTTGCTGGAAACGGCCCGCTCCTTATCGCTGTTGCGGCCCAGATGGCGCGGCTTGGCAATCCGCCGGTCGCCGTCGTCGAGGCGGGCGCGCCCTTCAGGGCGGTATCCGCCGGGCTGCAGCTTGTCCGGTTCCCCCGATTGCTGATGGAATCCCTCGGCTATATGGCGACGCTCCTTGCCCGGCGGATACCGGTTCTGCAGGCGACAACGGTGCGCGATATCCGTCGGACCGACGACGGCCTTGCCGTCACGCTTGCCGGGCGAAAAGACCGCAGCCAGGAAATCATCGTTGATCGCGTTGGCCTGCATGACGGTATCCGGCCCAATGATTTCGCATTGCCGCCCGAAGGCCAGCCTTCCCCCAACCACCCCTTGATCCTCCATGCCGGCGACGGGCGCGAGGCGCTGGGCAGCAGCGCTGCCGAAGCCGACGGCCGCAAGGCCGCGGGCCAGATAATTTCGGCGCTCTCCGGACAGGCGCCAAGGCCCGAAGCAATGCTGGCGCACATGCGCGCGGCGCAGGCGGTGCTCGACCGGATTTTTGCGCCGGCGGCGGGCGCTCAATCCCTTGCGGCGCTGCCGGATGACACGATCCTCTGCCGCTGCGAAGGCAAGACGACGGGCGATCTGAAGCGGCTCGCGCTCGGCGTCGATGCGCCGTCCGAGCGCGAGATCAAGCACAATGGCCGCTTCGCCATGGGCGCCTGCCAGGGGCGGTTCTGCGCCCACAATAGCGCGGCGTTCATGGCCGAGATCAGACCCGGCCACGCCATCCCCGCGGCCAAAAACCTGGCCGGCAGGCGATGGCCGGTCCGCCCGGTCCCGATCGACGCCATGATCACCGCGGCACACTCCCCAATTGAACCGAAAGACCAGTGAGGCACCTATGGCACAGGCACAGGCGGCAATCCTGCCGAAAACAGAAACGATTTCCGTCCGCAACCCGTTTTCCGGCGCGCCGGTGGGCGAGCTCTGCGTGAACACGCCGGCGGAGATCGCCGCCGCCGTGATCAACGCCAAGGCCGCCGCCCGCGCCTTCCGCTTCTCGACCCCGGCCACGCGCCGCGCCCTGCTGAACGCGCTTGCAGCCGAAATCGCTGCAGATGCCGAAAATCTGGCGCGCATCGTGTCTTCGGAAATGGGAAAGACCATAAGGGAGGCGCGCAACGAAATCCGCCGCGCCCAGAACACGCTGAAGCTTGCCGGCGACGCCGCCACTTTCCTTGACGGCGAGGCTTTGCACTGCGCCATCGTCGAGGGCGGCGCGGACCGGCTTGCGACCGTGACCTACGAGCCGGTCGGCGTTGTCGGGGCGATCACGCCGTTCAACTATCCGGTCAATCTTCTCTGCCACAAGCTTGGTCCGGCGATCGCCGCCGGCAACGCCGTCGTCGCCAAGCCCTCGCCGAAAGCGCCGCTTGCGGCCAACAGGCTCTGCGAACTTGCCCGCAAGGCAGGCTGGCCGGAGGACCTGTTCCAGGTCGTCAATGGCGGCGCGGAGGCAGCGCTAGCTCTCGCCCGCGCCCCGATCGATCTTCTGTCGTTTACCGGTGGCCCGGCGGCCGGGCTGGCGCTCAAGAACGCCAGCGGTCTGGTGCGCTGCCTGATGGAGCTTGGCGGCAATGACCCGCTGTTCGTCCTGCCCGATGCCGACCTCGACCGCGCCGTTGCCACCACGATCGGGCACCGCTTCGAGATCGCCGGCCAGAGCTGCGCCGCCGTCAAGAAACTTTACCTCCACGCTGAGATTGAAAAGACCTTCACCGAAAAACTGATGGCCGCGGTGGACGCCATCGAGTTCGGAGACCCCGCGCGTGACGACACCGACATGGGAACCGTGATCGATCTCCCTGCGGCCCGCATGGTCGCCGAGAGGATCGAGGCCACGGTAAGCGCTGGCAAGGGTAGGCTTCTGACGGGCGGCAACCACGACGGCACCGTTTTCGCGCCGACCGTTCTGACCGATGTCGCCGCCGATGCCCCGGTCATCGCTGAGGAGACCTTCGGCCCCGTGATCGCGATCCGCCGCTTCAGCGACGCCGGCGCGGCGATCGCCGAGGTCAATACCGGCGAATACGGGCTGCAGGCGGGCGTCTTCACCAATGACCATGCCCTGGTCCGGATGTTTTCCCGCAACCTCGCCGTTGGTGGCGTGATGATCAACGAGGGGCCTGATTTCCGCGCCGAGCATGTGCCCTTCGGCGGCATCAAGCGCTCCGGCCTGGGCCGCGAGGGCGTACGCGTCGCCATCCGGGAAATGTCGGAACAGAAGGTCGTTATCGACTGAGGAGAGCATAATGCGTATCGGAATTCTCGGCGCTTCGGGCCGTGTCGGAACCAGTCTCGTGGAGCTGATCGTCTCCAATCCCGGCCTTGAGCTTGCGGCGGCCATGGTATCGCCGGGATCAAGGCTTGTCGGCAAGCCCGTTGCCGGCAGCAGCATTGAATACCGCCCCGCCGATGCGGCGATGAAGAGCCATTGCGACGTCATCATCGATTTTTCGACGCCTGAGGCCAGCATGGCGCTTCAGGACGCCATTGGCCTGAAGAACATACCGATGGTCATCGGCACCACCGGCTTCTCCGCCGAGGACGATGCCCGCCTTTCGGCCTGCTGCGCCCACCGGCCGATGCTGATCAGCGCGAATTTCGCCCGTGGTTTCGAGGCCTTCCGCCTGAATGTTCTGGGCTTTGCCCGGATGATGCCGGAGGGCGAGCCGCGTGTAACCGAGACCTATCATACCCGCAAGAAGGCCGAGCCTTCGGGGACATCGAAACTGCTTGCGGGACAGATCGAGGAAGCGAGAAGCGCCGTCATGGGCTTTGCCGCCGCAAAGACGCCGATCACCGTGTTCCGCGAAGGCGATACCGTCGGCATCAACGCCGTCAGCTTCGATCTCGGCTCTGCGGAAGCCCGTTTCACCTATCAGGTTCACACGCTCTCGGCCTATGCCGAGGGCGCCATCGCCGCGGCGCAATGGCTGATTTCCGGTCATCGCGAACCGCGCCGCTATGCACTCGCCGACAGCCTCGCGGCCCGGTGAAAACCCAATCAGAGGAGAACACAATGAACGAACTCAGGAGTCGATTTACCGGCGTTTTCACCGCCCTCGTCACCCCGTTTCGCGATGGATCGATCGATTTTGACGCCTTCGATGCGCTTGTCGAGCGACAGATCACGGCCGGCGTCGCCGGTCTCGTGCCCGTCGGCACCACCGGCGAGGCAGCAACCCTTTCCGATGACGAGGCCGATCAGTTGATTGCCCGCACGGTCGAGAAAACCAAGGGCCGCGCGCTGGTCATGGCGGGCGCCGGCGCCAACGACACGAAGAAGGCGGTTGAAAAGGTCCGCCGCGCCGAAGCGGCCGGGGCCGATGCCGTGCTCGTCGTGACCCCCTATTACAACAAGCCGACACAGGCGGGCCTGATCGCCCATTATGGCGCGGTGGCCGAGGCGACCGCGCTGCCCGTCATGCTCTATTCCGTGCCCGGCCGTTGCGGCGTCGAGATCGCGGCCGAAACCTGCGCGACGCTGATGCGCAACCACGCCAACATCTTCTCCATCAAGGAGGCCGGCGGCTCGGCGGCGCGCGTCAGCGAGCTGCGCCGCGCCTGCGGCGACGAGCTGATCGTGCATTCGGGCGATGACGGGCTGACATTGCCGTTCCTGTCGCTCGGCGCTGTGGGCGTCACCTCCGTCGTCGCCAATGTCGCGCCGGAATCCATGGTCGCGATGGTCAGGGCCTGGCATGAGGGCAACACCGCCCACGCGCTTGCGCTGCACGATCTGGTGGCCGAACTCACCGACGGCATGTTCGTCGAAAGCAATCCCGGCCCCGTCAAGGCGGCCTTGGCGCTGAACAACCTTTCGGGCCCGGAAATGCGGTTGCCGATGGTGCCGGTCTCCGATGCCAACCGCGAGCGTCTCGCCGGCATCCTGAACCGCTATACATCGGCGGCCTCAAGCGTGCTTGGCGCGCGCTGAGGCATCGCGGCAGCCCGACGGAAAACCGCCTGTTTTCGGTCCGGATTTGCGCAAGGACAATTGCCCGGCGCGCGGCAACGGCTAACAGAAATGCCGGTTCAACGCGCCGGACACGAACGACAGGAGCGGCTCTCCGTCTCGGGAGGAGCCGGACTTCACCAAAACGAGGGGAACCGAAATGAACAGAAAATGGCATCAACAGCAGTGTTGCGGGCGCTGGGCGGCCCGAACAGGGCATCGATGTGACAACCAGGGAGCAAGGTGATGCAGTATAACTGGGACTTTCATTCGGTATGGCAGTATCGCGACCTGTTCCTCTACGGGCTCGGGATCAGCATCGTCTACACGTTCGGATCGATCTTTTTCGGCGTGATCCTCGGCTTTATCACCTGCGCGGCCCGGCTTTCGCGGTTCAGGGTGTTCAACTGGATCGGGCGGATCTATCAGGAAATCTTCCGTTGCAGCCCGCTCCTGGTGCAACTGCTCTGGTTCTACTACGCCTTCCCGCTGCTGATCGGCGTCAATATCGACAACCGGTTCGCGGCCATGCTGACCCTGTCGCTCTATGTCGGGGCCTTCTACGCGGAGATCTTCCGCGGCGGGATCGTGTCGATCGACAAGGGCCAGCGCGAGGCGGCCGCCGCCATCGGCATGAGCCCGTTCCAGTCGATGCGACGCATCATCCTGCCGCAGGCGCTGAAACGGGTGCTGCCGTCCTTCATCAACCAGTCGGTCATCCAGTTCAAGAACACCTCGCTCGTCTCCGTCATTTCGGTTGCCGACCTCGCCTATATGGCTGCGGTGGTGAACGGCCAGACCTACCGGCCGCTGGAATCCTACACGGTCATGGCCGTGCTCTACATCGTCGTGCTGCTGCCTTTGATGCAGGCCGCGGACTGGTTTGAAAAACGGCTCAGGGTCAGCGACTGAGGGAAGGAAGATGAACATGACACAGCAAAGCCAGACCGGCGCACCGGTTCTCGAAGCTCTCGGCCTTCAGAAAAGCTACGGCATTCACGAGGTCCTGAAGGGGATCGACCTGATCCTGACGCGTGGCGAGGTGGTTGCCCTGATCGGCCCCTCGGGGTCCGGCAAATCCACCTTCATCCGTTGCCTCAACGTCATGGAGATGCCCACCGGCGGCACGATCCGCTTTCGCGGGTGCGATGTCGGCGCAAGCTTCCGCGATGCCGGCGACAAGATCGGGATCGGCACGCTTCGCCGCCATGTCGGCATGGTGTTCCAGCACTTCAATCTGTTTCCGCACAAGACGGTGCTGGAAAACGTCATCGAAGGGCCGGTGATCGTCTGCCGCAAGCCGAAGAAGGAGGCCATCGCCCACGCAATGGACCTTCTGGCCCAGGTGGGTCTCGCGGAAAAACACGCCGCCTACCCCAACCACCTTTCCGGCGGCCAGAAACAGCGCGTCGCGATTGCCCGCGCGCTGGCGATGGAGCCGGAGGTGCTGCTGCTCGACGAGGTGACGAGCGCACTTGATCCCGAACTCGTTGGCGAGGTTCTCGCCGTGATCCGCAAGCTCGCCGAAGACGGCATGACCATGGCGATCGTGACCCATGAAATGGCCTTTGCCGCCGATGTCTCGAGCCGGGTCCTGTTCCTGGATCAGGGCGTGATCGCGGAAACCGGCTCGCCCGACCAGGTGATCCTCAATCCACAGAACCCAAGGCTTCAGGCCTTCGTTTCCCGCTTCAGGGGCTAGATCATGGACAGGTTCAAGGTTGCGATCTTCGGCGCGGGCAAGGTCGGTTCCGCCCTTGCGGCAACGCTGTGTCTCACGGGCGACATCGACGTCACGATCATCGACCCTTCCGAGGAGGCGCTCGACGCGTTTGCGGCGCTTGGCCTGCCAGTCAGGGCGATCCGTGCGCGCCAGAAGGAAGGGTTGCCCGCCGAGGCGCGCGGCAGCGATCTGATCGTTGCCGCCGCCCCCGACTGGGCGGCCTCCGGCATTGCCGAACTTGCCGGCGCTTCACACGCGCATTTTCTGGATTTCTCCCCGGCGCGGCCTGAAAGCCTTTCCCTGCTGAAAAAACTTGCCGAAACGCGCCTGGTGCTTTCGGGCGCAGGCGTGGCGCCGGGGCTGGTGGACAACATCGCCTCGGGGCTGATGGAGCCCGGCCGCACGATCAGCGATCTGACGATCCGGGTCGGCTCGCTGCCGCGCTATCCCGCCAACCGGCTGGGTTACGGCCAGATCTGGGATATCGACGCGATGATCGAGGAATATACCCGCGCCTGCGAAGCCGTCCAGGACGGCAAGGCAGTGTTCCTGAAACCGCTGGAACATCTCGAAAAGGTCATTCTCGACGGAACGGTCTATGAGTGTTTCACCACCGCGCGCGGCCTCTCCGACCTGACGCCCTATCTCGAGGCGGGAGTGAGGAACGTCACCTTCAAGACCCTGCGCTATCCCGGCCACCTGGATTACATGCGCTTCCTTCTGGATGATCTGGGATTGAAGGGCCGCCGCGACATGCTCAGATCCCTGCTGATGAACGGGTTGCCGGTCATCGACGAGGACGAGCTTCTGCTGTTCCTGACCGCGCGCAGCACGCATCGCAATCGTCCCGCAGAACGGTCGCTGTCGCTGCGCTTCCGCTCAGACAGGCATCAGCCTTTCAACGCCATGACCTCGGTCGCCGCGGCCTACGCCGCAAGCCTGATCGACCTTCTGCGAAAGGGCGCGTTCGGCGCAAGCGGCATGGTGGCCCACAACCGTATCGAGAGCGAGAAATTGCTGGAAAACCCCTTCCTCAAGCGGCTGCTCGTGGCGTGAACGCGACAACCGCGGTTGGATGATCACGACGCGTCGTTTTCCATCGAGGGAACGCCACTCAGCGAGAACGGCGTCAATGCCGGGCTGAAGATCCGCTTTTAGTCTGTCGGCCCGTAATTCGGGCGTACGTAACGCGTCTGGATTTGCAGAGGGCCGGGGCTGTCGGGTGACGGTTCCGGCCTTCATGCCGATTCATCGAGTGAAACGGCCGTTTCATCGGCGACGCGTTGACCGGTTTCGGCGTGCTCTTTACAGCCATCATGCACTTTTTTTCCATTATTGACGTCGCCGCTGCGGCGAGCTGAGGGATGAGGACAGACTGATGGCCAAGGGTTGGAAGCGTCTGGGGGGCGAGCGCGGCGCGATTCGCGAAACCGGAAACAACGGAGCGACCGGCGCGGCGCTCCTCCTGACAACGGTCTCCGCCCTCGCCCTGCTGATGCCGCCGGCAGCCGGGGCGCAGACCGTCTTCTGCCTCTCTCCCGACGATGCCAGTTCCTGCACGATTTCGAGCGGCACTTACACGGCCAGCTATCCGCTGGTCGGCGAAGGCGATGATGGCGACGACGACAGCAATGGCGATGACGGCCCCGACTACCGGCTCGACAATTACGGCACGATCACCATCGGCGATGATGGCCGCTATGGTCTCGCGCTTTCCTCCAGCGGCGGCGATGGCGACGATGACGGTCACACGGATGGCGGCGATGGCGGCAATCTCTCGGTCTACAACTACGCCCCGATCACCATTGCCGGATCGTCGAATGACGAGGTCTACGGCATTCTCGTCCAGAGCCTCGGCGGCCATGGTGGTGGCGACGAGGATGACACCGGCGCCGGCGGCGATGATGGCGGACGCGGCGGCGACAGCGGCACGATCTATATCGAGAACAATTCCACCATTGCGCTTCAGCAGGCGCTTTTGAACGGCGGCGCGGGCATCTATGCGCTTGCCCATGCCGGCAAGGGCGGCGACCAGGATTCGACGGTTGGCAACCAGCGCGGTGGCAGTAGCGGCGACGCAAAGGATATGGCCATCGTCAACAATGGCGCGATCACGCTCGGCACGAGCAGCGCCCATATCGACGGCCGCGATTTCGGCTGGGGCATTGCCGCGATCGCCGAAGGCAACAAGGGCGGCCATGACAATGGCAATGGCGGCACGGGCGGCAATATCTCCGTCACCAACAATGGCACGATCGACATCTACTGGAACGACCACAACGGCTCCGATGACGGCGTGCGCGGCATCTATGCGCTGAGCAAGGGCGGCGATGGTCGGGATTCCGAAGACAACAGCGATGAGGGCGGAAAGGGAGAAGCCGGCTACCAGGTCGAAGTCTTCGTCAACAACGACATCCACATCGTCTCGGACAATCATGTCGACGGGCTTTCCGGCGCGGTGGTCGCCATCAGTCAGGGCGGCGATGGCGGCAAGGCGCCCGGCAGCAACAAGGGCGGCAACGGCGGCAATGCCGGCGACACCAGCGGCGATGTCGCCGGCCTCAGCAAGGTCGAACTGCATGGCAGCGCCAACATCACCACTCAGGGCGAGGCGATTTCGGGCGTCGTGATGCGCAGCAAGGGCGGCGATGGCGGCGATGGCGAGGACGGCGAACGCGACAGCTCCGGCGGCGATGGCGGCGATGGCGGCGCGGTTTCCGGCGGCATCTACGATACCGCGTCGATCACCACGTCCGGCACGTCTGCCTATGGCTTCCTTGCCCAATCGATCGGTGGGACCGGCGGCGATGGCGGCGACGATACCGCGCTTGTCGGCCAGACCGGCGGCGGGGGCGTCGGCGGCGATGGCGGGCGCATCACCTTTGCGACCGACAGCGGCACGGCAACGGAAACCTCCGGCGATTATGCCGCGGCCATTGCCCTGCAGTCGATCGGCGGCGGCGGGGGCACCGGAGGCGATTTCGTCACCGTGCTCGGGGCCGGCGGCGCCGGCGGACAGGGCGGCGATGGCGGCGCGATCACCGCGTCCAATGCCGGCCTCATTTTCACAAGCGGCAATCTGGCGCCCGGCATGCTGGTCCAGTCGATCGCCGGCAGCGGCGGCGCGGGCGATCTGCCGGTCGCCTCGATCATCAGCCTTGGCGGTGACGGCGGCCTTGGCGGCGATGGCGGCCATGTCTCCGTCACCAATACCGGCATCATCGCGACCTTCGGCTATGGCTCGCGCGGCATCATCGCCCAATCGATCAGCGGCGGCGGGGGTGCTGCCGGCACGCTTGGCGGCGGCAAGCTTATCGTCGGCGGCAGCGGCGGCGGCGGCGGGGCCGGCGGCCTCGTCCAGGTTTACAATCGCGGCTCCGTGCAGACCTCGCGCAACGCCTCGACCGGCATTCTGGCGCAGTCGATCGGCGGCGGCGGCGGCGCGGGCGCGGGCGGTTTCGGCCTGCTTTCCGTCGGCGGCCAAGGCGGCGAAGGCGGCGATGCCGGCGCGGTTCAGGCCTTCCTCGAAGACAGTTCGATCTCTACCGGCGGCGATTTCTCCTATGGCCTCTCGGCCCAGTCGATTGGCGGCGGCGGCGGCGATGGCGGCGACGTGCTCGATTTCGGCGTGCTTGTCGGCGTCGGCGTCGGCGGCAGCGGCGGGATCGGCGGCGATGGCGGTCTCGTCTCCGTCGGTAACCGAAATCTGGTCACCGGAGCCTATAGCGGCGCGCCGGCCGTCGCCACCGCCGGCGACAATGCCTCGGCCATTCTCGCGCAGTCGATCGGCGGCGGCGGCGGCACGGGCGGCAATGCGGTGAGCGAGGCCGTGCTGACGGTCGCGCAACTGACCGTGGGCGGCGATGCCGGCGACGGCAGCACCGGCGGCAGGGTCGATGTCGCCTTTAATGGCCTGCAGGCTTCGACGCTCGGCTCCAATTCCAACGGCATTGTCGCGCAGTCGATCGGCGGCGGCGGCGGCATTGGCGGCGCGGCTTACGGCGCGAATGAATCGCTGGTGTTCGCCTCGACCTTCTCGCTTGGCGGCACGGGCGGCCAGGGCGGCGATGGCGGCCGGGTCAATGTCGACCTCACCGACAGCATTATCTCCACCGGCACGGCCGGCGACGACACGTCGGATTCGATCGGCATTCTCGCCCAGTCCATCGGCGGCGGCGGCGGCATCGGCGGGCGCGCCATGTCGGCGGCGATTGCCCAGGTGATCCCTGTCGAGGTGCCGGTCTCGATGAGCTTCACCCTCTCGGCGGGCGGCGATGGCGGCGCGGCCGGCAAGGGCGGCGATGTCGATGTCGGGCTCAACGGCACGACCGGCGTAATCACCGCCGGCGACGGCTCGCACGGCATTCTCGCCCAGTCGATCGGCGGCGGCGGCGGCGCCGGCGGCAATTCCTGGACCTATGCCATGACCAGCGGCCTCGGCGCCGGCGTGTTCTCCGCATCCTTCGCCGAGACGCTCGGCAGCACGGGCGGGGCCGGCGGCAATGGCGACACCGTTACGGTGGCGCTCAACGACACGGCTTCGATCGTGACCAGCGGCAATAATGCCGATGGCATCGTGGCGCAATCGATCGGCGGCGGCGGCGGCAATGCCGGCCGGGCGTCGACCGGGGCTTCCGCCTCGTTCGGGTTTTCCGGCTTCACCGGCAAGAAACAGCTCGGCGGCGATGGCGGCGCGGGTGGAGCCGGCGACTATGTCACGGTCACGCTTGCCAATGGCGCCGGCGTCGCAACCTCTGGCGACAATTCCCACGGCCTCGTGGCGCAGTCGATCGGCGGCGGCGGCGGCACCTCGCAGGGCAGCGCCTTCGGCATTTCCGGCAAGGTCGGCGTTTCCGGCACGCCGATGACGGTGACCGGCTCGCTCTCCATGACGCTCGGACTGAAGGGCGGCCTTGGCGGCGACGGCTCCGACGTGACGATTTCCGATTACGGTACAATCACCACGACCGGTGTCGGCTCCATCGGCATTGCCGCGCAGTCGATCGGTGGCGGTGGCGGCATCGGCGGCTCGGTCGCCGGCAATGATGTTGCGGCCGGCTCCTACCTGTCGCTGCTCTACCAGACCTATCAGGGCAATGTCGGCATTGGCGGCACGGGCGGCACGGGCGGCGTCGGCAAGGCAGTCGACGTCACCTTCGGCGGCTCCATCGGCACAAATGGCGATCATGCGATCGGCATCATGGCGCAGTCGATCGGCGGCGGCGGCGGTCTCGGCGGGGCGGCGACCATCCCCGGCGGCAGGGTGACCGGCGAGGCCAACCTCCTGCTCGGCGGCACGGGCGGCGATGGCGGCGACGGCGGCAAGGTGACGGCGACCTTCGAAAACGCCAATGCGATCGTCACCAACGGTGTGATGGCCCACGGCGCGCTGCTGCAGTCGATCGGGGGCGGCGGCGGCGTTGGCGGCGATGCGACCGACAACCCCTTCGGCGCGATGGTGCTCGGCGCCAATTTCGGCGGCGATGGCGGTGAAGGCTCGGATGGCGACACCGTCACCGTCAAGGGCGGCACGGCCAACATCGCGACCAATGGCAATGATGCGATGGGCCTGGTGGCCCAGTCGGTCGGCGGCGGCGGCGGCCTTGGCGCGATCGGCAGCGGACAGGATTCCTACCGCCTGCGCGATGCGACGCTGCAAATTCAGGTCGGCGGCAATGGCGGAAGAAGCGCCCATGGCGGCGACGTCAACATCCAGTCCGGCCTCAACATCACCACCAATGGCAGCCGCGCCTTCGGCGTGCTCGCCCAGTCGGTGGGCGGCGGCGGCGGCATGGGCGCGGTCGGCGCGTCCGATGTCATCCTGTCGCTCGGCGTTGGCGGGCGCGGCGGTTCTGGCGGCGATGGCGGCGATGTCACCGTGATCGCGGGCAATGGCAGTTCCATCGAGACCCATGGCAGCGGCGCGCACGGCCTCTTCGCCCAGTCGGTCGGCGGTGGCGGCGGCATTGCCGGCGACGCGACCACCTCGACGCTCTCGCTCGACCGCAAGTTCGACAGCATCGAGGGCAGCGGCGACGGCGGCGATGTCGGCGTCCAGTTCGACGGCACGATCAACGTCTCCGGCGTCGACGCCTTCGGCATCGTCGCGCAGTCGATCGGCGGCGGCGGCGGGTTCGGCGGCGACAGTTCCGGCGCGTTCGCCGGCTCGACCAGCCTGTTCGGCGATGGTCACGGCGGCGACGTCAACGTGGTCCAGAGCGGCGAGATCAACGCGATCGGATCGAACGGCATCGGCATTTTCGCGCAGAGCCAGGGTGCTGCCAGCACCGATGCCTCCGATCTCGGAACGATCAGCATCGAGGTCGGTGGCACTGTTGGCGGCGGCACCAATCAGGGCGCGGGCGTTTTCGTCAGCGGCGGGCGCGATAACGTGCTGCTCGTCGATAACGGGGCCATGATTAGCGCCTATTCCGGCACGGCGGTGCGCTTCGTCGGCGACAGGTCATCGGCCGATGGCAGCAGTCTCGACATCTACAATTACGGCGTGGTCGCGGGCGATGTCATGCTGGAGAACGCCGACGGCAACGGTTCGGGCGCGGGCTATGAATACGACCTTGCGACCCAGAGCCTGGCCACAACCGCGTTCATCGCGGTCCCCTACAATGCCGGTACGTTCAACAATTTCGGCGTCAGCGGGGGCGCGCGGACGCTGCAGGCCAATGTGGTCAACCACGGCCAGCTGTTCGTCGGCGACGAGAATGGCATCGGAGAGACCCGCGTGACCGGCGACTTCCGGCAGGCGGACAGCGGCACGCTGGTCGTCGACGCCGATTTCGAAAACAACCGCATCGACCAGCTCATCTTGCAGCAGGACGCGACATTGGCGGGCACGCTCGATGTCGCGCCGATCTCACTGCTGCCGCGCAAGCTCTCCTTCCTCACGGTGGATGGCGCGCGCACCGGCACGCTGACCGGCAAGCTCCACGACATCTTCACCTACAAGGTTCTGGAGGAAGGCTCGTCACTGGCTCTCTCGGTCGACGCCGATTTCGACGGTTCGCGCTTCGGCCTGACCGGCAACCGCACCCGCATCGCAGACTATTTCCAGCGGGTCTGGGATATGGGCGGCGAAGGCTTCGGCACGGCCTTTGCCGAACTCGCCAGGGCCGGCGGCGGCGGACTAGCCAATGCCATCGACGCGATCCACTCGCCGATGTCCGCCGTGCCTGCGGCGCAGTCCGCCTCGATGGCGCAGCAGCGTCTCGACCGGCTGATGAGCTGCCCGGTCTTCGACGGTCCGACGGCGATGATCGTGCAGACGGAATGCGTCTGGGCGCAGTTCGGCGGCCAGCGCTTCAACCAGGGCACGATCGATGGCGTCAGCGGCTATGACGACACCACCTACAGCTATGCTCTTGGCGGACAGTTTGCCATTGCCGATGATCTGTTCATGGGCCTGACGGCGGCTTACGAGAACAGCGACATCAATGGCGCGGACGGCCGCACCTCGGTCAACGGCGACACATTCGCGGTCGGCGCAAGCCTGAAGTACAATCCGGGGCCCTGGCTTTTTGCCGGCGCGGTTTCGGGCAGCTACGGCTCGTTCGACAACAGTCGCCAGTCGGTCCTCGGCTCGGTCGGCGGTCTGGCGACAAGCTCGAGCGACGTGTCGACCTTCGCCGCCCGCGGGCGCATGGCCTACACCTTCGCGCAGGACAGCTTCTACGCCAAGCCCTATGTCGATATCGACCTGATCTACGCCAATGCCGGCGGTTACACCGAAATCGGAGCCGGCGTGTTCAACCAGACGGTGGAAGACAGCGACCAGTGGGCGATCATGGCCTCGCCGTCCTTCGAGGTCGGCTCGCGCTTCGCCCTGTCGGAAACCTACCAGCTTCGCAGCTATGCGCGGGCCGGCGTGACCGTCTCGTCGGCTGACGACTGGACCACCAAGGCCCGCTTCACCGCGGCCCCGACCGGCGCGGGGACCTTCGACGTCACCCTGCCGATGGACGATGTCTTTGGCCGCATCAGCCTCGGCGCGGAGCTGACCAATCTCGACAACGGCATGCATCTGCGCGCCGAATACGACGGGGCGTTTTCGGAGAACACCTCCAGCAATTCCGGAATGCTACGGTTCTCCTACGATTTCTGAAACTCGAGGCGCCCCGGCATGGGGCACCTTAAGCTGCTGACAAAGCACCGAGCTTTGACCATGATGTGTCATCGTCCCTTCGTTCTTGGGTCATGCTCGGACTTGATCCGAGCATCCAGGCGATTAAGTCGCTGAATTTGCAAAGATTTATAGAAAGCCCTTGCCGGGTGGCCTGGATCCTCGGGTCAAGCCCGAGGATGACCCGGGATGTAGGAGACCTTTGTCAGAAAACTGAGGCGCCCCGGCAAAGGGGCGCCTCGAAACCACGATCAGCTCTGGCTCGTGTCGACGCGGGCGATGACCGAGAGGCCGGGGGCGAGCTTTTCGGCGTCGGTCTGGCCCGGATCAATTTCGATCCTGACGGGGACACGCTGGGCGACCTTGGTGAAATTGCCGGTGGCATTGTCCGGCGTGATCACCGAGAACTGTGAACCCGATGCCGGCGAGAAGCTCTCGATATGACCGGTGAAGGCCTCGCCGTTCAGGGCATCGACGGTGAAGGTGACCTTCTGCCCCGACTTCATGCCGCTCAACTGGGTTTCCTTGTAGTTGGCGATCACCCAGCGGCTGTCCGGCACCAGCGCCACGAGCTGGGCGCCGGCGGTGACATACTGTCCCTCGCGCGCCTTGACCTGGCCGAGCGTGCCATCGCGCGGGGCGGTGATCTTGGTGTTGTCCAGGTTGATTTCGGCAAGCGAGCGCGCAGCTTCGGCCGCAGCCACGCTGGCTTCCAGGGCGCGGCGGTTGACGATCGTGGTCTGCAGCGCCTCCTTGGCGACCGCGACCTTGGCATTGGCCTGCGCGACCGCGGCTTTCGCCTGATCGAGCGTTGCCCGCGCCTTGTCCATGTCGCTGCCGATCGAAAGCTCTTTGGCGCTCAGACGTTCCATGCGCTCCCATTGCGACTGTGCGTTTTCAAGGCTTGCCTTGGCGCTTTCGACGCCGGCCTCGGCGGAGCTGATATTGGCCTTGGCAGTTTTTTGCGCCTGTGCGTTCGCCTCGAGCGCGGCCTCGGCCGAGCGCAGGCTGGCCTCAGCCTGGGCAAGCTGCTGGCTATAGATCCGGTCGTCGAGACGGACCAGCAGATCGCCCTTCCTGACCGTCTGGAAATCGGTCACGGGGACTTCGGCCACAAGGGCGGAGAGCTGCGGCGAAAGCAGCGTGACCTTGCCCTGGACATAGGCGTCGTCGGTGCGTTCCACCGACCCGTCGAAGGGCGGCAGGTTCCAGGCGAACAACAGGGCGACGATGCCGGCAATGCCGATGGCGAGCGTCAGATAGGTGGCAAATGAGCGGATAATGCGTGTCATCTTGAAATGTCTTTTTGGTTGTCAGGCGGCGAGGCCTTCGGCGGCGGCGCGCTTGTGTTCCCATGTCTCGAAGGCGACATCGACGATGAGAACGAGAAGGGCGACGCAGGCCAGAAGGCAGAGGAAACGAAAGGCGTCGTTATAGGCAAGCACATAGGCCTGCTGCCGCACCTGGCTTGCGAACTGAACGGTGCCTTCGGCCTTTCGCACCACCGTGTCGCTGATGGTCGAGCCGTAGGCCCCGGCAAGCTGGGCGATGCGCTGGCTGACGAGCGGATCGCCGGCGGTGAGATCCTGCGCAAGTGCGGCGGAATGAACCTGCTCGCGCCAGGTGACGAAGCTTCCGAACAGGGCCGAGCCCAGGATCCCCCCGATGCGCTGGGTGGTGAGGAACACGATGATGAAGCTCAGGAGATAATTGGGGCCGCGTTTCAGCGCGGCCATGACGCCGACCAGCATGGCGGGCGGCAGATAGAGACCGGAGGCAAAGGCGATCAGGGTCTGGCTCAGATACATCTGCGAAGGCCGGGTCAGGCTGGTGGAGTGGCTGTCGAGCCAGGTCCCGATGATCAGCAGCACCAACGCGAAACCATGCATGGCGGCAACCCTTCCGGGCTTCAAGAGCAGGGAACACGCCGCGCCGGCCGCGATCGTGGCAAGCATGATCACGATATAGAGGCCGCGCAGCTGCTCGTTGCCGAGCCCGAGCATCATGAAGAACGCCCGCGCGCCGCTCGACTGTTCCGAGAGGATGATGCGGAAGATCAGCAGCGCGCCGGTGAAATGGATGATCTCGGCGGAGGTAATCCATCTGATGTCCAGCAGCGGATTCTCCCGGTGCGTCTCCATCAGCACCATGATCGTCAGGCAGGCGACGCCGAGGATCATCAGCCAGCCGATCCAGGGCTTCTCCGTCCACCAGTAGAACCTGCCCACCGTCAGCGCGACGGTCAGCGCACCCATGCCCACGAACAGGAAGGCGAAGGCGATCAGGTCGTTGCGGCTGATCACCTTGACCCGCTCACCAGACACTAGCGGCAGCTTGTAGATCAGCGCGAGCGAAATCAGCGCGAGGCCGATCTCGCAGATGTAAAGCCGCTGCCAGCCGCCATGGTCCAGAAGAACCGGCGCCATCAGCCCGGCAAGCGGCGTGCCGAGCGAAATCACGGTCATGGCGGCGCAGATGCCGATCGAGAACTTCTTCTCGCGCGGCAGGCCCTCGAGCATATAGAGGATCGCGATCGACGACATCGGCGCGGCGGCGACGCCGGCAAAGAAGCGCACGATAATCGCGGACTGATAGGTGTCGGTCCACAGATGACAGAGACTGATCAGCACGTAGAGAACGATCGAGATTTCGGCGAAGCGGCGAATGCCGAATTGCTGGCGCATCTTGAACAGCATCAGCGTCAGGCTGGCATTGGGCACCAGATAGGCGGCAAGCAGCCACGTCGCCTCCGCCGTCGTGGCTTTCAGCGGACCGGCGATCTGCTGGATCGACACGGTGATGAATGACATGCCAAGGGCCTGGGTCAGGCCGACGACGGTTGCGGCGAACATGTAGAGGAGCAATTGCGGCAGAGGTTTCGGCGGCTGCGCCGGCGGCGCGCCCGGATAAAGCGGCGGCGGTGACGCGGGTTGTTCCTCCGGCGTTTCGGCGGCCTTCTCTTCCGGCCCGTCGCGCAGTTCGGCGCTTTGGACGGCGCTCATGGTTTGCGCTCCATCCGTTCGATGCGTCCCACGATCGCGTGCAGCAGGCTGGTCGCGTCCTTCAGCGCTTCTTCGTCTTCCGGAACAAAGAAGGCGCCGATAAAGCTGGCGCGTTCGGCAAGCAGCTTTTCGGCCATCGCCTTGCCGTGAGGGCGCAGGCGCACCAGGTTGACCCTGCGGTCATCCGGGTCGGGCACGCGCTCGATCAGATCGAGCTCAGCCATCCTGTCAAGCATGCGCACCAGCGTCGGCTTCTCCAGCTCCAGTTCACAGGCAAGCGCGCTCTGATTGCAGCTCTCGCTCCTGGCAAGCAGGGTCAGCACGCGGGCGCGCGAAAAGGTCAGCCCCAGCTCAGCAACCCGCGCATCGTAAAGCGTGCGCATCTTGCGACTGGTAACGCCAACCGCCTCGATAAAGGCGATCTGCAATTCGGTGGATGTCTGGGACATGTCGATAGAACACATATGTTAGGCAGCTATTGGTTAGCATACTACATATAAATTTGACAAAAGCAAGGCGTCCAGGTTTCGGCCTGTTAGGCCGTACCGAATTTATTGCTGATCACGGCGATCAGCACCTGCGGTCAATGCGGGTTGTCCTTCGGCAGAAATATCGCGGCAGAGGCTTGATGCGAAGCGTCGCGGCGCGCTTCGACGCTATGCCAGGCGTTTTCCGGTCTGATGATCGAAGAAATGCAGCTTCTCCCGGTCGGGCGTGATGTGCACCGTCTCGCCCAGGCGGAGCGGCATGATGCCGCGCGGAGCGCATGTTACGATGGTGCTGCCGATATCCACCTCCACATGGGTCTCGGCGCCGAGAACCTCGATATCGTAGACCCTTCCGGCAATGCCGGTTTCGGAAAGCGCCATGTCTTCCGGGCGGATGGCGAGCGTCACCGGCCCCTCGGGCAAATGGTCCGCGGCAAAGCCCGGCTCGATGAACTGCCCGTCTTCAAGCATGCAGGTCCTGCCGCCGTCTCGCCGCTCGATCCGCGCATCGATGAAATTCATCTCCGGCGACGAATGTGTTGGCCGGCCGGGTGTAGAGTTCCATCGGCGGGCCGACCTGCTGGATTTCGCCGTCCTTCATCAGCACCACGCGGTCGGCCAGCGTCATCGCCTCGACCTGGTCATGGGTGACATAGATCGAGGTCGAGCCGAGCCTGCGGTGGAGCTGGCGGATCTGGTGGCGCATTTCCACACGCAGCTTGGCGTCGAGATTGGAAAGCGGCTCGTCGAACAGAAAGACGCGCGGATCGCGGATGATCGCCCGCCCCATCGCCACCCGCTGGCGCTGTCCACCGGAAAGGTCCCTGGGTCTGCGATGCAGCAGCGCGTCCATGCCGATCGTCTTCGAGGTTTCCTTGACGCGGGCGGCGAGCGCTTCGCCGCTTTCGCCCCGGATCTTCATCGGAAAGCCGATATTCTCGTCGACGCTGAAATGCGGGTAGAGCGCGTAGGATTGGAACACCATCGCGATATCGCGTTCGCGCGCTTCCATGTCGTTGACCACCTCGCCGCCGATCCTCATCGTGCCTGACGATATGGTCTCGAGCCCCGCGATCATGCGCAACAGGGTGGACTTGCCGCAGCCGGAGGGACCGACGAGCACCACGAACTCGCCTTCGGCGATCGACAGGTTGATATCGCTGAGGGCCTGGAACCGGCCGAAATTCTTGCAAATGGACTGAAGCTCGACAGTGGACATTCTTGTCTCCCAGAGCATTTCGCGGTCAGGCGGAACCACTCGACGACCGCGAAAACGCGTTTAAACTCTACTTCACCGAACCGGCGGTCAGGCCGCGCACGATAAAGCGCTGGCCGAGGAACATCAGCACGATCGCCGGCAGCGCCGACAGCACCGATGCGGCGGCCATTTCGCCATGCTGGATTTCGTATTGTCCCGCATAGGCCGCAATGGCGACGGGCACGGTCATCGTGTCCTTGGCGGTCAGATTGAGGGCGATCGAGAACTCGCTCCACGAGAAGATGAAGGCGAGCAGCCCGGCTGCAATGAGCCCCGGCACCACCAGCGGCAGCAGAATCTTGCGAAACGCGGTGGTGCGCCGGCATCCGTCAATCATCGCCGCCTGTTCGAGGTCCCTCGGAATATTGTCGAAGGCCGCCATCATCAGCCAGATCGTCATGGGCAGGTTAATGACGATGTGGGTCAGGACCAGCGCCGTCAGCGTATCGAACAGGCCGATCTGGCGGAACATCACGTACCACGGGCCGACAAGCGTGATCGGCGGAACGATGTTGAAGGTCAGCGTCCAGGCGAGAAAGATCGCGCTGAACATGCCGGAACTGCGCCGCCACGCCAGCGAATAGGCCGCAAGCGTGCCGATGGCGAGCACGACGACCGTGCTCGCGACGCCGACGATCAGGCTGTTCAGAAGGTTCTTCGGGAAATCCGAGCTGCGGCCGAACAGGACCTGCTGATAGTTCGAGAATGTCGCCTCGAAGGGGAACTGTCCCATCAGGATCGCGATCTGGTATTTGAGCGAGACCGCGACGATCCAGAGGAAGGGCGCTGCGACGAGCAGAAGCGCAAAGGCCACCAGCACCCAGATTGCCGCATTCTTTACAGGTTTCCGGACCATCAGCGCGCCCTCGCCAGCCGACGCTGCGCCAGCGCGAAGGCGCCGAGATAGGCACAGACGATGGCAATCGTGATCAGGGCGATCAGCGCGCCATAGCCAAGCTGGTTCTGTTTGAAAAAGACCTTGTAGACGTAGAGGCTGATGACTTCCGTTGCCGTGCCGGGGCCGCCCGACGTCAGCAGATAGATCTGGTCGAACACCTTGAAGGCAACGATCGAGCGGAAGATGAAGGCGACCATCAGCGCCGGCCACATCAGCGGAATGACGATGTGGCGCAGTTTCTGGGCGTAGCTTGCGCCATCGATGGACGAGGCTTCCATGACCTCCTCCGGCAGCGCCTCAAGGCCCGCCAGCAGGATCAGGAACACCAGCGGCGTCCAGTGCCAGATATCAACGATGATGACGGCGATCAGCGCGGTGCTTGTCGATCCGAGCAGGTCCATCGGGGGAATGCCGACCAGGCCGAAAAGCCAGTTGATGACGCCGAATTCGGGATTATACATCAGCCGCCACATATTGCCGATGGCGACCGGCGGAATGAGGATCGGCAGAAGCATGCCGGTGCGCACCAGCCCGCGACCGCGCACGATCTCGCTCACGGCCAGCGCCAGCGCAAATCCGAGCACCATCTCGAACGCCGTTGCGACCAGAACGAAGATCAGCGTGTTGCCCATCGCCCTGCGGAACACCCAGTCGTCGGCAAGCTTGCCGAGATTTTCCAGAAACGCGGGCGTGCGCACCAGGTCGCCGCCTTCGAAGGTGATTGTCGAGGCCGCCATCTGGAACAGCTCGATCAGCGGAAACACGCTCAGCGCCAGGAAGAACGCGGCGGCCGGCAGGATCGCCAGCAGTTTGAAATGGCGGTCGATGAAGGCCCATAACGGCTCGAACGGACCCGTCTTGCCAACATGCGAGCGTGGCTGTGTCTTGTGCGACATGCAGAACTCCGGCGAAAGGGCGGGGCCGCCATTGGCGGCCCCGGATTTCTGTCTTGAAACGTCCGCTTAGAGCGGCTGCAGCATGCCGGTCTTGCGGCCGGATTTTTCGAGAATGGCGTGGATTTCCTCTGCTGCGGTGTTCAGGGCCTCTTCCGGAGAAAGTTCGCCGATCAGGGCCTGGTTCAGCCTGAGGCCCAGGACTTCCTCAACCTGCGCGCCTTCCTTGTAGAGCAGCACCTGGGTCGCGTTCTCGGCAACGGTCGCGTAAGGCTCCATCCACCGATACTTGGTCTCCTGGGACAACGGCCCGCGCAGCGTGTCGAACCGCACCGGAATGCCACCGGCCTCGACGTAGAGCTGCTGCGCATCCGCGCTCATGAAATAGTCGACGAATTCAAGCGCCGCCTGTTTGCGCTCATCCGAAATGTTTTCCGGGATGGCCATCTGCCAGCTTCCGAACACGCCTGCAGGCTTGCCGCCGGCAGGATAGGGCATCGGCGCATAGCCGATCTTGTCGACCACGATCGATTTCTGCGGGTCGTCCATCTGTGCCTGGGCGGCAACAACAATACCAGCCTGCGCGGCCTTGCCCGTGACGGTGAGCTGGATCATCTCGCTCTGGCCGACGGAGCCCGGATTGTCGACGCTGCAGTCATTGTTGATCTTGAGGAACATGTTCAGCGCCTCAAGCACTTCCGGACTGTTGAAGGTCACGGTGAAGTCGCCGTTTTCGGGGTCCTTCAGAATAGAGCCGCCATAGGCGAGCATGTGCGGCGTGAAGGCGAAGCGGATCGGGTTGCCGCGTTCGCCGCGCAGCACAGCGCCATACATGTCGGGCGGATTGTTGAGCTTGGCGCAATTGGCCAGCACGTCGTCATAGGTTGCCGGCGGCGTGTCGATCAGGTCGGAGCGATAGTACCACAGATGCGCATTGGCATTCGGGCTGAACGCCATCAGCTTGCCGCCGTCGGGCGTCGGCCACTGCTTGTCCTCGTTCCAGTAGATCGAGCCGCCGGCCGTGATCGCCTCGTCGGGAAGTTTGAAGTCCGGATCGATATCGTTGAACGGCGAGAGAAAGCCGCCGGAATAGAACTCGACCACCCAGCCATTGTCGAGATTGACGAGGTCATAGGGGCTTTCCTGGCCGCGCACGGCATTGCGGGCCTTTTCGAGCAGGCCGCCATAGGGCGTCCTGTCGATTTCGACGGTGTTGCCGGTGTCCTTCTCGTATTGGTCCACCACGGCCTCGAAGCCCGCATACCATGGCGAGCTGTTGATCAGGATGGTGATCGGCTCGGCGGCGTTGGCGGACAGCGTCGTGCCCGCCATCAGCGTGGCGATGCCGATGGCGCCGGTCCAGCCGGCTTTTGAAATCGATGAAAACAGTCCCATTTTTTCCTCCCTTTGGTCCTGTAACTGGTTCCGGCTTGTTCTAGGCCGGCGTGAGCCCGTAACGCGTGTAAATCTCTTCCGGGCAGTCATGATCGGCCAGAACGCGGCAAAGCGCGGCCCTGAGACGGCTTTCAACGGCATCGTCGCGAAACGGACTTTCCTGCTTGGGATCGCCCTCAAGATCGTAGAGCCGCGTGCCGATATCCTGGAACGCTTCGCCATCATGGATCGGAATGCGCGCCGCGTTCATCAGCGCGTCGATCTTCAGGATCGGCATCTCCTTGGTGAAGCCGAACGGTTCCCGAAGCTCGGCGGTTTTCATTTCCTCGGAACTGAAGGGCGCGCGGATATGCGAGGGCATCAGCGTGTATTCGTAAAGGCCGGGCGCATAGAGATCGTCCGGATAGATGTAATAGGCGTAGCGGCCGTCATTGACGCCGATCGGCCCGCCGAACATGCCGTAGATCGCAACCTCATGTTCGTCGTCGTCGGCAAGCACCGAACTGCCGCACACTTCAGCGGGAACATCCACCCCGAAAAGGTCGAGCAGCGTCGGCATCAGGTCATGCGTCTGGGTCAGGCGATCCGAACGTGTGCCGGCGCGTTCCGGCGTGCGCGGATCATGAACCATCAGCGGAATATTGGCGAGTTCCTGATAGTAGGGCTGCAGGTTCTTGCCCCACCAGTCATGTTCGGAAAGGAGCAGGCCGTGATCGGTCGAAAGGATCAGCGCCGTGTCCTTCCACATGTCGTGCTCGTCCATATAGTCGAGCAGCTTGCCGAAATACTCGTCGCACATGGCAACGAGCGCCGCGTAGTTGGCGCGGATTTCGGCGATCTCCTCGGCGCTGTCATTGACCTTGGCATAAAGCGGCCAGTCAAGCACGCCGCCGTTCCAGCCGGTCTTGTAGGCCTCCTTGAAGCGGTCCGGCGCGCGGAACGGCTCATGCGGATCGAAGCATTCCAGCATCATCAGCCAGTTGTCGGCCTTGTGATTGACGTCGAGGAAATCGAAAGCCGAGGCGAAGCAGCGCGGCCCCGGATAATCCTCTTCCTCGGTAATGAAGGTGTTGTTGATCGCATGCTGGAAGCGCACCGCCGCGCGGCCTTGCGGTTTTTCGCCTTCGCCGAACGGATAGTGCTTGTTGGCGTAGATCGCCCGGAAGCGCTCCAGCGGCGGTTCGACCATGGCTTTCCAGGGGTCGTATTCCTGGCCGCGAATGAAGTCGTAGCTTGTGAAGCGGTTGTGATAGGTCGCGCCGCCATCCTCGAAATAATGCAGGTGATCGGTCACGAGATGGCTGTAGATGCCGCCCTCGCGCAGGAGTTCCGGGAAGGAATTGTCGAACGGCTCGAGCGGCCCCCAGCTTCTGTGCATGAAATTCATGCGGCCGGTGTGCAGGTCGCGGCGGGCCGGCATGCAGGGCAGCGAGCCGACATAGTGATTGTCGTAGACGATGGAGCGTTTTGCAAACCGGTCGAAATTCGGGGTCTTCACCGACCCCAGGCCATAGGCCTCGATGGCCGTCTTGTTCAGCGAATCGAACAGGCAGAAAATCGCTCGCATAAAGTTCCTCCCTCGGACTTGAGGGATTACTAGTCTTATCTGGTATTCATGACTAATATCAATTTTGAAATTGATATTGGAAAAACCTATATGCAGGACACCTATATTCACCTCGCCCGCCGGTTCGTCGCCGTCAGCGACGCCGGCAGCATCAAGCGGGCCTCGCAGGACCTCAACCTGTCGCAGCCGGCGCTGACGCAGTCGGTGCAGAATATCGAGGATATCTTCGGCTGCAGGCTGTTCGAGCGCACCCAGAAGGGCATCGTGCTCACCCCGATGGGCGAACGGCTTTATATACGCTCGCGCCGCATGCTGGATGAACTGAGGCTGGCCCGCGAGGAAATCAACGATCTCGCGACGGGGCGGATCGGCGCGCTCAGGATTTCGGCGGGCATGGCCTGGGGCTATTGCTACCTGCCGGATATCATCCGCAGGCTGCAGGAGCAGTATCCAGAGCTGGAAGTGGACCTCGATATCGCGGTAAGCGCCAGGGCCTTGACGGCGCTCAAGGAAGGACGCGCCGATATCGTCTTCGGTTCCGACAATGCGGCCTTTCAGGAAGAAGGCTTCGTCCGGTCCACGCTCCTGACGGTGGATTTCGCCGTTGCCTGCGGCCTGCCCTCGCCGCTTGCGAAGCGTCAAAGCGTCAGGCTCGACGATTTCTTCGAGACGCCGGTGGTGATCTACCAGGACGACACCGAACTGATCGATCGGGTGCTGACCCGCATCGAGCAGAAGGCCGGGCGCTCTCTCAACATCGCGGTCAAGACCAAGTCCCTGCTGGCGACGCTGGAACTGGTGCGCAGCGGGCGCTACCTCGCCTTCATCGCCCGCCCGTTCCTGGAGCGGTTTTCCGGCCCCGATATCCGGGTGATGCCGCTTGATGAACCGCTCTACCAGTTCCCGACCGCGATCTACTACCGCAAGACGCTGACCCACGCCGCCCCGTTCCGGACGCTCCTTAGCTATCTCGACGAGTTCAGGGCAACGAACGGTGCTGATTGAAGGCGGAGGTCGAGGCCGGCGCTCCTGCCTGACGCTATGCGCGGCCGGAGAAACTTTCCGGCATGGCGTCTTCCTGGCTTCCGCAGAGGCCGACTACATTCTCGCCCAGACATACAATGTCGACGGCGGCCAGTGGATGAGTTGAGGCATCGGCAGCGCTGAAGGCAGGCCGATGAGTGCCGGGCTTTTCGCCGGCACTGCCGCCGCTCCTGAGACGGTCTCACCCGGACTTTGCCGACAGCCCTGCCAGGACCTCCGCGCTGTCATGCTCCGGCAGGTCGCCGATATCGGCCTGCCTGGCATCGAGTTTGGCGAGCATCGTCTTGAAGATGTCGCCATAGGCGGGGTCGTTTGCGACGTTGAAGAGCTCCATCGGGTCCTTGTCGCAGTCGAACAGTTCCCATTCCGGGGGCGCGTTGTTTTCGCGCGCGCCATCCTGTCCGAGCGCCTTGTTGTACCAGTAGATCAGCTTGTAGCGCTGATCGCGCACGCCGTAATGCGCCCACGCTTCGTGGATCTCGTCATTGTGCATCCAGTAGCGGTGATAGGCGAGTTGGTCCCAATCCTCAGGCGTCTCGCCGCGCAGCATCGCCCGCATCGATGTGCCCTGCATATAGCTCGGCTTGGCGACGCCCGCCCAGTCGAGGAAGGTCGGGGCGAAGTCGACATTACAGGCGATGTCGCTGGAGGTGCGGCCGGCCGCGATCTCCGCCGGATAACGGCACAGGAACGGCATCTGGTAGCTTTCCTCATACATGAAGCGCTTGTCGAACCAGCCATGCTCGCCGAGGAAGAAGCCCTGATCGGAGGTGTAGATCACCACCGTGTTTTCAGCGAGGCCCAGCGCATCGAGCTTATCCAGCATCCGCCCGACGCCGTCGTCGATCGCCTGCACGGTGCGCAGATAGCGCGACATGTAGCGCTGGTACTTGAATTCGGCGAAGGCCTTCGGATCGTCGAAGGTGAAGGTCTTGCCGGTCTCCGCGCAGATCACGGAGATGGTCTCGCCGTCCTTCAGTTCGGGGATCTTGCGCGCCGGCCAGCCCTCGACCATCAGTTCGCCGGCGATTTCGGCGCCGCCCTCCGGCTGGACGAGGCCGAGGTCTTCATAGAGCATGTCGGACTTGATGCGCATCTTCGCGGCGGCGGCCGCCGCGGCGCGGTTTTCATAGGTGTCCTCGAAGGTCGGCGGCAGCGGGATCGTGCCCGGCTCGTGAATATCCCTGTAGCGCGGATGATACTGCCAATTGCGGTGCGGCGCCTTGTGGTGGCACATCAGGAAGAAGGGCTCGTCCTTGTGGCGCTCGATGAAATCGACGGACATGTCGGTGATGACGTCGGTGGCATAGCCCGGCACCCGGCGGTAACCATCCGGGAAATGGAAGCCCGGATCCCAGTAATCCCCCTGCCCCGGCACGACCGCCCATTCGTCAAAACCGGTCGGCTCGTGGGCCGGGCCTTCGCCCAGATGCCATTTGCCGAAGATCGCGGTCGCATAGCCGCCGGCCTTCAGCGCCTTGGCGACGTTGGGCAGGCGGTTGTCGATATGGGTCGAGAGCGTCGTTACGCCGTTCACGTGGTTGTGCGTTCCCGTCAGGATCGCGGCGCGGGACGGCGTGCAAATCGAATTGGTCACATAGGTCGCATCGCTCCGCACGCCTTCATTAGCCAGCCGGTCAAGGTTCGGCGTGTTGTTGATGCCCGCGCCATAGGCCGAAATGGCCCGCGAGGCATGATCGTCGGACATGATGAAGATGATGTTGGGGCGGGTCATTTCGGCTCCTGATGCGTGAAGAAACGGGGCGGCCGGCACTGGCCGCCCCGTGGTAAGTCTTATTCGGCGTAAAGCTTGCCCAGATAGAATTCCGATGCCGGCAGCGGATTCTCGATCTTGCCGAAATCGGCATAGAGCCCGGCAAGCGTATCGAACCAGTTGTCGACCTTCCCGTCGCGGGTCAGCTGCTCCAGTTCCTCGCTTGACGGCAGCTTGGCGAGCTTGGATTCCGCCAGCAGCGGCTCGGCCGGCACATTCAGGAACGAGGCGGTGATTTCAACCGACTTTTCCGGGTTCTCGCGGCGGAAGTCGATCGCTTCCTTGATGACCGCATCCACCTTCTTGATGACGTCTTCATCGCCGGCCTTGGCATCGCTGACGATAAAGCTCGACGGGAACGCGATATCGGGGAAGAAGTCCTCATTGGAGCTCAGCTCCTTGAGGTCCGGAACGCGCTTCTTGATGACGTCGACGAAGGGGTACCAGATACCGGCCGCATCCACCTGCCCCGAGGCAAAGGCCGTCACCACGGTCGAGGGATCCATCGGGATCACGTCGATATCGTCGAGCGTCATGCCCGCCTTTTCGAGCGCCAGGCGCAGCAGCATGTCGCCGGACGTGCCTTCCGGCACGCCGACCTTCTTGCCCTTCAGATCGGCAATGCTGTCGATGCCCGGCTGGGCGATCACGCGATCGGTATAGCCAAGCGCGTTGACGGCGATGACCTTGGCCTGGCCGCTGGCCGGCAGCCAGAGCGCGCCGGGACCGATATAGGCGAAGTCGAGCGAGCCGGCATTGAGCGCCTGCACCTGGATCGGACCATTGGTGAAGACCTTGAGGTCCGCCTCAAGGCCGTGCTTGGCCCAGAGATCCTCTTCGGTGGCGATGGCCGCAACGCTCGTTCCGAAATAATCGGCGATATAGCCCATCCGGATCTTGTCGAGCTCCTCGGCGCTGGCCGGGCCGGACAGGGCAGCCGCGGCAACCGCGGCCATGAGTACCAGTTTCTTCAGCATGACTTTCTCCTCCGTTTTGCTCATGCCGCCTGTTGGGACCGGTCATAGACCGCCCGCCAGACATTGTTTCTGATCTCGGTGAATTCAGGCGACAGCCGGATTTCCTCATTGCGCGGAAACGGCAGGTCGACATTGATGATTTCCTGCAGGCGCCCGGGGCGGGCCGCAAGAACGACAACGCGGTGGGCGATGTAGACGGCCTCGTCGACATCGTGGGTGATGAACATGACGGTCCGCCTGTCCTTGGACCAGGTGTCGAGCAACTGGTCCTGCAGCTTGACCCGCGTCAGCGCATCGAGCGCGCCGAAGGGTTCATCCATCAAAAGCACGCTGGGATTGACGGCATAGGCCCTGGCGATCGCGCAACGCTGCTTCATGCCGCCGGACAGCGTCTTGGGGTAGGCTTCGGCGAAATCCTTGAGCCCGACGAGATCGAGGTAATGCAGCGCGCGCTCGCGGCGCTGTTCCCGGCCCATGCCCTGCAGCTTCAGGCCGAACTCGACATTCTTGATCACGGTCAGCCAGGGAAACAGCGCGTATTGCTGGAAGATGACGCCGCGATCGGGACCGGGGCCGTTGACCGCCTTGCCATTGACCAGGCATTCGCCCGAGGTGACGCCTGTGAGCCCCGCGACGATGTTCATCGCCGTCGACTTGCCGCAACCCGACGGCCCGACCACCGTGACGATCTCGCCGTCGGCGATATCCAGCGTCAGGTCCCTGAGCGCCACAAACGACTTGTCGCCCTCGCCAAAGGACTTGCTCACATTGCGAAACGCGATCTTGGGGTTTTGATCAGTCATGATGAATTCTTTCCTGCCAATGGGTCAGGCGCTCTTCGGCACGCACGACAATGCGGTCCATGATCAGGCCGAGAATGCCGATGGCGATAAGGCTGACGAAGATCGTCGGCAGATCGTAGTAGAGCTGCGCCTGTTGCATGCGGAAGCCGAGGCCGGATTGCGCGGCGATGAGTTCGGCGGCAACCACGGTCGCCCAGGCCGAACCGAGACCGATGCGAAAGCCCACCAGAATGAACGGCGTCGACGCGGGAATGATGACCTGGGTGAAGATTACCCGGTCGCCGGCGCCAAGCACCCGCGCGGCATTGATATAGGTCCGGTCCACGCTGATCACGCCCTGATAGGTCGACACGACGGAGGACAGGAAGGCGGCGAGAAAGATCACGAAGATCTTCGGCTTCTCGTCGATGCCGAGCGTGACGATCGCCAGCGGAATGATGGCGAGCGGCGGGATGACGCGGAAGAACTGGATCCACGGGTCGATGATCGCCCGGGCAATCTTGTACCATCCCATGAGAAAGCCCACGGGGACAGCGATCAGCGAGCCGATGAGAAAGCCGATCAGCACGCGGCGAAGGGAAGCGAACATGTCGAGCCAGAGCTGACCGGAGATGGCGAGCTCGATCATGCGCTGGAAAACCGTCAGGGGCGTCGGCAGCACGGATACGCCGGAGGCCGTGGCAAGCCACCACAGCCCGATGCCGCAGGCAAAGGACACGATCCCCCAAAGAAGTTTCGGCGAACGGAACACGAAGTCCCTGCGCGGTTCGGCAATGTCGAGGTCTTTTGCGACGCTCATTCGTTCCTCCCGTGGCCGACCTCAAACGCGCGCAGATTGCCGGTGAGACATCCGCGCGGCGGCCAAGGGGCCGTTTGAATAAAGAAATTGTTCAAGCGCGACGCCGGCCGCGCCCTGCACGCCGACCGGTTCGTCAAGGCTTGTGCGTTCGATCGCAAGCTTCAGCCGCTGCTGGGGCATCACGCGTGGCGGCAGATCCCGTCGCAGATCCGCGAAGAACCGCTCGGGCGCGCCGTTGAAATCGCCGCCCAGCACGACCCGCTCGGGACCGAAAAGGGTGACGGTCGTGGACATGGCCTGAAGCAGATACTCGTAAAGCTGCGGCCATTCCGGCCGCTCCATGGCGGCCGCAACCAATGCCGACCGGGGAAGATCGGGATTGCCCACAAGCGCGCTCAGCGGCTCTTCCGAGAAGAACCGTTCGAGACAGCCGCGCCCGCCGCATCGGCAGGGCCGTCCGCCCGGTTCCACGACGATGTGGCCGATCTCGACGACGCTCCGCCGCTCGGCGGCTCCGGTCTGAACGAAACCGCCGCCAATACCCTTGCCAAGCAGAAGATAGAGAATGCTTTCCGCGGCCCGCCCCGCACCGTAACAGGCTTCGGCCATCGCCATCGCTGTAGCATTGTGCTCCAGCACGACCGGAAGGCCGAGCGACTGCTCGAACGCCTCCGCAAAGGCAATCCCTTTCCATCCCGTCAGCACGGAATGCGTATTGACGCGCCCGGCCGCGTCAACGGCGCCGGGGACGCCGACGCCGACACCGAGGATTTGGTTGAAAGGAAGGGCACCGTCGCGAAGAACGTTGCGGGCAAGATCCGAAACGCGCGCGATCAAATCTTCGACGGGTTCGGTCAGATCGTAGGTGATGCTTCGCGTGTGGGAAAGATTGAGCGCCGCATCCGACAGCGCGATATGGACCCGCCCTGCTCCAAGGTGAATGCCGAGAACATGACGAGCCTCGGGACAGATTTCCACGGTTGTTGCGGGCCGCCCGATGCTGAACGCGCCCGAGGGATCGCACTCGCGCACCAGACCTTCGCGGATCATCTGCGTCATGATTTTCGTGACGCCAGCGGACGAAATGCCGGTCACGCGCGACAGCTCGGCGCGCGACATCGCGCCTTGGTCTCGCAACCTGGTCAATATCTCCCCGCTTCCGCTCCTCACGGTGCCTCCTGTATTTAATTTCCTTACTTAGTAAAATTAAAAGATGACCGTTGTCAACTGGCGAGGCGTTGGCGAGAGCAACGGTAGTTGGTGGGTTTCGTTCCGCAGCCCAAGGGCGCGAAATGGTGGAACCGTGAACATGCAACGACCAGGAAATCCCGTCCCCGGTCTAGTCCTCGTCAAGGCGGATGACCGGTTCGGAAACAGGATCGTTCGAGACGATGCGTGCGGCAAGTCAATTTGGGTTTGAAGACCGGACGGAGGCTCACCTCATGCCCGTGGCTGTGCGGACCCGAAATTCGCCCGCTGTGCTTCAGAGCGTGAGAGCGCTCGCGGTGACAGGCTCCCCCTCAAGGTCACTGTCGCGACATCCCTCCCTTCGGGGGCAAGAAGATTGGGGGTGGGCTTAAGCGACAAGATCATATGCGATAGCCCTTCCCTGCGCCCGGTGAGCCTTTCGTGTTGCGACGGGAATGCCTCAAGGCTGGCGGTCGTCGTAGCGGATGCGATTGTCCGCAATCGCTTCGCGGTGGGCCACCGCCCAATCGGCGAGGCGTTTTGCCGATTGGGAGAGGGAATGTCCGAGCGGCGTCAGTGCGTATTCGACCTGCGGCGGCGTGGTGTGGCGCACGCTGCGTTCGATCATGCCGTCCCGTTCCAGCGTTTTGAGCGTCCGGGTCAGCATCTGCTGCGAAATGCCGCCGACGCGCCGCTTGATCTCGTTGAAGCGGTGTGGGCCCGGGCGAAGCGCGACGACCACCTGGATCGTCCACTTGTCGCCGATGCGGCTGAGTATCTCACTGACGGCGCGGCAATCGGCGCCGGCGGGTGTGACGGTCATATCCATCTGACCTGCTCCGGAATTTATGCTTTTGACGGCTCTTTTTAAGTCTCATAAATGGCTGTGGTCAACAATTTAGACCTGGTTGCAGACATTGACTCTGACCGGGTTCAGACAAAGGAGACCACACATGAAGCTGCTTTATTATCCCGGCGCCTGCAGCCTGGCCACTCACATCGCGTTCATCGAGGCCGGACTTGCCTATCAGCTCGTCAGCATCGATCACGAAAAAAGGACCGGGGACGGCCGCGATTTTCTAACGCTCAACCCCAAGGGCTACATTCCGGCCCTTGAGATGGACGACGGCACGGTTCTGACGGAGAACCAGGTCGTCCTGGCCTATATCGCCGGGGAAAGCGGCAAGCTCCTGCCCGACGACCGCATACTCAGATGGCGGACATTCGAGGCGCTCGCCTACATGTCCAGCGAAATCCATGGCGCCTACGCCCCGTTCTTCCGGAATTTCCCCGAACCGGAAAAGCAGCGCGCCCGGGAAAAGATCAGCAAAGCCTTCACAATCCTCGCCGATCAGATGGGCGACAAGGCATTCCTGATCTGCAACGAGATGACAATTGCCGACTGCTATCTCTTCTGGGTCCTGATGGTCTCGCCAAGGAGCGGCGTCGACCTGCCCGCAAATCTGCAGAACTGCCTGAACCGCATGAGGACAATGCCCTCCGTCATCCAGGCGCTTTCGGAAGAAGGATTGAGCTGATCAGACAGCTTTGCGACAACGCCGCTGCGGCGAGCGCATCTTGAGTGCGGCGCGCTCGCCACGGCCATGAGCAGACCTCTCATGGCCGCGTAGCGGGGGCTATTCAGATCCGCGCGCCGCCGGTCGCATCGATCATCTGACCCGTCGTCCAGCGCGCCTCGTTCGATGCCAGGAAGGCGATGACGTCGGCAATGTCTTCCGGCTTTCCGACACGTGAGAAGACCGAGAGGGCCTCAGCCCCGGCGCGCGCATCCGGGGATGCCAGCCATTCGGCATTCATATCCGTCTCCGTCACGCCCGGCAGCACGGCATTGACCGTGATTCCGCGCGTGGCGAATTCTGGGGCCAGAGCCAGCGTCAAGGTCTCCAGCGCTCCCTTGGAGGCCGCATAGGCCGGATGTGTCGGCGCCGCAATCCGGGTGAACCCCGTCGACACATTGATGATGCGGCCATTGTCCCGAATACGGTCGGCCACGGCCTTGATCAGGAAGAATGGCGCCTTGTAGTTGATGGTCATGACCTCGTCGAACACGGCTTCATCCGTCTGCTTTTTGGCCCGACCCGTCCGTCCATTGGAGGTTCGGCTCCAGTCGCGCCATGAAGGCGATGACGACTACGATATTCTCGACAACGCGGCGCTGCGCCGGCTGGTCCCCGAGATCGCTTCCGATGTGCCGGGCGCCAGCTATTCGCGCTATGACGGACAGGCCGATCCGCTGCGGTTGCTCCAGGCTTTCCACCGCGCCTATCAGAAGCGCGGCGGCCGGGCGCTCGGCAATAGCGGCGTGCTCGACATCACCCGGCGGGGCGAAAAATTCATCCTGAAAACCGCCTGCGGCGAGGTCGTCGCCGGTCCAGCGCGACCATCCTTTGAACCGCGAGAAGTTCCGGACTTTTTGTATCGTGACGTGATACGTATCGCTTGACAGGGATGCGTATCATGCTATGATACAAATAGAAAAGGAAGACAGGTGATACGATCCTATCGCAATGCCACGACGGAGAGTGTCGCCAGCGGCAAGGCGCCGAAAGGCTTTCCTGCCGATATAATGCGCGCGACGATCCGAAAGCTCGCGATGATTGACAATGCGCATGCCCTGGATGATTTGCGCTCGCCCCCGGGCAACAGGCTGGAGGCGTTGAAGGGCAATAGAAAAGGTCAGTACTCGATCAGGATCAACGATTAGTGGCGCATCTGCTTTGTCTGGACGGATGGCGGCACGGAAGATGTCGAAATCGTCGATTACCATTGAGAAAAGGACAGGAACCATGGCCAGCATTCTGCCGCCGGTCCACCCGGGTGAAATCCTGCGGGAAGAATACCTGATCCCGCTGAACATGAGCGCCGGCGCACTGGCAAAGCGCCTTCACGTGCCGCGCACCCGCATCGAACGGATCGCAAAGGAGGAAACGGCGATCACGCCGGATACCGCGCTGCGGCTTGCCAAATTCTTCCGCACCACGCCGCAATTCTGGCTGAACATGCAGGGCAGCTTCGACCTAAAACGGCAGGCGGAAGCGCTGAAGGGCGAAATCGACGCGATCGAGGCATTCGAAGCGGCGTGAGACAAGCGAAAAGCCCGCGCTCAGCCTACCCGGCCATCCACGGCGCGCAACACGCTCGCTGAACTGCCGGAGTCAGGCGGAGATTGCGTCATCAATCGTAGCCAATGTCGACCCAGCCGCGCTTTTCATGCGCTTCGGCCATGGCGTGGACCGCGCGTTCGATTTCGACGCCTTTCTCGAAGTCGATCACATGGGCGGGTTCTTCGGCCATCGCCGCGATCACGTGGCGGCACTCGATCACCTTGAGGTCGTTGAAGCCGAGGCCGTGGCCGGGCGCGGGAATGAACTGGCCATAGGGCGGATGCGCCGGGCCGGCGAGAATGCGGACATAGCCGGCCTCCTCGGCCCGCCCGCCGGCGCGGTAGAGTTCCACCTCGTTCATGCGCTCCTGATCATAGGTGATCGATCCGGCCGAGCCGAAAATCTGGATGGCGATCCGGCCCTTGCGGCCCCAGGCGGCGCGATTGACCATCAGCACGCCGGAAGCGCCGTCTTCCATGCGAAACAGCACGCTGGCGATATCACGGGTTTCCACCGCGCGCTTCCCGCCATTCTTCAGCGGGCGTTCGGCATAGGGCCTGGCCATGTCCGTGGTGACGCTTGCCAGCCGGCCGAACAGCATCCGGATCAGCGACAGCGGATGCACGGCGAAATCGTCCAGCGCGCCATAGCCGGAACTCGCCTCGCTCTTCCAGTAGAAGAACTGGTCCGGATCGGCCATGAAATCCTCGTCCATCTCGATGCGGATGTGATTGACCGCGCCGATCGCCCCCTGCTCCAGAAAGCGCGCGATCTGGCGGATCATCGGGTTCTGGATGTAGTTGTAGCCGAGCACGGCGGCGCGGCCCGCGGCCCGCGCGGCGTCACGCATCTTCAACGCATCCTCGAACTTGGGCGCCATCGGCTTTTCGCACCAGACATGCTTGCCGCTCTCCAGCGCCGCGATCGCCATATCCGGATGAAAGGCATTCGGCGCGGCGATCGAGATCACGTCCACCTCCGGGTCCGCGATGAGATCGCGCCAGCTGCCGGTGGCCTTTTCGAACCCGAAGGCCCGCGCCTTATCGCGCGCGAGGTCCCGATCGACCTCGGCCAGATGGACGAGCCGGACAGGCGGGCAATCGCCGAAGGTCGGGCCGACGGCGTTCCACGCCAGGGCATGGCATTTGCCCATATAGCCGGTTCCGATCAGGCCAATTCCGATGGATGTCATGCGCTAGCCTCCCGCGCCCCTCAGGCGCATTGATTGCAGGTGATGGTGAAAATGTTACAGGACCAAGGGATATTCATTTTATTTCATAATTCAATATTTTAGAATAAAAATTACATTCTGGAGGTCTACGTCGCGGCGACCGACCATGATCCGCTGCGCGACGACAGCGGCCGCGCCTATGCCCACGCTCTGCGCGAGGCCGGCGTTGCGGTGACGTCGGATGAGGGAACGGGACTGGATCCAAGATTAGCTCAGCGCCCTCAATTTTGGCGAGGCCAGTCGCCGCTCAGCCCTCGGACTGGGCAGTTGCCCGCACATCGCGCTCGCGGCGCTGGCGGATCGTCCAGTAGATCGCGCCGGCGATCAGCGCGATATTGACGGCCACCAGCACGGCGGAGACCGGCCGGTCCAGGAAAATCCAATAGCCCTCGCGCGAAATCAGCAGCGCGCGCCTGAGATTGTTCTCCAGAAGCGGCCCTAGAATGACGCCGATCACCAACGGCGCCAGCGGATAGCCGGCATTGCGCAGAAGCAGGCCGAGGACGCCGAAACCCATCATCACCCACAGGTCGAAGACGGAGCTCTGCAGGGCGAATGTGCCGATGGCGCAGAGCAGCAGCACGATCGGGATCAGATAGCTTTTCTTCAGCCGCAACACCCAGACGAAGGCGGGCGTTGCCAGAATGCCGACGATCAGCAGAGAGATGTTGGAGAACAGATAGACGAGGAACACGCCGCCGACGATCTCCGGCCGCTGTTCGAACAGCGCCGGACCCGGAAAGAAGCCCAGGATCAGCATCGCGCCGATCAGCACGGCGGATGAGGCCTCGCCGGGAATGCCGAGCGCCATGGTCGGCACCATCGCGCCGCCGACCGTTGCATTGTTGGCGCTTTCGGTGGCGACAACGCCGCCCTCCGCGCCTTCGCCATAGCCATCTTCCGGTTTCGAGAACGCCTTGGCGACGGCGTAGGAGGCGAAGGTCGAAATCGTGCCCCCGACGCCGGGAAGCGCGCCGAATGCCGCGCCGATGGTCGAGGAGCGGAGCAGGTTCTTCCAGTGCCGGAGCGTGATCAGGAGGGTTCTGAAACCGGGCCTGACGATCTTCACGTCGGATTTGGCGTTCAGGTCATCGCCCTGAACCTGATGCGCCATTTCAGAGATGGCGAAAATGCCGACGACGATCGCGACGATGTGAAAGCCGTTCAGCATCTCGAAACTGCCGAAGGTGAAGCGGAAGCCGGTCGAGAATTCATCCGTGCCGATGGTCGCGATCAGGAGACCGAGGCAGCCGGTCATCAGCCCCTTCAGAAGCGAACCCTCGGACACGACCGCGATCGCGATCAGGCCCGTCAGCGCCAGCATCGCATATTCCGGCGGCGAGAAATTCGAGGCGAAGTCGGCGAGAACCGGCGCCGCCAGGATCAGCACGAGACCGCCAAAAAGCCCGCCGAGCGCGGAAGCGGAGATGGCGATGCCAATGGCATCGGCCGCGCGCCCCTTCTGCGCCAGCGGATAGCCGTCGAAAAGCGTCGCCGCGGCAAGCGGCGTTCCGGGAATGCGTAGCAGGATCGCCGAGATCGACCCGCCGCAGGAACCGCCGACGCCGATGGCAATGAGAAAGCCCATGGCGGCGACCGGGGGCATGTCGACCGCAAACGGCAGCATCAGCACGATGCCCATCAGCGGTCCCAGCCCCGGCAGCGCGCCGACGATGAGGCCAAAGATGACGCCGAGCGTCGTCAGCGTGACGGTGAGCGGTGTGAGAAACTGGTCAAGGCCAGCGGCAAGCGATTGCGCGAGCATGGATCACCAAGTAATGTTCAGGTGCAGGAGGCCGCCCGGCAGCACGATCTTGAGCCAGGCTTCGAAGACATAGGAAAGCCCCAGCGAGATCAGCACGGCCGGAACCGCGATCGCCAGCGGTCGCCTGATGCCGCAAAGCAGCATCAGCGCCGCCAGCATGATCGGCGTGGCGATGTGATAGCCGGCAATGCCGAGGGCTGCGAGATAGGCCGCGAATATCAGGACAAGCGACGCGGGCCGGGCAAGCTGGCCAAGCGGCATGCCGGTTTCGGCTTTCGTCTTGCGCGCCCGCAATATCTGCAGCAGCGCCTGTATCGCCGTCAGCAGGGCAAGCACGGCGGCGATCGTCTTCGGATAGACCGCCGCGTTGTCATAGGGCCCGCCCGAGGCGATGCCCTGTTCGGCCATGCTGGTCGCGGACTGCTGATACACAAGACCGATGACGGCGAGGAAAAGCGCGACCGCGAGCCATTCGACATGTCTTTTACCGATGCTCATGGTCACTCTCTCCTCCCGGCCCGGCTTGTCGAGATCAGTATTTGGCAAGCTGTTCTTCTTCCCATTTGAGCGCATTGCCCATCGCCTCGAACTGGCCTGACACCGGACCCACGACCTCGTCGTACTGATCCCAATCCCACTCCAGGGCGGCGAAACCGAGCGCGTTGACCTTTTCCTGCACCTCGGGGCGTTCGATCGCGGCCTTCATCGCCTCGCGCAGGATTTCCAGGCGGTCGGGCGGGGTGTCCTTGCGCACCAGCCACCAGTTCCACCCCATGGGGCCAAGCCCGCTCAGGCCGAGATCGACATCGAGGTCGGCAATGGACGGCGCGCCGCCGAAGGCCTCGACGCTGGCCGGCAGTTCCGACAGCACGAGCTGGATCGTGTAATCGGCGCCATTCTGCTGGTAATCGCCGACATTGATGAAGCCGAAATCGAGAACGCCATTCTTGAGGTCGGACATGGCGTCGCCATTGGCGGTATAGGGAATGTTCTGGGCCACGCAGTCATAGCTCTGCAGCACCTTGGCGATGACCATGTGCGGCAGGTTGTTGCGCGACCCCGTGGTGTAGCGAAGTTCCGCCGGGTGATCGGCGCAATAGTTCATCATCGCCTCGAAATTCGCCCAGCGGTCATTGTCCGCCGCCGTGCCGATCGCAAACGCGTTGGAGAGGGCTGCGTGAAGCGGCACGAAGTCGGCATAGGTCCAGTCGGCCTTGCCCAGCACCGGCTGCAGCACCAGCGGCGCGACATAGCCATCAAGGATGGTGTAGCCGTCGGCGGGCTTGTTCATCGCGATCTGGAAGGCCTTGGTGCCCGCGGCCCCCGGCGTCGAGATCACTGGGATCGAGACCCCGAGCTCCTCCGACATCGCTTCGGCCAATATCTGGCTGGCCGACATCGCGTTGCCCGGCCCCCAGGGGAAGATCAGTTCGACCGTGCGTTTGGGAAAGTCGTCCGCCCCAGCGGCAAGCGGCATGGCGGCGATTGCGGCCAGTGTGATTGCTATCGTTGTTTTCATTTGCTCCTCCTTTGATATTTTTCGGCGCTCAACCGAGGGCGTCAATGCTTTCCGCCGGCGTTTGATCGCGGGTCAGTCCGTAATGGGCATAAAGCTCCTCCGGGGCGTCATGCGCCACGAAATGCTCGATGATGGCGGCATTCATGTGGGCTTCGATCTCTGGGGCCTCCAGCGGTGTCGTCTGTCCGGGATCGGCGGCGAGATCGTAGAGCACGTTTCCGCCCTGCCAGTTAGCCAGAATGTCCATGCCGGATTCGCCGAGCTTTTTCGAAAGCCTGACACGCAGCAACGGCGCGTCCCTGGTGAAGTCGAAGGCGTCGACCAGTTCGGCGGTGGCGAGATCGCTGACCGAGAACATGTCTTCGAGATGGCTGGGCATGAGCGTGTATAGCGGCAGCGCCGTCGGATCGTCGGTCTCGGGGAACCTGAAATAGGTGTACCGCCCGTCGGTCGCGCAGACCGGTCCGCCGAACATGCCGAGGATCGCTGTGTCGCGCCCTGACGGGCGTTCGTCCAGCAGCGGCAGCAGCGAATGCGCGCGCGCTTCCGCGGGCGTGGCCACGCCATGCAGGTCCAGGATCGTCGGCATCAGGTCGGTGGTCTGGGTCAGTTCCGCGATACGCGCTCCGCTGCTGCCGGAGCGGTCAGGGTGCCAGATCATGAGCGGGATATGCGAGATCTCCTCGTAATAGGGCATCCGGTTCTTGGCCCACCATTCATGCTCGCCCAGAAGGTAGCCATGATCGGTGGTCACGATCAGCGTGGTGTTCTTCCACGCATCATTGGCGTTCATCCAGTCAAGCAACCGGCCGAAATAGTCGTCGCACATGGCCACCAAGGCGGCATAATTGGCGCGGATTTCGGCGATTTCCCCTGCGGAATTGGTGCACTTTTCATAAAGCGGCCAGTCCAGCACGGGACCGTCATAGCCGGTCGCGAACATTGCCTTGAATCGTTCGGGCGCATCGAACGGCTCATGCGGATCGAAGCATTCGAGCTGCAGGAACCAGTCGTCGCTGTCCCGGTTGCGATCAAGGAAATCGAAGGCTTTGGCAAAGCACTTCGCGGTTGGATAGTCCGCCTCGTCCCATGGTTCGAGCTTGTTTATGGCGTGGCGGGAGCGTTTCCAAACATCCTTGGCCAAGGTGCCGCGTGTGGCGGTGCGGCCTTCCGGCAGCGTTCCGGTCGGATAGTGGCGGGCGTCGAATTTTTCGCGGATGCGCTCCACCGGCGGTACGGCGAAGACCGTCGTGGGATCATATTCCTGGCCGCGGATGAAATCCCAACTGTCGAAGGCCTGGGCGTAGCCGCAGCCGCCGTTTTCAAAATAGTGCAGATGGTCCGTGATCAGATGCGTATAGACGCCGGCCGCGCTCAGGTGTTGCGTAAAGGCATTATCGAATGGTTCGAGCGGCCCCCAGGGACGATGGGTGAAATTAAGACGCCCCGTCTGCATGTCGCGCCGCGCGGGCATGCAGGGCAGCGACCCGGCATAATGGGTATCGAAAGTGGCCGCGCGGGCGGAAAACCGGTCGAAGTTCGGCGTCGGAATCGCCATGCCGCCATAGGCACCGAGCGCCGTTCGATTCAGGGAATCGAAAAGTACAAAAATCGTCCGCAAACAGTCCTCCCTCGTCTTGGAGGACGAACTTGTCGGATCGCAGGCTTTCTGTAAAATCGATTTTTACGGGCCTAACGATAGAAAAATGGAATAACTTATGGACAGGAACCTCACTGCCTTTCTCGCGATCGCGGCGGAAGCCAATCTGTCCGACGCAGCCGAAAAGATCGGCCTGACGCAACCATCGCTGACGAAGCGTCTCGCAAACCTCGAGGAGGATCTCGGCGGCAAGCTGTTCGAGCGCCATCGCCGCGGGATGCGCCTGACGGCGGCCGGGCGTCACTTCCTGGCCCGCGCCGAGCGGATCGAGCAGGAATACCGACAGGCGCGCGAGGAAATCCGGGCGCTCGCCGGCACCGGGCTTGAAACTCTGAGGGTCGGCGCGGGGCCGCTGTTTCACCTGCGCTATGCCGCGCCGCTGTTTGCCCGGTTGCGCGAACGGTATCCGTCGCTCACCTTCGAGCTCGTAGCCGACCAGAATGCGGTGACGCTGCCGATGCTGCGCGATGGCCGTCTCGATGTCGTGCTTGGCGCGATCGAACCGTCGGAGCCCGATGCCCTGATCACCGCCATACCGGTGGCCGAGATCGAGCTGGCCGTGATCATGGCGGCGGATGATCCGATGGCGGCATTGCCGGTGCTCGGGCCCCGCGAACTCGCCGGCTTTTCCTGGGTGGCCTATAGCGGCGCGACCGACAACGTGCCCTTGCTGCGGCGCTATTGCGCCGAGCAGCGGCTGAGCCCGCCGCGCATCATCGCCCACTCGACCTCGTTTGCAGCGGCGCTGGACCTGACGCGCGCGCTGGGCGCCAAACTGATGGCGCCGCTGCAGCTTGCCGATCATGTCGAAATCGGCGGACTCGTCATCCGCCCGACAAACCCGCCGATCAGCCGGCTTTCCACCGGCGCCTATGTGCGCCTCAGTTCCTTTGGCATTCCTGTTATCCGGCAGTTGCTGGAAGATCTGGAAGCCGTGACAGGCATGAACGGGAAGGATGGCTGATGCGGCCCTCCTGCGGCCTCCGCGTCCTGGGAAGACCGCAGGCCATCGCAGACCGAACTTGGAAATCTTTTCACTCAGGTTCCGTCTCGGTGTCTGCAATATCCGTGTTGCTTCCGCGACATTGTTGCCGGAGGTCGCCAATTGCGCATCGCCGCGCGATCCGGTTGGCCGGCGTCACATCGGCGCTGGCGAAAAGCGTCCAAAGTGCCGCTCAGCTCAAAACGCCGTAGAGCATGGTGATCCAGACGATATTGCCTGCAAGCCAGACCAATCCCAGCCACATCAGTTTTCGGCTGTCTTTGGTTCGCATCGCGATCAGGGCGATCACGGTTCCGGCAACGAGGCGGAAGCCATACCAGACGCCGAGGGATGTCAGGTGCTCTCGTCCCTTGATGAGCGTGTCGACCAGATCGAAAGCGAAGGAGACCGCGAACAGGGCAAAGAATGCGAACCGCCTGCGGAAGAAGAAATCCTCCCGGTCGACCTGCCCCTGAATGTGGTCGGGATAAAGCAGGGTCGACATCAGGAAAAACAGCGAGGCGTATGACAGGACGAATATGTAGATCCAGAAATTCCATTGGCTGATCAGGCGAAGGGCGAACTCCCACCACCAGAAGTGCACGGCGCCGAGAAGCAGCACCAGCGACCAGACGATCTGGACATGCATGCCGTCCGTCTTGATCGGCTCCTGCAGGCGGCGGGAGAGACCGGACAGCACGCGCGTGATCGCCAGCCCGAGGATGAGGCTGACCAATATCCGCAAATGCCCATATGCATCCATATCCGCTACCCGTTTCGGCGCGCCCGTCCCAGAACAGGGCCGCAAAGGAAGCATAAACATTTGAAGCGGGTTCCGCCAAGCCGCCCCGCGCGAGGCGAACATCCCATCACATGCTTGAACGCCGCTCCGGCCAACTTGGCGTCCAGCCGTCTTCGCCCCGTGATCGCGCTTCTGTACGATCCTTGCGACCTCGGCGTTGTGGTGCGTTCCCCATTCGCATAGCGGCGCGAGAAGCTGGGCCAGGCTTCGGCCAAAGTCGGTCAATTCGTATTCCACGTGTGGCGGCACCGTCCGGAAATCGATGCGGCGCAGTTGCCGGTGCGCTTGGAGCCGCCGGCGAGCCATCGGATCATGGATATCGAGACTTGCCGAACCCAGAATTGCCAATGTCCGTTGCTAGCTGACCGATCCAACCAAATGAGGAGGTTCAGGAATGACTTCGAATATCATCGACCAGGTCGCTTTGGCTCTGTTTGCCAGTGATGGAATGAAGATCGCCTCCCCCGGCACCACCCTTCGGCAATCCTGGGACAGGACGCCTGAAAAACATGCGCTCTACCGCGAACGGGCGCTCGTGTTCCTGAAAGTGATAGGGGAACAGGTGTCCGGGCTCGCCGATGCCGAGATTGCAAAACGTGAATAGCGGGAACGGCGGTGACCAGCAACGCGTACTCTTCCTGAAGGGATCTAGCCCCATTTTTCAAGCGAGGCGGCAAGGTCCGGATGGGTGGCGGCATGGGCTTCGAGCGACCGTCCACTGGCCGCGGCCTCCCAGGCCTCGCGGATGGCGCGCACGCCGGCGGCCGGCCCGCCCGGATGGCCGTGAATGCCGCCGCCGCCGAGATACATCAGGTCGAGCGTGCGGCCGGTGCGCTCATAGGTCTCGACCGCCTGTCCGCCCCATTGCCCCGAGCAGACCACGGGCAGCGGCCGGTCGTCTTCGGAAAAAATCGGCGTCATCACGTCATGGAAGGATTTGACGAAGCTGTCATCGGGTTCCCAGTATTTGGCGCGGATGCCGTTTATCTGGAACTGGTCGACGCCGAGCAGCCGCCAGATCTTCTGATAGGCCGTAAATTCCATGCCGAGCGCGGGGTGGCGGGTCAGGATATCCCAGCCATTGCGATGGGCATGGAGGCAAAGCGAAGAACGCTTGCGCAGGAACGACATGCCGCCATGGCCGATCGAGTTGATGTTGATCACCGCGGCATTGCCGCCGTTGTTCACCACATAATCGTGGTTTTCCATCATCGTGTCCGGGTCGGCGGATGAGATGCCGAAGGCATACATCACCTTCTTGCCGGTGCGCTCGGCATGCGCCTTGATGACGGGCATGATCGCGTCGACCCGCGCCTTGAGCGGCGCATAGGCCGGGTTCATCATCTTCTCGTCGTCCTTGATGAAATCGACCCCGGCCTCGCAGAGCGTTTTTACAACCTCGGCCGTATCTTCCGGCGTAAGCCCCAGTGAGGGCTTGATGATCGATGCGATCATCGGGCCGGCCTCAACCCCCATTAGCCGGCGCGATCCGGCGATGCCGAATTGCGGACCGGGGTGGCAGGACCAGGCCTGCGGCAGGTCGATATCCATGACGCGGATGCCCGACAACCCGCGCGCGGCGAACACGCCGCCGATCGCGATCGTCATCAGCGCCGCGATATCGGTGCCGATCGCCTCCAGCGGATAGGCGATCGTGACGTCGGCGCGGTGGTAAGGCCCGGAACTGCCATTATCGGGGAAGCCGGGGGTATCGGTATCGGCAAGCGGCGCGATCGTCTCGACGCGGGCGGCGCAGCGTTTGCGCACGGCATCCGTTTCGCCCGGAAGCTCGGTGAAGGTGCCGGTTGACTGGTCGGAGGCGATCTTTGCCGCCATCGCCTCGATGCTGCCGGCGCATTCGAGGCGATAGGTGACCCGGATAAAGTCGTCGTTCATGCATTCCTCCATCTCGCTCCGCCGGTCCGAACGGAAGATCGGCCTCCAGCGGTTTCATCTGTAATGCTCATCATACCTGTTGACAAATGATTTATCATACCACAGGGTTCCTCCGATCCAGGGAGAGAGCCATCCATGGGGGATGGACTGATGGAGGAGAAAACTTATGAATATCAAGAGACGTCTGTTTCTGGCGGCTTTCGCCTTGTCGACGGCCCTTCCCGCCTTCGCCCATGCCGAAGGCCTGATCGCGATCATCACGCCGAGCCATGACAACCCGTTCTTCAAGGCCGAAGCCGTGGGTGCCGAGGCGCGCGCCAAGGAACTCGGCTATGAAACGCTGATCCTCGTGCATGACGACGACCCGAACAAGCAGTCGGAAATGTTCGACACCGCGATCGCCCGCGGCGCGTCCGCCATCATTCTCGACAATGCCGGCGCCGACGCTACCGTCGCGCCGGTGCAGCGCGCCAAGGATGCCGGCATCCCGTCCTTCCTGATCGACCGCGAGATCAAGGAAAGCGGCATCGCCGTCAGCCAGATCGTTTCCAACAATTACCAGGGCGCCCAACTTGGCGCCGAGGAATTCGTCGAGCTGATGGGCGAGGAAGGCCCCTATGTCGAACTGCTCGGCCGCGAAGCCGATACCAATGCCGGCATCCGCTCCTCGGGCTATCACGACATCATCGACCAGTATCCGGATCTCGAAATGGTGGCCCAGCAGTCGGCCAACTGGTCGCAGACCGAGGCCTACGAAAAGATGGAAACCATCCTCCAGGCCAACCCGAACATCAAGGGTGTGATCTCCGGCAACGACACCATGGCCATGGGCGCATGGGCGGCGCTTGAAGCCGCAGGCCGCACCGACGTCATCGTCGTCGGCTTCGACGGCTCCAATGATGTGCGCGATTCGATCATGAAGGACGGCATCAAGGCGACCGTCTTGCAGCCGGCCTACCGCCAGGCCCAGCTCGCTGTCGAGCAGGCCGATCAGTACATCAAGACCGGCTCCACCGGCCAGCCTGAAAAGCAGCTGATGGACTGCGTCCTGATCACCGCCGACAACGCCGGCAAGCTCGAAACCTTCGCGCTTGAAAACTGACCGGTATGGGGCCGGCATCCAACGCCGGCCCCTGCCAATCACAATCATTCTGAATAAATGCTGGATGTGACATGCACGCGATGAAACTGTCGGCGGCGATCCTTGCGCTCCTGCTGCCTCTTGGCGGCTGCAAGCTGGTGCCGACCGACAAGCCCGATGCCGAGCAGGCCGAGACGCAGACGGATGAGGCCCGGATGGCGGCCTATGCCGACGAGAACTGGTCGGACAAGGTATTGCCGGTCATCGCGGAACACACCGTCGATTACGCGACCCTGCAACAGGCGCTCGCCGCAGGCGTCGATTCCGCAGGCGCTGAATATGGCCTCAGGCCCGAGGGCGAGGCCAATCCCTGGAATTTCGTGGTCAGCGGCGAAGGCACCGTGACCGAGGCCAAGCTCGACAGCCGGGCAGCCAAGATGCAGCTCGACATGACCGGCGACGGCGAGCCCGATGTCACGCTGCAGATCGGCCCGATCATCCGCGGAACGGCGCTGCGCGATGCGATGCCGTTCATCACCTTCACCGATTTCCGCGACCAGATCGAATTCGCCAAGCTCGCCCGCGCCATGAACGAAAAGGCCCATGCCGGACTCGATATCCCCGAGGGTGATGTCGTCGGCAAGACGGTCGCCTTCACCGGCGTGTTCACCCTGCGCGGCGCGGACGAGGAGCCGGAAATCGTGCCCACTGTCATCGAGGTCGAGCCATGACCGAGCAGCATCCGGTCGGCCTGAAAATCATCGGCGGCACCAAGGTCTATCCGGGCACGGTGGCGCTGAAATCGGTCGATTTCGAACTGCGCATGGGCGCGGTCAACGTGCTGGTCGGCGAAAACGGCGCCGGCAAGTCGACGATGATGAAGGTAATCGCCGGCGTCGAGCAGCTCACCGAAGGTCGGATCGAGATGGATGGCGAGGAGGTCCGGTTCAACTCGACCGACGATGCCGAACGCCACGGCATCGGCATGATCTTCCAGGAACTCAACCTGTTCCCCAATCTCACCGTCGCCGAAAACATCTTCATGGCGCATGAGAAGACCCGTTACGGCTTCGATATCGACGCCGAGAGCCAGCGTGCGGAAACCCGCAGGCTGATGAAGCGGCTGGAACACAATATCGATCCCGACACGCTGGTCGGCGATCTCAAGGTCGGCCAGCAGCAGATCGTCGAGATCGCCAAGTCGCTCGCCCGCAAGGCGAAAATTCTGATCCTCGACGAGCCGACCTCGGCGCTTTCGGCAACCGAGGTCGAGATCCTATTCAAGGTGATCGGCGAACTGAAGGCCGAGGGCGTTGGCCTCGTTTATATTTCCCACCGCATGGATGAGCTGATCCGGGTCGGCGACTATATCACCGTGCTGCGCGATGGCGCAATCACCGGCGCTCGCTCGATGGAAGGCGTCGACGTGCCCTGGATCGTGCGGAGCATGATCGGCGAAAGCTCCAAGGATTTCGCCAAGGAGATCGAACATCCCTATGGCGACGAGGCGCTTCGGGTCGAGGATATCCGCCTGCCGGATTCCGGCGGCGGCTTCGTGGTCGACGGCGTGTCCTTCAGCCTACGCCAGGGTGAAATTCTCGGCATTTACGGGTTGATGGGCGCCGGCCGCACCGAGCTTCTGGAAACCATCATCGGCCGGCATCACCTGGCCGACGGCGAGGTCTGGGTCAACGGCAGGAAGATGGGCAAGCCCAGCGTCTCGGACCGCATCGCCCACGGGCTGGCGCTGATCCCGGAAGACCGCAAGCATGACGGGCTGGTGCAGATCCTGTCTATCCGCGAAAACATGACGTTGAGCTCGCTCGGCGCCGTCACGCGCGGCTTTCACATGAACCTCAAGGCCGAAAAAGCCCGCGTGGCGGAATTCGTCAAGCGCATGGTGATCAAGATCGCCTCGCCGGAAAATCCGGTCTCGTCGCTTTCAGGCGGCAACCAGCAGAAGGTGGTGATCTCCAAGGCGCTGATGACCGGCCCCAAGGTGCTTCTGATGGACGAGCCTTCGCGCGGCATCGATATCGGCGCCAAGGCCGAAGTGTTCCGCGTCATGCGCCAGCTCGCAGCCGAAGGCCTCGGCATCGTCTTCGTCACCTCGGATCTGGAGGAGGTGCTGAGCCTTTCCGACCGGATCATCGTGATGTCGAACGGCAAGATCACCGGAACATTCAATCGCGACGAGGCGACCGACACCAAGCTCGTCCAGGCATCGGCCGCGGGCCACAACCCGGATGCGCCCGCCGATCAGTTGAACAGGAAAACCGCATAATGACTGGCATGACCGCAAACGGCGTCGGCCAGGGACAGAGCAGCGCATTGCTGATGCTGATGAAGGCCAGAACCTTCATCGCGCTTATCCTTGTCTTCGTTTTCTTCTCGATCTTCGCGCCGAACTTCCTGTCGACCGCGAATTTCGTGATCATGTCGAAACATGTGGCGCTCAACGCATTTCTTGCTATCGGCATGACCTTCGTCATCATTTCCGGCGGCATCGACCTATCCGTTGGCTCGATCGTCGGGCTTTGCGGCATGGTCGCCGGCTATCTGCTTTTGAACGGCATCGATCTCGGCATCGGCTGGACGGTGCAGTTCAACACGCTGGAAATCTGCCTGATCGTCGCTCTTGTCGGCATCGCCATCGGCGCGCTGAACGGGTTTTTGATAACAAAGCTCAATGTCGCGCCGTTCATCGCCACGCTCGGCACGCTCTATATCGCGCGCGGCGCGGCGATGCTGTCGAGCGACGGCGAGACCTTTCCGAACCTCACCGGCAGCGTCGAATACGGTTCGGCAAGCTATCGCTTCATCGGCTCCGGTTCCGTCCTCGGCATTCCGGTCTCGATCTGGATGCTGATCGCCGTAGGCCTTCTCGCCGCCTATATCGCCAAGCGCACGCCGCTCGGCCGGTTCATCTATGCCGTCGGCGGCAATGAGCGGGCAGCCGGGCTTTCGGGCGTGAAGGTCACCCATGTCAAATATTTCGTCTACATGTTCTCCGGCTTCTGCGCGGCGCTTGTCGGCATCATTATTTCCTCCCAGCTTGTTGCGGCCCATCCGGCAACCGGCGATACTTTCGAATTGAACGCGATCGCCGCTGCCGTTCTCGGCGGAACCTCGATGTCCGGCGGGCGCGGCAGGATCGGCGGCACGATCATCGGCGCCTTCGTCATCGGCGTGCTTTCCGACGGGCTGGTGATGATGGGCGTTTCCGCCTTCTGGCAGACCGTGATCAAGGGCGTCGTCATCATCGCCGCCGTGGTCATCGATCAGGCCCAGCAGAGGGTTCAGGCACGGGTCGCGCTGCAGGCGCAGGCTGCTGTCGGCAAGTAAAAGAGGTTGTCATGAAGGGCGCTCTCATCGGCTGTGGCTTCTTTGCCCGCAATCAGCTCCACGCCTGGCGCGATATCGACGGCGTCGAGATCGTGGCGATCTGCGACCGCGATGCCGGGCGGCTTGCCGAGGCGGGCGATCAGTTCGGAATCGAACGGCGTTACAGCGATGCGAACCAGATGTTTGCCGATGGCGGTTTTGATTTCGTCGATATCGCCACCACCGCGCCCTCGCACCGCCCGCTGGTGGAGGCGGCGGCGAAGGCCGGCGTCCACATCATCTGCCAGAAGCCGTTCGCCGAGAATATGGCTGATGCCCGCGCCATGGTCGCTGCCGCCGATAACGCCGGCAAGGTGCTGATGGTGCACGAAAACTTCCGCTGGCAATCGGCAGTACGCGCGGCAATCGAGGCATTGCGATCCGGCGCGATCGGCACGCCCTTCTTCGGCCGGGTTTCCTTCCGCTCCGGCTACGACGTCTATGCCGGTCAGCCCTATCTTGCAGAGGGCAAGCGCTTCATCATCGAGGATCTCGGCATCCATATTCTCGATATCGCCCGGGCGCTGTTCGGCGAGGTTTCGGCGATCACGGCCAGCACAAAACGGGTCAATCCGAAGATCAGGGGCGAGGATGTCGCCACCATGCTGCTTGTCCATCAGGGTGGAGTTACCAGCGTGGTTGACTGCTCCTATGCCACCAGACGCGAGCCGGAAACCTTTCCGCAAACGCTGCTGGAAATCGACGGAACGGAGGGCACGCTGCGGCTCGATGCGGGCTATCGCCTCACCATTCAGGCCGGCGGCGGCAACGAGACCCGCGATGTCGCTCCGCCGGTGCTTCCCTGGGCGGAACGGCCCTGGCACAACATTCAGGAAAGCGTGGCGATCATCCAGCAGCATTTCGTCGAATGCATCGGCGAGGCTCGCGTGCCCGAAACCTCCGGCGCCGACAATCTCAACACTTTCGCGCTGGTCGAGGCCGCCTATCTTTCAGCGGCCGAGGGCCGGACCGTCAGGCTGGAGGAATTGTGAGCGATCCCGTTTCCCTTTACGGCACCAGCCAGCAACCGGCGCCGCTTGAGCGCCTGAGCCATGGCGACGTGGCGGTGACGCTGCAGGATGGCGCGCTCCGCCACCTTGCCGTTCGCAGAACCGAGATCATCCGCTCGGTCGCCTTCCTGGCGCGCGATCGCGACTGGGGCACGATCGTGCCGGAGATCGGCGCGATCAGCCGCGAGCAGGATGATGCGCTTCGTCTCGCAATCCCGATGGTGTTCCGCTCGGGCGATGCCCGGCTCGACGTCACCGTCCGCATCACGCTTGCCGCCGACAGGCTGAGGGTTGAAGCCGAAGGCCGCGCCATCGGGAATTTCGAAACCAATCGCGCCGGTTTTACCGTCCTGCACCCGATCAAGGGCGTTGCCGGGGCACCGGCCCGCGTTACCCATGCCGATGGCAGCGTCGAGGACGGGGCCTTTCCGGCGCTAATCGAACCGTGGCAGCCCTTCATGGACATCGCCGGGCTGGAACACCGCGCCAATGGTTTTGCGGTGCGGACCGCCTTTGCCGGCGATGTCTTCGAGATGGAGGATCAGCGGCAATGGGGCGATGCCTCGTACAAGACCTATAATCGCCCGCTGGCGCTGCCATGGCCCTATGAGATCGCCGATGGCGAAACCCTGTCGCAATCCGTCGAGATCACGTGGAAGGCGGATGCCGCTGCCGTTGCGCCGGCTCCCGCCCCCGACCTCCGGACCGCTCGTTTCCCCGAGACGGCGCTGGTGCTGACGGCGAGCGATGCGCTGCGGCTGGCCGCCAATCGCGCGGATTTCGATATCGTCAGCCCGCAGCGCCTGCTCTGCCATGTCGATGCCGCGGCAGAGCCGGCCGGCCCGCAGATGGCGGCCTTTGCCGCGCTTCAGGCGGCGCTGCCGGAGCCTGCCTATGATCTGGAACTGATCTGTCGTTTCGCCGACGGCGAAAGTCCGGCAGACGAATTGGCGGCCCATGCGGCCGTCGTGGCCGCATCGGGGCTGGTCCCGGCATCGGTTTTCGTATGTCCCTCGGTCGATCGACAGTCGACCCCGCCTGGCTCGAAATGGCCGCCCTGTCCGCCGCTGGACGAGATCCATGCGGCCGCTGCCGAAGCCTTTCCCGACACCCCGCGCGGCGGCGGCATGGCGAGCTTCTTTCCCGAGCTGAACCGCAAGCGACCGCCGCTGCATCACCTCGATTTCGTCACCCACGGCCTGTGCCCGATCGTGCATGCCGCGGACGATATCTCGGTGATGGAGACGCTGGAGACGATCCCGCATATCGCCCACTCGGCCCGCGCGATCATCGGCGAGTGCGCCTATCGCATCGGCCCGGCGACAATCGCCATGCGGCAGAACCCCTATGGCGCGCGCACCATTCCCAATCCGGATCGGGGCCGGGTCTGCATGGCCGATTTCGACCCGCGCCATTTCGCCGCCTTCGGCGCGGCCTATGCGCTGGGGCTCGCGATCGCGCTGGCGCCCTTCGATGTCGCGGTCTGGACGCCGGCGGCGCTTTACGGCCCGCGCGGGCTCTTATGCGAGGATGGCACGCCCTCGCCGCTTGCATGGGTGCTGGAAGCGCTTGCCGGATGCGCAGGGAAGAAGGTGATCGCCGCGACGATCAAGGGCGGCCTGGCGCGGCTCGCCCTTGAAGACGGTCATGAGTTTACGGCCAACCTCACCGATCGGATGCTTGACGGATTGCAGCCTTTCGACTGGCGCTGACGCAATTTCGGTCACGGCTACCGCGGAGCCGGGTATAAGGACAAAGGTGACCGTGACGGGACTCAACTAATTGCGGCGGAAGAACTATCTTTCTAAAAGGGCGGCAGCGACAACACCGGAGAGCAGGGCGTGATGAACAGGGCACAGGCAGGCGACAGGATCGTTCGCCGCAAGCTATCAGACCAGGTGCTGGAACGAATGCACGACATGATCCGCAGCGGCGAGTTGAAGCCCGGCGACTACATGCCGTCCGAACGCGCCCTGATGGAGCGCTTCGGCGTGGGACGGCCCGCAGTGCGCGAGGCGCTGCAATCGCTGCACAACAGCGGCCTGATCACCATCAATCACGGCGAGCGCTCGCGGGTGAAGGAGATCAACCCCGCGACGATCCTGACCCAGTCCGACGAGCTTGCCCGGCTGGTGCTGAGTGCCGCGCCCGCCAATCTCGACCACCTCAAACATGCCCGCCAGATGTTCGAACTCGGCATGGTGCGGGTGGCGGCCGAAAAGGCGACAGACGCCGATGTCGCCGAGCTTCGCGACCTCGTGGCGCTGCAGCGCAGTCAGCTTGGGGACGCAACCGCCTTCATCGGCACGGACATGAAGTTCCACCGCAAGATCGCCTCGCTCACCGATAACCCGATCATCGTCTCAGTCTCGGATGCCATGCTCGGCTGGCTGTTCGAATATCATGTCAGCCTGCTGCACCGCTCCGGCGGCGAGGAGCTGACGCTGGCCGAACACGACAAGATCGTTGACCACATCGCCGATCACGACGTGGACGGCGCTATCGAGGAAATGCGCCATCACCTTGAGCGCACCCGCGACGTGTTTCAGATGAAGAGTTGATCAGCGCGGCCAGGAAAAGTGGATTCCGGTTTTCCGTCCGGGCGCGCGCTAAAACTAATTACCGCGGACCGCCGCCCTCGCGGATCCAGCCGAAAAAGTCCTCCGAGCCCATCTGTCCGCCCTTCAGCGCGATCTGGAGCCCATCGTGACGGCCTTCGCTGTGGCCGAGGCAAAGGGCAGCACCCGGAATGGTGGGCGCGAGCGCCGTCAGCGCCTCGATGCAGAGCGCGCGCATGCCGTGGCCGGAGGTATCGCCGCCGGAAATGACCGCGCGGCGCAGACCGGATTTCACCAGCACCTGGTCGAGAATCCGGCCGAGCGCCTTGCCGATCCGGGCATTGGCGGCTTCGAAATCGAGCGACGATGCCGAAAGCGCGGCGAGGAAGGCGGCAACGCGCGGATCGTCGGGGCCCTGGGCGGATGTCACCAGAACGCTGGCGCCGGTTTCGAGCGCGCCGAGGGCGGCTGCCGTGGCGCGCGCGATCTCCGATTCGATGCCGGCTTCATCGCCGACCACGCTTGCGGCATCGAAACCGATGATTTCAAACCCGTTCTCCGCCGACCACGCGATCTGCCGCGCGGTGCTCGGCGAGACCGAGCCGGAGATCGAGGCGATCTGCTCGACGGGACCGGCGCTTTTTACCGGCGGCGGCGGGGCGATCTCGCCGGTGTCCTGCCAGTGGCGGACAAGCGCGTATTCCAGCCCCTGGGAGCCGACGGCAAGCCGGAGCCGGTCGCGATTTTCCCAGATCAGCCGGCCAACGGCCAGTTCGCTGACGGGTTCCATGTCATCGAGCGAGATGACCTTCGCGCCGGCCACAATCGCCGCATCGAGCGCGGTGGAGGCGTTGTCCGACCACAGCGCCTCGAGATCGATCAGTGCGGAGGGAAGGTCGGTCTGGCGGGCGAGGTGGCGCAACAGGTCGGCCTCGTCCATCGGCGTGACCGGATGGCGGGCCATGACGGGATGGCGGTCGAGGCGGAAGACGCCCTCGAATATTCCGGCATAGAGATGGCCGAAGGACTGGTAGCGGCGCATCTGCGGGGCCGCTGTTACCAGCGGCACGGCCTGCGATTCGCGGATTTCCAGCGCGATCTCGATGGCGCGGCCGATATTGCCGGCGGCCGGCGAGGAATCGAAGGTCGAGCAGATCTTGTAATGCAGGATCTCCGCGCCGGTGGCATCGAGCCAGGTAAGCGGCCCCGGCAGATTGGCCGCCATCCATTCCGGCCCGTGGCTGCGGGCGGTGGAGGCGATGCCCAGCGCATCGGCTCCGGCAAAACGCTTCGCGAGTGCCGGGCTCGGCACATCGGAAAACAGGACCGCGCTCAACCCGGCGAAGGCCAGCACCTCCATAACGGCGGCCGAACCGGTGAAATCATCCCCAAACCAGGCCAGTCTGGGCCTCGCGCTGTCTGTCATGCGGTCATGCGCTCCTGCTTGCAAAATTTGGCTCAATCATCGATTGACATTATCACCTACATATTATCTGATCATACCAGATAAACAAGACATGACTCCATGGGAGGTAAACTGAAAAATGACGAAAGTCGCATTGTTCGGCGCTGGCGGTAAAATGGGCGTCCGCCTGTCACGCAATCTGGCGAAAACCGATTTCGAGGTGCGCCATATTGAGGTCAGCGAAGCGGGCAAGGCGCGGCTGAAATCGGAAGTGGGCATTGATGCCGTGGATGCGGCGATCGGGCTCAAGGGAGCCGATGTCGTCATCCTCGCGGTGCCGGATACGGCCATCGGCAAGGTGGCGGCGGGGTTCGTCAAGGATCTGGCGCCGGGCACCATGGTGGTGATTCTCGACGCGGCAGCCCCCTTCGCCGGCCACCTGCCGGAGCGCGACGACATCACCTATTTCGTCTCGCATCCCTGTCATCCGCCGATCTTCAACAACGAGGCGACCGAAGCCGGCCGCAACGACCATTTCGGCGGCGTTGCCGCCGAGCAGGGCGTGGTCAACGCGCTGATGCAGGGCCCGGAAGAACATTATGCGCTAGGCGATGCCATCGCAAAGGCGATCTACGCGCCGGTGGCCCGCACCTATCGCGTGACCGTCGAACAGATGGCGCTGCTGGAGCCCGGCCTTTCGGAAACCGTATGCGCCTCGCTGCTGGTCGTCATGCGCGAGGCCATGGACGAGGTGGTCGCCCGGGGCGTCAGCTATGACTGCGCGCGCGACTTCCTGCTCGGCCACATGAATATTCTCGGCGCCGTGATCTTCGACGAGGTCAAGGGCGGCCAGTTCTCCGACGCCTGCAACAAGGCCATCGAATTCGGCAAGCCGGCGCTGATGCGCGACGACTGGAAAAAGGTTTTCGAGCCCGACGAGATCGCCGCCAGCATCCAGCGCATCACCTGATCGGGTAAGCGTTGCGTCGCCTTGCCCGTGTCAGGGCAACGCGGCGCTCAGAGCGCAACTTCGCCCGCGCCGAAGGGAGCCTCGATGGCCAAGCACTTTGCCTCGGAAATGGCGGAACGCGTCGTCTCCGACGCGCTGCAGATCTTCGGCGGCTACGGCTATGTCGAGGACTATCCCGTCGAGAAGATCTACCGCGACGTGCGGGTGTGCCAGATTTACGCAGGCACCAGCGACATCCAGAAAATTGTAATCGGCCGGGCCCTGACAGCCTGACCGTTCAACCGGACGGGCAAGACCGCGCAGCGCGAGACGGCGGCGCGCGGTCTTCAAACTCAGAGCGCTTCGAGCACGGTCACGTTGGCGATGCCGCCGCCCTCGCACATGGTCTGGAGACCGTATCGCTTGCCGCGCCTGCGCAAGCCATGGATCAGCGTCGTCATGAGCTTCGTGCCGGTCGCGCCCAGCGGATGGCCGAGCGCGATCGCGCCGCCATTGACATTGACCTTATCGGGGTCCGCGCCGGTATGCTTGAGCCAAGCGAGCGGAATGGAGGCGAAGGCCTCGTTCACCTCGAACATGTCGATGTCGCCGATCCGCATTCCGGCCTTCCTCAAGGCTAAATCCGTGGCCCGCAACGGCTCTTCCAGCATGATGATCGGATCGCCCGCCGTCACGCAAAGCGTGTGGATGCGGGCAAGCGGCGTGAGGTCGTGCGCCTTCAGCGCCCGCTCCGAGACCACCATGACGCCTGAAGCCCCGTCGCACATCTGGCTCGCCGTGGCGGCGGTGATCAGGTTCTTGTCGGTGAGCGGCCGGACGCCCGCAATGCCCTCGAGCGTCACATCGAAACGAATGCCCTCGTCGGTGTCATGGGCAACGGCATTGCCGTTCTCGTCGACCCCGTCCAGCGGGATGATTTCGTCGGCGAAGGCGCCCGCGCGCGTCGCGGCGATTGCTCGCTGGTGGCTCTGCAGCGCGAAGGCGTCCATCGCGTCCTTGGTCAGGCCGTGTTTTTCCGCCACCATCTCGGCGCCGATGAATTGCGAAATGTCGCGCGTGCCGTAGCGGGCGACCACCGCGTCGGCATAGGGGCCGATCCCCAGCCCGGCATCGCGATAGAGCGTGACGGGCGAGCCCATGGGAACCCGCGTCATGCTCTCGACGCCCGCGGCGATCACGATATCCTGGGTGCCGGACATCACCGCCTGCGCTGCGAACTGCACCGCCTGCTGGGACGAACCGCATTGCCGGTCGATGGTTACCGCGGGGATACTGTCGGGCAGCGCGGAGGCAAGGATTGCATTGCGGCCAACCTGGGTGGACTGTTCGCCGCCCTGGCTGACGCAGCCCATGATCACATCCTCGATCAGCGCCGGGTCGATCCCGGTCTGCGATACGAGGTCCTCCAGCACGACGGCGGCAAGACGCGCCGGATGCCATTCCCGAAGCCGCCCCTTGCGGCGACCGCCGGCGGGGCGCCGCGCGGCGACGATATAGGCTTCAGCCATGTCCTTCCTCCTCAGTTTTTCAGGGGTTTGCCGGTCTTGAGCATGTGCTCCATCCGGGCTGCGGTGGTTTCGGTTGCGCCAAGGGCGAGCAGAGCGGCGCGCTCCTCGGCCATCATGGCGGCCTCGTCGATCGTGTCGGCGGTTTCGCCGCAGACCACGCCGGCAAGCGCGCGCGCAATCGCGATATCGGCCTCGCTCGCCGTCCCCTCAAGCTCCGCGATCAGCTGATCGCCGGCCGCGGGACCAGGGCGGGCGATGCGGGCGCGCTCGGGCGGCGCGTATCCGGCTTCGGCGAGAGCGATCGCTCGCGCCTTCGCGGCATCGAGCAGCAGGCTGCGGGCCATGACGTGCCGGTCGCCGGGGCGCAGGATGGCCATGGCGCGCGCCTCCTCCGCCGAGGTCGAGGGCCGAGCCGCATGGATGGCGGCAAAGGTCCTGCGCGCCGCGCCATCGGCATCCAGTCCCAGCATCTGGTTGCGCAGGGCAAGCTGGGTGCAGCCGCCCCAGGCCGGGATCAGGCCGACATTCACCTCGGGCAAGCCGGCGATCAGTTCGGCATGGGCGACGATCGCATCGGCATGCAGGGCGAACTCGCAGCCGCCGCCCAGCGCATAGCCATGCATTGCCGCCACTACGGGCAGGTTCTCGTATTTCAGCGCGAGATAGAGCTCCTGGCCGCGCCGGATATAACGCTCCAGCGCCGCAAAATCGCCGGTGCGCGTCATGCCGAGGATGAAGGTCAGGTCGGCGCCGACCGAGAAGGCGCGCGGATCGTCATTGCCGATGACCAGCGCACGGAAGCGGCCCGGCGCAGCCTCAAGCGCCTGCTCCAGCGCGTCGAAGACGGTCGGATGCAGGGCATTCATCTTGGTGTGCGCCTCGAAACAGCCGACGCCCTCGCCCATGTCCCACAGGCTCGCCCCTTCGGTGGCGAGAACCGGAGCGGCCGATTTCGCCTCCGAAAGGCCCGGACGCGCCACCACTGGCGCGGCAACGCGGCCGCCGGCAACCGACAGCGCAAGGCCGTCACGATAGAACCCGCCTTCCGCGCGCGCCCGCGCGACAAGCGCCGGCGTTTCGCCAAGGACCGCCTGCACGATGTCGGCGGCCCGCGCAGCGCCCGCCCGGTCGGCAAGCGCAAAGGGCCCCTGCCGCCAGCCATAGCCGAGCGCCATGGCGGTATCGATCGCCTCGACATCGCCGGCGATCTCGGCGCCGTTTTCTGCGGCATAGCAAAGCACGTTGGCAAACACCACACGCGCGTAATCGCCGAGCCTGCCTTCCGCCGAAAGCATCGCGCCGGCATCGCGCCCGCCAGCCGGCAGGGAAGCGGGGGCTACAGGCTGAAGCGGGCGATAGTCGCGGGTGACGAGGTCGAGCGCTTCCAGTCCCGCATCGCCCTTACGGTAGAAGCCGGCGCCCGCCTTGCGACCGAAACGCCCGGCGGCGATCATTGCGGTCATGGTTTCATCGGCGGGCAGGTTGAAGCGATGCAGGCGGTCCGAAGGCGGCAATGCCGAAAGCAGGCTTGCCCATACCTGCGGCACGAGATCGATGCCGATGAGATCGAACAGGCCGAAAACGCCGGTGCGCGGTACGCCGAAGGTTCCGTGAACGGCATCAGCCTCCTCGACCGTCAGTCCCATCCGCACCGCCTCGATCGCGGCGGCGGCCATCCAGAAACAGCCGATCCGGTTGGCGATGAAGCCTGGCGTGTCGCGGCAGTCGACGACGGTCTTGCCGAGCACCGCTTCGGCCGCGGCGCGCGCCCGCGCGGTGATGGCGGGATCGGTCTGAGACGTCGTCACGAGCTCGAACAATTGCATCACGCGCGGCGGATTGAAGAAATGGGTGATAACGAAATCGCGAACGAAGCTTTCCGGCAATCCACCGACCAATTCCGAATGCGGAATGGTCGAAGTGTTCGACGATACGATGCATCCCGGCCGGCGCACCTGCTCTATTCCGCGGTAGAGCGCCCGCTTCAGCTCCAGCCGCTCGACAATCGCCTCGACGATCCAGTCGCAGTTCGCCAGGCGATCGAGATGATCCTCGACATTGCCCGCTCGCACGAGCGCGGGCCCGCTCTCGCCCATGAAGCCGCGCGCCTTGATCTGCCGTGCGATCCCAGCCTCGGCCGGCCCGTTGCGGTTCTCCTCGCCCGCGATGTCGAGCAGTTCGACGGGAATGCCCGCATTGGCGAATTGCGCCGCGATGCCTGCGCCCATGCTTCCCGCGCCGATGACGGCCGCCCGGCTGATGCCGGTCTCGGCTGCAAAAAGCGCGACGGGGTGATCCTGTGTGTCCAAAGTCATATCAGCCTGCCGTAAAGTCCGGTTTGCGTTTATTGAAGAAAGCCTCCAGCGCCTCGTCGAAAGCGGGTTCCGCCGCCGAGGCGGCAAAGGCCTCGCGTTCGGCATCGAGGTGAGAGGCATAGTCGACACGCGGCCTGCGGATTAGTTCCTTGATCCGCGCCATCGCGCCTGCGGGACCGGCCGCGAGCCGCGCGGCCAGTTGATCCGTCTCCGCCGCCAGCGCCTCATCGGCGACGACGCGGTTCACGAGCCCCAGCCGCAGAGCCTCGTTTGCGTCGATGGCGGGCGACAGCAGCATCAGTTCCAGTGCCTTGCGCGGCCCCACCAGTTGCGGCAGGGCCCAGGTGATGCCGCAGTCACCGGGACCGGCGACCCGCACATAGGCCGTGGAGAAGGAGGCGGACTGCCCCGCCAGGCACAAGTCGGCGGCAAGCGCGACGCTCATCCCCGCCCCAGCCGCAACGCCGTTGACAGCGGCGATCGAGATCGCCCGGCATTCAAAGAGGGCTGCCAGCCCCTCATGAATCGGGGCAATCAGTTCATGGGCAAAGCCGCCGCGGTCCTGGGCCCGGCGAAAGCTCGCGAGGTCGCCCCCGGCCATGAAGGCGCGGCCAGCCCCGCAAAGCACGATGACCCGCAGACCGGGCTCTGCCGCAAGCGCGCGGACGCCGTCGCGAAACGCGACCGCCGTCGCCACATCCACCACGTTCATGGCCTCGGGACGGTTGAAGGTGATGCGTCCGATCCCATCCGCGAAGGTGATCTCGACCGGCGCGCCGCTCATGCCGCGTCCTCCAGGAACGGATCGCGCGCCGCCCCGCGCATCGCCGCGCGATATTCGGCGACCAGCGCGTCGGCAAGTTCGGCGGCGGATCGCACATCATGGATGGCGCCGACGCCCTGGCCGGCCGACCAGACGTTCTTCCAGGCCCGCGCCTCGTTGCTCATGTCGAGTTCCTGATGGTCGGGAAGATTGTCCGGATCGAGCCCGGCGGCAACGATGGAAGGCCTGAGGAAGTTCGCGTGGACCCCGGAAATGTTCCTGGTGTAGAGCACGTCGGCGGCGCTTGAAGAGACCATCATCTGCTTTTGCGCATCGCTGACCAGAGCTTCGTTCGTGGCCATGAAGCGTGTGCCCATATAGGCGAAATCCGCCCCCATCACCCGCGCGGCGGCGACATCGCGGCCGTTGCTGATCGCGCCGCCAAGCGCGACGATGCCATCGAAGAACGACCGGATCTCGCCCACCAGCGCGAACGGGCTCATAAGCCCGGCATGCCCGCCGGCGCCGGCGGCGACCGCGACGATCCCGTCCACCCCGGCCTCCACCGCCTTTTCGGCGTGGCGGGTGCGGATCACATCATGCAGGATGATCCCGCCATAGGAATGGACAGCATCGACCACATCCGGCACGGCGCCGAGCGAGGTGATGACCAGCGGCACCTTGTGCTTCACCACGACTTCGAGGTCGGCCGCAAGGCGGGGATTGGTCTTGTGCACGATCAGGTTGACGCCATAGACCGCCGCACGCCCGGCGGCGGCGCGGCGCTCCTCAATCATGGTGAGCCAGTCGGAAAACCCCTCGACTGTCCTCTGGTTCAGCGCCGGAAACGTGCCGATGAGCCCCTTGCCGCAACAGGCCGAGACGAGGTCCGGGCCCGACGTCAGGAACATCGGCGAAACGATGACGGGCGCACGCAGCCCCGTCGCAATCTTGTCGGGAACAGGCAGTTTCATATCCTCCTCAGGCTTCAAGACCGGCCAGCAGCGTTGCCACCACGCCATCCACCACGTCCCTGGCGGGCATGGCGCCCTGCGGATCGTACCAGCGGCCGATCCAGTTCAGCGCTCCTGTGATGGTAAAGGTGATCATCCGCGCGTCCGTGCCCTTGATCGACCCGTCGTCGATCCCCTCCTGCACCAGAGAGCGCATGGTCAGATCGATCTCGCGCTTGAGCGCGCGGAACGTGGCGCGGCTTTCATCGGACAGTTCGAAATCGCCGGTCCGCGTGATGATCCGGCCGAAATCCTGGGTCATGATCATGCCGTAGCGCCGCATCACCTGCGCCAGCCGCCACAGGCCGGGCCCGCGCTCTCCGGACGCCTCGACGGCGGCCTCGCTGAGAGCCTCAAGCCCCCGGCGCACGCAGGCGAACAGGACCTCGTCCTTGTTCCTGAAATAGTGATAGATCGTCGGCTTGGTGACGTTGAGCTCCGCCGCGACGTCATCCATCGATGTGGCCACGAACCCGCGCGCGTTGAAATGGCGCACGGCGGTTTCAAGCACGGCCTCACGCTTGCGCTTCTGAATGCTCGCCCGGTCCTTCAGGCTCCCCCAGGGGGACGGGTTTGGTCGATCCTGCGCGCTCATGGGTCCTCCAACCTTGCATTGAACCCATGGTTACTCTTGAGTAGAGTTATCGTCAATCCCAAAAACCCCTCGTCGATCCGCTCTCCGGCGGTCCTTGCCGCCGATCCCGCGACAAAGGGAATATTCTACGCAGAATCCATCTTACTCTGGAGTAATCACTCCAGCAGCCTGACCGGAACAGGAAGGATCGCATAAGAAAATCCGGGGGCAATTGGCAATCGTGACCGGCGGCGGCTCCGGGCCTGGCGCGGCCACCGCGCGGATGCGGCCGCCATCGGCGGTCTGGCGCTGCGCTGCGACGTTTCTGACGCCGCCTCGGTCGAGGCCGCGTTTGCCGCGGCCATCGCCGCCCATGGCGCGCCGCGCATCCTTGTCAACTGCGCCGGTATTGCGCCGGCGCAGAAGATCGTCTCGAGCAAGGGCACGATGCCGCTCGATGCCTTCGTCAGGGCCATCAACGTGAACCTGATCGGCACCTTCGCCACCCTTCGCATGCTGTTTGAAACGGCGGCGGGCGAGGCTCCGCTGGAGACCGGCGAACGCGCGGTCGCGGTCAACACCGCATCGATCGCGGCCTATGAGGGCCAGACCGCCTATGCCGCCCCGAAAGGCGAGGTCGTCGGACTGACGCTGCCGGCCGCGCGCGAGGGCGCATCGCTCGGCATCCGCGTCTGCACCATCGCGCCGGGCATTTTCGAGACCACCATGCTGAAGAGCCTGCCCCAGGCGGCGCAGGACAGTCTCGGCCAGTCGGTCCCCTTCCCCGCGCGGCTCGGTCAGCCGGAGGAATATGCAAGGCTCGCGCGCTTCATCATCGAAAATCCGATGCTGAACGGCAAGGTCATCCGCCTCGATGGTTGATCGCGACGATAACCTGGGAAACCGTCATGCCAGCAAGGTGCTGAATCGCGCCCGGGATGCCGACGGCGAGGTAGAGATCGGGCGCGACGATCTTGCCGGTCTGGCCCAGTTGAGAGAAAATTGCATGGAAAGCGGCGGAACCTCGTGGTCGGCGCCATCAAAAATCCGGCGAAGGGCTTCCTCGCCGGGTTCGTCAAGGCAAATGCCAACGGCTCGTCGCTCTTGAGAGGGCGCCACAATGGTTAAGCGTTCCAGGCGATCGTCTTCTGGGTCTGCTCGCCGAGACCCTCGATGCCAAGCCGCATGGTCTGGCCCTCCTTCAGATAGACCGGTTCCGGCTTCTGGCCCATACCGACGCCGGGCGGCGTGCCGGTGGAGATGATGTCGCCGGGCTGCAGGCTCATGAACTGCGACAGGTAGCTGATGACATGCTGCACGCCGAAGATCATCGTCTTGGTCGAACCGTTCTGATAGCGATGGCCGTCGACCTCGAGCCACATGGCAAGGTTCTGCGGATCGGCAACCTCGTCGCGGGTAACGAGCCAGGGGCCGATCGGGCCGAACGTGTCGGCGCTCTTGCCCTTGACCCACTGGCCGGAACGCTCGATCTGGAATTCACGCTCTGACATGTCGTTGACGACGCAATAGCCCGCGACATAGCCCATGGCGTCGGCCTCGTCGACATAGCGGGCCTCCTTGCCGATGACGACGCCGAGCTCGACTTCCCAGTCGGACTTCTTCGAGTTGCGCGGGATGCGGACATCGTCATTCGGGCCGACGATGGCGCTGGTCGCCTTCATGAAGATGATCGGCTCCTCGGGGATCGCCGCGCCCGTCTCGGCGGCATGGTCGGCATAGTTGAGGCCGATGCAGATGAACTTGCCGACCTTGCCGACGCAGGCGCCGATGCGGGAATCGGCCGGCAGCACCGGCAGGCTGTCGACATCGGCCGCTGCAATCTTCGCCAGACCGACCTCGGAAAGCACGTCACCGGCGATGTCTTCGACGACCGAGGAAATATCGCGATAGCTGCCGTCGGCGTGCAGGATGGCGGGACGTTCGGCGCCCTTGGCGCCAACGCGTAGCAATTTCATATTCTTACTCCTTATTGCGGCTTATGCCGCCGAATGGGCAAAGTCCAGAAGCGTTTTTGGCTTCATCTCGATGGAAAAGCCAGGCTTTTCCGGCGGCATGTAGGCCGCGTTTTCGATCCGGCAGGGATCAACGAAATGCTCGTGGAGGTGATCGACATATTCGATCACGCGGCCATCCTTGGTGCCGGAGACCACCAGATAATCGATCATCGACAGGTGCTGGACATATTCGCAAAGCCCGACGCCGCCGGCATGCGGCCAGACCGGCAGGCCGAATTTCGCGGCCATCAGCAGCACGGAAATCACCTCGTTCAGCCCGCCGATGCGGCAGGCGTCGATCTGGACGATATCGATCGCGCCGCCGGCGATGAACTGCTTGAACAGGATGCGGTTCTGGCACATCTCGCCGGTCGCGACCTTCACCGGCGCCACCGCCTCGCGGATCTTCCTGTGGCCGGCGACATCGTCCGGGCTCGTCGGCTCCTCGATGAAATAGGGCCGGAACGGCGAGAGCGCCTTGACCCAGTCGATCGCCTGATCGACCTCCCAGACCTGATTGGCGTCGATCATCAGCGTGCGGTCCTCGCCGATCACCTCACGCACGATCTTCAGCCGCGCGACATCCTCGTCGCGGTCCTGCCCGACCTTCATCTTGATATGGGTGAACCCGGCATTGACGGCTTCCTGGGCAAGACGGCGAAGCTTGTCGTGGCTGTAGCCGAGCCAGCCGGCGGAGGTCGTGTAGCAGGGGTAGCCGTTCGCCTTCAGCTCGGCGATGCGTTCGGCCTTGCCGGCATCGGCCTTGCGGAAGATCGCAAGCGCCTCCTCCGGCGTGATCGCGTCGGTGAGGTAGCGGAAGTCCACGATCGAGACGAGCTGTTCCGGCGTCATGTCGGCGACGAGCTGCCAGACCGGTTTGCCTGCCGCTTTCGCCATCAGGTCCCAGGCGGCGTTGACCACCGCTCCTGTCGCCAGATGCATCGCGCCCTTGTCCGGGCCGATCCAGCGCAACTGGCTGTCGCCGGTCACATGCCGCCAGAAGCGGCCCGGGTTTTCGGCGATCCAGTCGAGCGAAAGGCCGGTCATGCGGGCTTCAAGCGCGCGGATCGCGGCGCAGACAACCTCGTTGCCGCGGCCGATGGTAAAGGTCAGTCCGTGACCCTGATGCGGACCGTCGGTCGAGAGGATGACATAGGCTGCGGAGTAATCCGGATCGGGGTTCATCGCGTCCGAACCGTCGAGCTTGGCGGAGGTCGGGAAACGCAGGTCGTGGACGGAAAGTCCAGTGATGGTGGTCATGTCGTGAACTCTATCTTGCGGCGGCTCAGGCGGTCCAGCCGCCGTCGATGATGTGGGCCTGGCCGGTGGTGTAGGTCGCGCCGGCGAGGTAGACGGCGAGATCGGCGATCTCCTCCGGCGTGCCAATGCGGCCGATGGGCTGGCGGGCAATGAAATCGGCCCGTGCCTTCTCATAATCGCCGGTCGCCTTCAACCGTTCCTGCAGCGAGGGGCTGTCGACCGTGCCGGGGCAGATGGCCGTGCAGCGGATGCCCCTGGTCACGTAATCGGCGGCGATCGACTTTGTGAGGCCGATCACAGCCGCCTTGGTGGTCGAATAGGCGAAGCGGTTCGGCACGCCCTTCAGCGACGAGGCGACCGACGACATGTTGATGATGACGCCATATTCGCGCTCGATCATGCCAGGCAGGAACGCCCGCACCGTGCGCACCATGGCCTTGACGTTGAGGTCGTAGGCGAAGTCGAGGTCGCCGTCCTTCATGTCCAGCACCGAGCCGTTATGGACGACGCCGGCGCAATTGAACAGGATGTCGACAGGGCCGATTTCGCGCGCGGCGGTGGCAACAGCCTCATCCGAGAGCACGTCCAGAAGCCGGGTGGTAACGCCGTCCATGCCTTCCAGTTCGGCGAGTTTCTCGGCATTGATATCGGTCGCGATCACCTTCGCGCCGGCGCTGGCAAAGGCCTTGACGGAGGCCGCGCCGATGCCTTGCGCGGCGGCGGTGATGAGGCAGGTCCTGCCGGTCAGATCAGTCATGGGCGTATCCTTCATGTAATTGTCTTCTGCGAGCCGTCGACCGTCATGCGGGCGATCGCCTCGAAATCCCAGGCGATGCCGAGGCCGGGCTCGTCGGAGGGGACGGCGCGGCCGGCGCGGATGGTCATGCCGGAGAGCGTGATCGCATCGAGCTGCGGAATGTACTCAACCCAGCGCGCATTGGGAACGGCGGCGCAGAGCGAGACGTGCAACTCCATCAGGAAGTGCGGCGCGACCGCGACGTTGAAGCACTCCGCCATGTGCGCGACCTTGAGCCACGGCGTGATGCCGCCAATGCGTCCGACATCGACCTGGATGATGGATGCGGCGCGGCGCTCCAGATATTCGCGGAAATGCGAGGCGGAGTAGAGGCTTTCGCCGATGGCAATGGGCACCGATGTGTGGCGCGAGAGCACGGCATGGCCCTCGATATCGTCAGCCGGAAGCGGCTCCTCCAGCCAACCGATATCGAGCCGCTGGTAGACGGCGGCGCGACGCACCGCCTCGTCGACATTGAAGGCCTGGTTGGCGTCGGTGAATATCTCGAAGGCCGGACCGACGGCATCGCGCACCGCGCCGATCCGGGCAGCATCTTCGGAAAGCGGTCGGCCGACCTTGAGCTTGCAGCCGGAAAAACCATCCGCCTGGGCCTTCAGCGCATCATCGACAAGGGCTTCGGCCTCCAGATGCAGCCAGCCGCCTTCGGTGGTGTAAAGCGGGATATCCGCCTGCGCGCCACCGGCAAGACGATGGAGCGGCAGACCGAGTTTCATCGCCTTCAGGTCCCAGAGCGCGGTATCGATAGCGGCAAGCGCAATCGAGGTGATGGCACCGACTGTGGTTGCGTGGGTGAGGAAGGTAAGATCGCGCCAGATGCGCTCGATATCGAAGGCGTCGCGGCCGATGATCGCCGGCAGCAGCGTCTTTTCCAGAAGCGACATGACGGAAGGGCCACCGGTGCCGATCGTGTAAGAATAGCCCGTGCCGGTGACGCCGTCGGCATCGGTGATGCGCACGATCGGTGTTTCCTGAGAGACGAAGGACTGGATCGCATCGACCCGCGTGACCTTCGGCTTCAGGTCCACCATCAGGATTTCGGCGCGGACGATCTTCGCCATGTCAGGCCCTCAGGCTCTTGCCGGTCGTGCCGTCGAAGACGTGCAGGCGATCGAGGTCGAGGGTGAAGACCAGCTGCTCGCCATCCTCGAGAGGACGCGGATCGAGCATCTTCGCCTGCACTTCCTTGCCGCCAAACTCGGTATAGATGATGGTCTCGGTGCCAAGCGGCTCCGAGATCAGCACCGGCAGGTTCACCTCCAGCCAGCGGTCTTCGGCGTGAAGCGAGTGGCCCTTCGGCGCGAAGGCGTCCGGGCGGAAGCCGATCACCACCTTGTCGCCGGCAGAGACCTTCGGCGCAATGTCGGCCGGCAGCGGCACGAGCGTGCCGTCGGAAAGCCGTGCGCCGCCGTTCTCGGCCACAGCCTCGAGCTGGTTCATCGGCGGCGAGCCGATGAAGCCGGCAACGAAGGTGTTGGCCGGGTGTTCGAACACTTCGGTCGGCGTGCCGACCTGCTCGACATAGCCGTCGCGCATGATCACGATCCGGTCGGCAAGCGTCATCGCTTCGACCTGGTCGTGGGTCACGTAGATGACCGTTGTCTTGACCCGCTGGTGCAGCTTCTTGATCTCGACGCGCATCTGGCCGCGCAGCTTGGCATCGAGGTTGGACAGCGGCTCGTCGAACAGGAACACGTCCGGATGGCGCACGATGGCGCGGCCCATGGCGACGCGCTGACGCTGGCCGCCGGACAGATTGGCAGGAAGCCGGTCCATGAAGGGTTCGAGGCCGAGAATGCCGGCGGCCTCGTCGACCCGCGGCTTGATGTCCTCCGGGCTCATGCCCGAAATCTTCAACCCAAAGCCAAGATTTTCGCGCACGGTCATGTGCGGATAGAGCGCGTAGGACTGGAACACCATGGAGATGTTGCGCGAGCGCGGCGGCAGGGCGTTGACGACGCGGTCGCCGATGCGAAGCTCGCCGCCGGAGATTTCCTCCAGCCCGGCGATCATCCTGAGCGTCGTCGACTTGCCGCAGCCGGACGGACCGACGAGGACGACAAACTCGTTATGGGCAACGTCGAGGTCGATGCCGTGGACGACTTCAAGCGAACCGTAGCGCTTGACGATTTTGGAAAGGTGCACTTCGGCCACGGGATTATCCTTTCACGCCGCCGAACGTCAGTCCGGCAATCAGGTGCTTTTGTACGATGAAGGTGAGGATCAGCGCCGGAATGATGATCAGCACGGCCATGGCGCTCATCCCGGTCCAGTCGACGGTGAACTGGGCTGTAAAGTCCATCAGCCCGACCGGCATGGTCTTCGACGCGGTGGTGCGGGTGAGCTGGCTGGCGAGCGCGAACTCGTTCCACGCCGTCAGGAAGGCGAATATGCCGGCCGATGCCAGGCCCGAGCGGGCGAGCGGAAACTCGACCTTCCAGAACGCCTGCCAGCGGGTGCAGCCGTCAATCTGCGCGGCTTCGGACAGGTCAGCCGGGATCTGGCGGAAGAAGCCATCGGTCAGCCAGATCGTGAACGGGATGTTGATCGCCATATAGACGAGGATCAGCCCGAACTTGGTATCGATCAGCCCGATCTTGCTCCACAGGATGAAGAGCGGCAGCGACAGCGCCACGCCCGGCACGGTGCGCGACAGCATGAAGGACAGGAACAGCGCGCCCTTGCCCTTGAACCGGTAGCGGGCGAAGGCATAGCCGCCCATCATCCCGACCAGGATCGCAACCACGGTGGAGGTCAGCGAGATCACCAGCGAATTGACGAAGTAGCGCTCGACCGGCAGGCCCTGCTGGCGATCCGGCAGGAGGCCGAAAATGCCGAGGAAGTTGTCGAGCGTCCAGTCCTGCGGGATCCAGATCGGCGGACGCGCCATGACTTCCACATTGGGCCGGAAGGCGGTTAGCACCACCCAGGCGCCGGGCACGACGAGGATCATCATCGCGATGAACAGGGTGATCCGAAGCAGCCAGCGCTGCCAGGGCTTTTCGATGGACATTGCCGCAGCACTCATTGCGCGCCTCCCATGAAGACGCGGGCCTTCGTCAGGTTGCGATAGAACATGATGGTGAAGGCGATCGAGAGCAGGATCGAGATGTAGCCCATGGCGTTTGCCATGCCCATCTGCGAGTTCTGATAGCCGGTGCGCGTCATCAGCGTCCAGATCAGCTCGGTACGGCCTGCAGGCCCGCCATTGGTCATGATCTTCACCATGTCATAGGCGCGCGCGACATCGAGCGAGCGGATCGTCATCGCAATCCAGATGAACGGCATCAGGAAGGGTAGCGTGATGTGGCGGAACACCTGCAGCGCATTGCAGCCATCGACCTTGGCGGCCTCGATCGGCTCCTTCGGCATGGCCAGCAATCCGGCCATCAGCAGGATCGCGAAGATCGAGGTCGACATCCACATTTCCGCGACAATGATCGAGAAATTGGCAAGCCAACCATTGACCAACCACGGGATCGGCTTGTCGATAAGGTTGAGCGCAAACAGCGCGTTGTTCACGAGGCCGACGGAATCGTTGAACAGATACTTGAACTGAAAGCCGACGAGGATCGGCGAGAACATCATCGGGAACATCATGATGGTTCTGAGCGTGCGCTGGCCCCAGGTGATGCGGTTGACGAGCAGCGCCAGGCCGAGCCCCAGCAGCATTTCCAGATTGAGCGCGATGGTGATGAACACCACGGTGCGCCCGAAGGCCCACCAGAAGTCTTCATTGCCCATAAGGCGCTTGTAGTTGCGCAGGCCAACGAAATTATAGAGCGAGTCCGGCCGCACCAGATTGTAACTGGTGAAGCTCGTCCAGAACGACACGATGAGCGGCACCAGCACGACCGCCAGAATGACGATGATGGCCGGCAGCAGCAGAAGATAGGGCGTCGCCTGCGGAGACCTGAAGAACTTCATGTCGCGCCTTCGGAAATTTCAAGAAAAACGGAAACTCTGTGCGGCCGAAGCCGATGTCGCCGCCGGCCCTGAAGCCGGCGGCGATATGAAAGGCCACTCAGTAGTAGCCGGCGTCTTCCATGATGTAGGTCGCCTCTTCGGCGGCATCATCAAGCGCGTCCTGCGGGGTCTTCTCGCCGACAATGGCGGCCTGCAGCTCGGGCCACAGCACGTTCGAGACCTGGATCCATTCCGGGATCAGCGGCGGGGTGCGGGCATCGGCCAGCGATTCCTGCCAGACCTGGAACATCTCGGCGAGGTTTTCCTTGCCGTTCTCGTTGAACCAGGCAATCACCTCGTCATAGGTCGCCGTGCGGGTCGGCAGGTTGCCGGCCTTGGCTTCCATCAGTTCGCTCTCGTCATTGGTCATGAACACGGCAAACGAGACGGCGGCATCTTTGTTGTCGCAATCCTGCGTCACCGAAAAGGAGTGCGAACCGGACCAGCCGCCGCGTTTTCCCGACGAGCCGACCGGGGCAACGGCATAGCCGAGGTCATCCGAGATCTTCGAGGACGACGGGTCCGCGAAGAAGGCGGCAAAACCCGGCCAGTCGAGATCAAGCGCAAGCTGGCCTGCGGCCATGGCCTGACCGATATCGTCCCAGGTATAGTTGACCGTACCGGCCGGAACCGCGCCGGCATCATAGACATCAATGAACCACTGCAGGGCGGCAACGCCTTCGGGTGAGTTGAAGGTCGGGTGGAATTCGTCGTCGAACATGTCGCCGCCATTGGCGCGCAGGATTTCCATGAACCGGCCCGACATGCCCTCGTCCTTACCGGCAAAGGCAGTGCCGTAAAGGTTCGGCGGATCGGCAAAGAAGATCACCTGGTCGCGGAATTCGTCATAGGTCTTCGGCGGCGCGAGGTCGGTGCCGTATTTTTCCTTCCACGCCTGCTGGTTCGCCGGATCGGCGTAGAGGCTCTTGCGATAATAGAGATTGGAAACGTCGGTGACGCGCGGAAGCTGGACCAGGCGGCCGTCAACCTTTGCCGATTCCAGCGTGCCCGGAACATATTTGTCGAGCTCGGACTGCGGGATGTATTCGGACAGATCGATATAGAGGCTGCCATATTGCGGAGCGAAGCTGGTGTGGTTGGAACCGACGCACCAGGTGATGTCGCCGGCGGCGATGTCCTGCTTGATCTCGCGATCAAGGTCGAAGTGATTCTTGGAAGAAACGATCTCAACCTTGGCGCCCGTCATCTCCTCCCATTCGGGGATGCGGGTATAGAGCTTCTCATATTGAGTGCCGCCGATCAGCTTCACCTTCAGCGTATAGTCCGGAAAGCTGCCATAGTCGAAATCATCGGCCTGGGCCGAAGCGGCGAGGCCGCCAACGGCGCAGCAAGCGACGAGGGTCGCTTTAAGAAGTTTCATTCGCATCATTCTCCTCCTATCCGTTCAAGCCCAGAAAAGACTTGATCATCCATATTTGAAAAGTCTATTCGTATATAAGCATCATTTCGACGAGGCCGTCAACGGCGCTCTTGATATTGGAGATGAAGAGCGGCAGTTTCGCAGCAAATTCGGGGTGAAATTCGCTCCATCACTCGAGGATCGATAATGCCAACAGATGAAGCCGATCGTTACCGCGCGCCCGCCCTCGACAAGGGCCTCGACATATTCGAGCTTCTGGCCGAGACCGACGGCTCGTTGAGCCAGGCGGAAATCGCGAAATCGCTGGGGCGCACGCCGAACGAGATCTACCGCATGCTCGACCGGCTGGTGCGCCGCGAATATATCCGCCGCACGCCGGAGGACCGCTACGAGATCACGCTGAAGATGTTCGAACTGGTCCATGCCCGCCCGCCGCTGCGCCGGCTCGTCAACCAGGCGATGCCGCTCTTGCAGCAGGTGGCGCAGGAGGCCGGCCAGTCCTGTCACATCGTCGTGTTCGACCGCAACGCCGCCGTCGTGGTCGCCCAGGTCGATGCACCGAGCTACTGGAGCCTTGCGGTCCGGGTCGGCACGCGGCTGAAGCTGACCTCGACCGGCTCCGGCCTCGTCTTCCTCGCCTTCTCCTCTCCCGAAAACCGGGCGCTGATGCTGAAGGGGGCGGGCGAGACGATGACGCCTGAAACGGAGGCTCGCCTGGAGACCATCCGCCGCGATGGCTACGTGATGATGCCGAGCGAGCAGATCGCCGGCGTCACCAATCTTTCGGCGCCGGTCATGGGCCCGCTCGGCTCGGTGATGGCGGTCGTCACCTCGCCCTATACCGAACGCCTCGACCGCACGATCGCCGGCGACCGGGAACGCACGCTGAAACTCGTGCGCGCGGCCGCGGCCAGCCTTTCGAAGGGTCGGGCCGACCCGTAACCCCGGCAGCACAAAACGATGGCCCGCAAGGGCAAGGGAGGAACAATGCGCATCATCGATACCCATCTTCACCTCGTCTACAAGGACCGGTTCTCCTATCCCTGGCTGAACGACGCCCCGGCGCTCGATCGTCAGCAGACGGCGGAGGACTATTTCGCCCGCGCCGAAAAGCTTGGCATCGACACGGCGCTGCATATGGAGGTCGATGTCGCCGAGAGCGACATGGAGGCCGAGACCGCCTTCATGGTCGGTGCTCACGACAGGATCGCCGGCGCGATCGCCGCCTGCCGGCCGGAAAGCCCGGATTTTCCCGCCTATCTCGAGCGCATTGCCGCGATCCCCGGCGTGCGCGGCCTTCGCCGCGTGCTGCATGTCGTTCCTGACGAACTCTCGCAGTCGCCGCTCTTCGTGGAAAACATCCGCCGGCTTTCCGCCCACGGCCTGACCTTCGATCTCTGCTTCTCCGCCCGCCAGCTTCCGCTTGCGATCGACCTTGCGAAGAAGTGCCCGGATGTTCAGTTCGTGCTCGACCATTGCGGCGTGCCGGATATCGAGAACGACGCCTATTCGCCGTGGGCAGAGCATATTTCCGAATGCGCGCGGCTCGCCAATATCACCGCCAAGATTTCCGGCGTCATCGCCTATGCCGGCGCGGACTGGAGCACGGAGAAGCTTCGCCCTTACGTCTCCCACGTTCTCGAAGCCTTCACTTTCGACCGCGTCGTCTGGGGATCGGATTTTCCGGTTTGCACCATCCACGCGAGCCTCGAGGACTGGGTGGCGAGCGTCAGGGACATTGTCGCGGACGCAACGCCCGCCGAACAGGAGAAGCTGTTCTCCGTCAACGCCACGCGCCTTTACCGCCTTTAGATATCAAACACCGGAGAGACCCATGCAGCGCATAGGAATGGTCATCAAGCTCAACGCCGACAAGGTTGCCGAATACAAGAGGCTGCACGCAGATGTCTGGCCGGAGGTGCTGGACATGATCAAGCAGTGCAACATCCAGAACTACACCATCTTCTTCCGGGAGCCGGAAAACCTGCTGTTCTCCTATTACGAGTATACCGGCGACGATTACGAGGCCGATCAGGCCAGGATGGCGGCCCACCCCAAGACGCAGGAATGGTGGAGGGTGTGCATGCCCTGCCAGAAGCCGCTTGATACGGCAAAGGACGGCGAATGGTGGATCGAGATGGAAGACGTTTTCCACCTCGATTGAGGGGCTTTGGGGCGCGTGCCGGAGCGCGCCTCAGATCTTCTTCACGAATTCCGATTTCAGCTTCATCGCGCCGAAGCCGTCGATCTTGCAATCGATATTGTGGTCGCCGTCCACGAGGCGGATGTTCTTCACCTTGGTGCCGACCTTGAGAACCTGGCTGGAGCCCTTGAGCTTCAGGTCCTTGATGACGGTCACCGTATCGCCGTCGGCAAGCGGATTGCCATTGGCGTCGGTAAATGCCGGGGCGTCGCTCTCAGCCGCTCCCGGCGACCATTCATTGCCGCATTCGGGGCACATCAACAGCGCGCCGTCTTCATACGTGTAAACCGACTGGCATTTGGGACAGGGCGGCAATTCGCTCATGAACATCCTCTTGAGTATTGGCGCTGCGATGAGCGGGATAGCGCCAGCAGACTGCACGACGCATATTCCGGTGATCGGAAAACCCGAGCGTCGTAGTGCGAAACGAAGGGCTTGTCGAGTATGCGGGGTCGTTTCACCGCTGCGACATGAACGCCGCCAGCCGGATTGGAAAACGCGCAACGCCACAAGCGCCCCCTTGCATTCCATCCAAATTTGAATAATCTATTCAGATAAGAATGACGCACTAACCTGAAGGAGGAGCAGGTGTCAGAAAATCCTCGCAACCCGGCGCAAAGCTGGGCGGCGGTTCGCGCCCCGCGCCCCATCGTGATCTTCGGCGGCGGCTCGATCGTGGGCGATGCCCATATGCCCGCCTACCGCATGGCCGGCCTGCCGGTCGCCGGCATCTACGACATCGATCCCGAGCGCACCGCCAAGGTCGCCGCTGAATGGGACATCACCCCGTTTGCGAGCGTCGAGGAAGCTGCGGCCGTGCCCGACGCGATCTTCGACCTCGCCCTGCCGCCCGTCGCGCATCTGGACGTGCTGAAGCGCCTCCCCGACGGCGCGGCCGTGCTGATACAGAAGCCGATGGGCCGCAATCTCGATGAAGCGACGCAAATTCTGGAGATCTGCAGGGCCAAGAATCTGACGGCGGCGGTGAACTTCCAGCTCCGTTTCTCACCGATGATGCTCGCCATTCACGATCTCTACCAAAGCGGCGCGCTCGGCGAACTGGTCGATGTCGAGATGCATGCCAACATGATGACGCCGTGGGATCTGTGGCCGTTCCTGAAGTCCATGGACCGCGTCGAGATCCTGCTGCACTCGATCCACTATCTCGACCTGATCCGCCATTTCCTCGGCAATCCTGCCGGCGTTCATGCCCGCACCATGGGCCATCCGCTGTCGACGATGGCCCAGACCCGCACCTCTGCAATCCTCGATTATCCTGAGCCCGTCCGCGCCGTGCTGTCGATCAACCACAATCACGATTTCGGCCCGAAATTCCAGGACTGCTATTTCCGCTTCGAAGGCACGAAGGGCGTGGCGACGACGACGCTCGGGGTCAATCTGAACTATCCCAAGGGCGTGCCGGACGAATTGTGGTTCTGCGAAAAGGGCGGCGACTGGCAGCAGATCCCGCTTTCCGGCACCTGGTTCCCGCATGCCTTTATCGGCGTGATGAGCAATCTTCAGCGCTTCGTCTCCGGCGCTGATGACCGCCTGTTCACCTCCGTCGAGGATGCCTGGAACACCATGGCGCTGGTCGAGGCCGCCTACCAGTCTAGCGCCTCGCCCGCGACGCCCATCAAGGAAAAACCATGACTGCTGAGACTGACGACCTGCCGCTTGCCGGCGTGCTGGTGCTGGACATGTGCCAGTTCCTCTCCGGCCCCTATTGTTCGCTGCGCCTGCAGGATCTCGGCGCCCGGGTGATCAAGATCGAGCGCCCCGGCCTGGGCGACCTGTCGCGCCGGCTCTATCTTTCCGACACCGAGATCGGCGGCGATTCGACCATCTTCCACGCCATCAACCGCTCCAAGGAAAGCCTCGCCATCGACATGAAGGACGAGGCCGACCTGGCGGCGCTCAGAAAGCTGATCGGCAAGGCCGACGTCGTGCTGCAGAATTTCCGCCCCGGCGTGATTTCCCGGCTCGGCCTCGATTACGAGACGGTCAAGGCCTTTCATCCGGGCGTCGTCTACGGCTCGATCACCGGCTATGGCGACGAAGGCCCCTGGGTCGGCCGTCCGGGCCAGGACCTGCTCGCCCAGGCGCGCTCCGGCGTGATGTGGCTGAACGGCGACGAGGATCAGGGTCCCGTGCCCTTCGGGCTCGCCATCGCCGATATGCTGGCGGGCGCGGCACTCTGCCAGGGCGTGCTTGCCGCGCTGGTGAAGCAGGGCCGCACCGGCAGGGGCGCCCATGTCGAGACCAGCCTGCTCGAAGCGCTTATCGATTTCCAGTTCGAGGTGCTGACCACCCACCTCAATGACGGCAAACGCCCGCCGAAGCGGTCCTCCTTCCGTTCGGCCCATGCCTATCTCTCCGCCCCCTATGGCGTTTATCCGACGGCAGACGGCTATCTGGCGTTGGCGATGATGCCGATCGACCAGCTCGCCGATGTGCTGAAGATCGACGCGCTCGATCCCTTTCGCGGCAAGCCCGATCTCTGGTTTTCCGCCCGCGACGACATCAAGCGCATCATCGCGGCGACGCTGAAGGAGCAGACCACCGAACACTGGCTCTCCATTCTGGAGCCAGCGGACGTCTGGTGCGCAAAGGTGCTGGACTGGCCGGAACTCATGGATCACGCCGGCTTCAAGGTGCTCGACATGCTGCAGACCGTGACGCGGGACGACGGCATCGAGATCGAGACCACGCGCTCGCCCATCAGGGTCGATGGCAAACGCATGCAAACCCGCCGCGCGGCCCCGAAGATCGGCGAGCAGAGCGCGGCCATCAGAGCGGAGTTCGGACTGTGACGATTAAACTGAAAGGGATGACCTGGAGCCATCCCCGCGGCTATGATCCGATGGAGGCAAGCGCCCGGGCATGGCAGGAAAAGACTGGCGTTTCGATTGAATGGGACAAGCGCAGCCTGCAGGATTTCGAGAGTTTTCCCGTCGAGGAGCTTGCCCGCCAATACGACATGATCGTCATCGACCATCCGCATGTCGGCCAGATCACCGCGGAAAACTGCCTGGCGCCGCTTGATGTCGCGGGTCGCGAGGATGAGCGCAAGGCGCTTTCGGAAGGCTCGGTCGGCGCGTCCTACCCAAGCTATAACTATAATGGCCATCAGTGGGCGTTCCCGATCGATGCCGCCGCCCAGGTGATGGCCTGCCGGGCCGACCGCGCGCCGGAGGCACCAGCAACGTGGGAGACCCTCATCGCGCTTGCCCGCGACGGCCATGTCCTTCTGCCGCTGAGGCCGCCGCACAGCCTGATGACCTTCTTCACGCTCGCCGCCAATGCCGGCAACCCCTGCCGCAATGACGGCCCCGGCCCGCTGATTTCCAGGGAAGCCGGCATCGAGGCGCTGGAGCGGCTCGCCGAACTCGCAAGCCTCGTGCCCGAGGACAATTTTTTGATGGACCCGATTGCCGTTCTGGAGGCGCTTTCCGCCCCGGAGGCGACGGCCTCGATCTCGCCCTATATCTACGGCTATGTCAGCTACGCGATGGAGGGGTTCCGCCCGCGGCGGCTGTCATTCACCAACATCCCGGCCATCGGCAAGAACGGCCCCGCAGGCTCCGCGCTCGGCGGCACGGGCATCGCCGTCTCCGCCTTCTCCGACAATGTCGCGGCGGCAACCGACTTCGCCTACTGGATCGCGAGCGGCGAGGTGCAGTCGACGCTCTATCCGGAGGCCGGTGGCCAGCCGGGCCATGCCGATGGCTGGACAAGCCGTTCCGTGAACGCGGCAACCAACGACTTTTACGTCAACACCTACGAGACGCTGGAGAAGGCCTATCTGCGCCCGCGCCATAACGGCTACATGGCCTTCCAGCAACGCGCCTCCGACGCGATCAACGAGGCGCTGCGCTCAGCCACCCCGGCGCCGGCCGCGATCGACTGGATCAACATGCTGTTTACGGAGAGTTTCTGATGGAGCGTCCGCGCCATTTCGAGGATATTGCCGTCGGCGAGGAGCGCCGCACCTATGGCCGTACGATCACGGAAACCGATTTCGTGGTCCATGCCGGCCATACCGGCGATTTCTTTCCGCATCACATGGACGCCGAACACATGAAATCGACTCCCTTCGGCCAGCGCATCGCCCATGGCACGATGACGTTCGCGATCGGCATCGGGCTTTCGGCCTCGGAGATCAACCCGCTCTCCTTCACCTATGGCTATGAGCGGCTGCGCTTTCCGAAACCCGTCTTCATCGGCGACACCATCCACACCGTGCTGACGATCGCGCGCTGCGAGGACGATCCCAAGCGACCCGATTACGGACGTGTCATCGAGGAAGTGCGGGTAAAGAACCAGCGCGATGAAGTCGTGATGGCCTGCGACCACGTCTACCTGGTGCAGCGCCGGGCGGCCTGAAAAAATTAGAGAGTTCCTCCCGGAGGCCCCGGCGGTGACGGCGATCGAGCCATCATTGCCGGGGTCTTTCTTTTTTGACAGACAGATTTCGGGTATCGGCGCCTCTCGATTATCCCTTATGATGATTGAAAATGATTTGTTTTCTGATGTCTTCGTGAGGGGTTCGTCATGCGCGTCACCATGTCGGAAATCGCGCGGCTCGCGGGCGTTTCACCGGCGACCGTGGATTGCGTGCTGAACGACCGCGCCGGGGTGCGCGGCCGCACCCGCTCGATCGTGATGGAGGCCGCCCGCCAGCTCGGCTATTTCGGCCTGGCTGAAACGCAGAAAACGAAGGCTGTCCGCATCGTGTTCTTCCTGCCGGAAGGGCCCAACAGCTTCATGCGCGGGCTGCGCACCCAGCTTCTGGAGGAAGCGCAGGCCCGCTCGGACGTCTCGGTTCAGGTGGAAGAGGTCGTCAATCCCAGTCCCGATGCCTATGTCGCCGCGCTGCGCGCCGTCGAAGGCAAGTGCGACGCGATCGGCATCGTCGCGCCCGATCACCCGATGCTGCGCGAGGAACTGACGCAGCTTTCCAGGAAAGGCATCCGCATCGCCACCCTCGTCTCCGACATTTCGGCGATATCAAAGGTCGGCTATGTCGGCATCGACAATCGCGCCGCCGGAAGGCTTGCCGGGCTTCTGCTGGGGCGGTTCCTCAACCACGGAAAGTGCTACAAGATCGCGGTCTTCATTGGCTCGCTCACCTATCGCGGGCATGAGGAGCGCGAAATGGGCTTCCGCTCACTGCTCGCCGAGGATTTCCCCGAACTCGAGATCGTCCATTTCGGCGAAGTGGGCGATGATCGCTCCAAGGCCTATCAACAAACGCGACAATTGCTGGAGCGCGCTGAGATCGACGGAATATACAGCATCGGCGCGGGCAATCAGGGCATCGTCCAGGCGCTGAAGGAAACGCGCAAGAGCCGCGATGTCGTGTTCATCGGCCACGACCTGACCGATACCACCCGCACCGCCCTACTGGACCGGACCATGGACGCGGTGATCGACCAGAACCCGCGCATCGAGGCGCGCGAGATCCTGCGCATGCTTTCCGCCGCGGTGCGCGGCGAGATGGAGCCGGAATATCCGCCCCGGCTCCAGGTCATCTTTCGCGAAAACATTCCCCTACTGTGAACTCGGGAAAGCGCAGCGAACCGGTCATGAAAACCCGTTCAAAGCAGGTTTCGCGCGGCGAGGTTTTTCATCAGCGCGCCGGTTCCGAAGGTCCAGGGCGCGCAATCAGAGGCGTAGCGCACCGTGTTGGAGAGCGCGCCAAGCGCGGGGTTGGAGATGGTCACCCGGTCGCCGGTCTTGTGGGTAAAGCCTTCGCCCGGCACATCGCGGTCCTCGGTCGGCGCGAATAGCGTGCCGAGGAACAGCACGAAACCATCGGGATACTGGTGATGCGCGCCGAGGGTCTGGCGCACCAGATCGGCCGGGTCGCGGCTGATTTCGGACATCGACGACTGACCATGAAGCACATAGCCCTCCGGCCCGTCGACGCGAAGGTCAAGCTGCATCGCCCGCACATCATCCATCCCGAAGCCCTTGCCGAACAGGCGGAACATCGGGCCGAGCGCGCAGGAGGCATTGTTGTCCTTGGCCTTGCCGAGCAGCAGGGCGGAGCGCCCCTCGACATCGCGCAGGTTGACGTCGTTGCCGAGCGTTGCGCCCAGGATTTCGCCGCGGCTGTTAACCAGCAGCACCACTTCCGGCTCCGGATTGTTCCATTGCGAGATCTGCAGAATGCCGGCCTCCGCGCCGTAGCCGACGGCGGACATGGGCTGCGACTTGGTGAACACCTCGGCATCCGGCCCGATGCCGACTTCCAGATACTGGCTCCACAGCCCCTCGGCCTGAAGCGCCGCCTTGACTTTCTGCGCTTCCTCGGAGCCGGCCTTGATGTTGCGCAGGCTGTCGCCGATCAGCGTGCCGATGCGCGCGCGGATCGTCTCGGCGCGCTTGGGATCGCCGGCGGCCTGTTCCTCGATCACGCGTTCGACCATGGAACGGGCGAAGGTGACGCCGCAGGCCTTGATCGCCTGAAGGTCGTTCGGCGCCAGGAAGTGAACCGTCGTCCTGTCGCCCGGATCGGCGGCAAGAAGATCGGCGAGCGCGCCAAGATCGCGCCCCTTGGCCGCCGCGACATAGCCGGCAGGGTCGTCCATCTCGCAGATGTCGCTGACGGTGGCGTAGCCCTTTGCGGTGATATCGATCACCCGGCCATTGCGGCAGGTGACCACGGCAGGGCCTTCCGCCTCGGGCAGCCATACGCGCCCAAGCCAGATGCCGTTTTCGTCCAGGTCAAAGTGCGTCATGTCTCTCTTTCATGTTCACTGAAGGCAAGGCGCCGGCCTCCTCCATCTCATCCCGCACCAGTACGCCAGCCAACCGGCCTTTTGACAAGACCCCGACGCGATCGCCGCGCAAACCGCCGAAAGCCCGATCACCGAGCCGACAGAAAGTAGTCGTTGGAAAAGCTTAAGTAGAGCGCGACCAGGATCAGCATCGCAAAGACGGAAAATTCGCGCTGTTTCACCAGCGTCTTGAGACGGGTCATCGTGGCATCACCTCTTGGCAAACGTCGCGGCGCGTTTTTCGGCAAAGGCGGCCCGGCCCTCCTGCGCGTCTTCGGTCGCAAAGCAGATCGTCTGCAGGTCGCGTTCATAGGCGACCGCCTGTTCCAGCGGCATGTTGAAGGCCGCCTTCAGATTGGCCTTGGCAGTCTCGGCGGCAATCGGCGCGCGGGCGGCGATCTGTCCGGCGATTTCGCGCGCGCGCTCCATCAGCGTCTCGGGGGCCGTCACGTCGCTGACGAGCCCCCACGAAAGGGCCTGCGCGGCGGTCACCGGCTCGCCGGTCATCACCATCAGCGCCGCGTTCGTCGGGCCGATCGACTGGGCGAGATGCGCGGTCATGCCGCCGCCGCCGATCCAGCCGAGCTTGATTTCCGGTGCGCCCAGCTTCGCATTGTCCGAGGCCAGACGGATATCGCAGGACATCGCCATTTCCAGCCCGCCGCCAAAGGCATAGCCATTAATGGCCGCAATCAAGGGTTTGCGCAAAGCGCGCAGAATGTCGCAATATTCCGTGCGGTTGCGAAACGCCCAGGGGGTGTTGTAACTCTCGAGCAGCTTGATATCGGAACCGGCGCAAAATGCCTTGCCGGCGCCGGTCAGGATCACGACGCGCACATCGTCGGCGCCGTTGCAGGCGGCAACGGCCTCCTCAAGCAGCACCGCCATTTCCGGCGTCATCGCGTTCAGCTTTGCCGGCCGGTTATAGGTGATCGTGGCGACATGTCCCGACACGTCCAATGTCAGTTCCCGTGTCTCGGGCTCGTTCATATCCTCGCCTCCTCCAGTGACGTTTCATGCGACCGGGCAAGGAACGCCGCGGGTCGCAAAATCTTATTCGCCCATGCCCTTGATCGCGCCCGCCTTCGCCATCTCGGCGATCTCGGCATCAGAAAACCCGGCGGCGGACAGAACATCTTTGGTGTGCTCGCCCACGCGCGGCGCGGCGTAGCGGACTTCGGACGGCGTGCGCGAAAAGCGGATCGGGAAACCGGGCGTCTTCACCCGGCCTTCCGTCGCGTGGTCATATTCGACGAATGTGCCGTTATGGGCGATCTGCGGATCGGCCACCAGATCGGCATAGGTGTAGACCGGTCCGGCCCAGATGCCGTGGGCGTTGAGCCGCTCCAGCGCGTCGGCGGTGGAGAATTTTCCGATCGCCTCGCGGGTCAGCGCGAACACGCTGTCGCGGTCCTCCCAGCCCGCCTTCATCTCGTCGAGTTCGGCAAAGCGCGGCTCGTCGAGCGCCTTCGCCATCGCCTCGAACTGCGGCATGGCGAGCGCGATATAGCCATCCGTGGTGGCAAAGGTGCCGTAGGGCGAGCGGATATAGACATGGGCATGCGGCTCGGCGCTGCGCGTCTGTGGCTTGTGGCCGACGGTGAAGACCGAGAGTTCCTGCATCTGGATGGTGGTGATCGCGTCAAGCATGTTGACCTCGACCTTCTGCCCCTCGCCGGTGCGCTCCCGGTGCAGGAGCGCCGCCAGCGCGCCCTCGAAGGCGGTGTAGGCGGTCACCGCGTCGATGATATACTGGCCGGAAGCCTGCGGCGGCTCGCCGGCGCGCCCGGTCGACATCATCGCGCCCGACATGGCCTGCAGCAGAAGGTCCTGACCCGGTCGTTTGGCGTAGGGACCATCCTCGCCGAAGCCGGTCATCGACACATAGATCAGGCCGGGATTGATCGCCGACAGCGTTTCATAGTCCACGCCCAGCCTTCCTGCCACGCCGGCGCGGTAGTTCTGGATGAACACGTCTGCCGTCTTCACCAGCCGCCGGATGATCGCCCTGCCCTCATCGGACTTCAGATCAACCGCCAGAGAGCGCTTGTTGCGGTTGAGCGACAGGAAGGAGACATTGACCTCGTTTCCGGTGGCCCCGCCGGCGGGCGCATGGCGCTGCCATTCGCCGGTCACAGGCTCGATCTTGATCACATCGGCGCCGAGATCGCCCAGGCGTTGGGCCGCGAACGGACCGGCCATGGCGATCGAGCAGTCCAGCACCGTATATCCGCTCAGAATTCCCATTTCATTCACTCCATGACCCAGCCGCCATTGACGGCGAGCGATTGTCCGGTGATGAAGCCGGCCTCTTCGGACGAAAGAAACATCACGGCAGCCGCGATATCCTGAGGCTTTCCGCGCCGCTTGACCGCCTGCCGGTCCAGCACCATGGCGTTGTAGCCCTCGGGATCGGGGTGGATTTTCTCCGCATCGGTCGGAAAGGCGCCCGGGGCGATCGCATTGACCGTCACGCCCCATTTGCCGAATTCGCGCGCCCAGGCCCGCGTCAGACCCAGAAGCGACCCCTTCGACTGGACGTAGGGCGCGAGGTTTTCCCACTGGCCGGAAAGCGTGATCGAGGTGACGTTCAGGATACGGCCCCAGTTCTGCGCCCGCATGCCCGGCAATGCCGCGCGCGTGCAAAGATGCGCCGCCTCAACATTGACCCCGTGGACGGCCGAGAGCTCCGCATCCGAATATTCCTCGAACGGCTTGGAGGGATAGATCGCCGCGTTATTGATGACGACATCGATTGCCTTTTCGGCCGTGAGCTTCTCCAGAAGCCCGGAAAGAGCCGGCTTGTCCAGAAGGTCGACCTTGTGCGTATGAAGGCGGTCGGCATCTCCTGAGGCTACGGCGCTCTCAAGCGCCGCGATCTTGTCGGCGTCAAAATCGAGCACGTGCACTTCTGCGCCGGCTGCAAGCAGAGCCGACGTCGTCGGTGAACCAAGCCCGCCGGCCCCGCCGGTGTAGAGCACCCTGCGCCCGGTCATATCGAAACTGGCGCTCATGCCTTGCGTCCTTCAATCGGTCGGAAATTGCCGCTGGCGGCGGGATAATCGCTCTCCGGCTGGATCGCGATCGCGCGGATTTCGGCTTCCGCCCTCGCAATCGCGTCTGCGTCGGGCAGGATCGAGAACACCGTGTCGTAACGGCGCTCATCGCCATGCTCGAGCCAGATCATCTCGCCGCGTTCGCGCGCCGCATTATTGCCGAGCAGGTGATGGGTCGAGGGCTCGATTCCCAGCGCGTACTGGCCTGCCTGCAGGTTCTGCCATTCATACTGGCAGGGGAACTGGTCCTTCCTGGTCGTGACCATGAAGCCGAGGCCGAGCCGGTCGTTGACAAGCGCAACCGGGACCTTGCCCTCGTCATCCGCCGCCATTTCGTGCTGCCAGACCTGCTCATGGAAATTCATCCGCGGGCCGGAAAGCGTACGATAACCGACGCCCTGTTTCTCATAGTTCTCGGCATGCGCCACGTTGACCACGTCGCTGATCGGCGCGAGATAACGCGCGCCCTCTTCCAGCACCGGATGGCCGACATTGATGTGGTAGCAATACATGTGCGGCGTACGGTAGAAGCCGGCATTGACCACCCGGTCGCTGAGGCGGATATCGTTGGTGCCGGCGTCGATCTCGACCCGCCGGTGCAGTTCGAGATGCTCGCCGAAGACGGCGGCCTGCGTCACCACGCCTTCGGCCCACAGGATCAGCCTGTCGCCGTCCCAGCGTTCGCCATACCCGGTCAGCCGCGCGGGGATCGTGCCGACCCGGCCATGCAGGGAATGGGACGCCTTTTCGCGCGGGCCGTAGAAATACGAACTCGTCTCGGTGTCGTTCATGAACAGGATGTGGTCGAGCCCGCAGGTGATCATCAGGCCGGAGAAGCTGCGCATGAAGCCAAGGCCGCCTTCGCCCTCGTATTCGTGCAGGGCCGGATGGCGGAAGCCTGCCGGGCTGTGCCAGCCAATCGCCTGACCGCGATATTCGCAATCCGCGATGTCCATGGCGCGGTCGATGAGAACGGTGAACCGGAGCCCCGTGCCGGAGCGGAATTCTAGCATGCGGATGCCGCGTTCAACGCCATCGTCGAGCTGCATCAGCCGCACGCCCGCCGCATGGCTCACATTTCCGCTGAGCGCTGCCAGTTCGGCGCGCGACAAGGACTTTCCATAAAGCTGGACCATCCCCCTCCCTTTCCTGCAATTCTCCTCACGACCAGGCAGCCGTGATGCCTCGCGACGGAAATTAGGCGGTTCGGGGGATGAAATAAATCAACATTAGTCATCAAAACCCATCATTTTAAATCAAGCGATACCGCCGCTTTCTGCAAGCGGCGGTGCTGAATGAAATTGCTGATGGTATTCACTTCGTCGTCGTCCCACGGCAGGCCACAGTGTCGTGCCGCGTGAAACCGCAGCCTATCGGATCCGTGCGCCGTCCTTGTCGAACAGCCGCGCATGGGCGGGATCGAAGCGGAGCGTTATGGTCTCGCCATGGCGCGGCGCCTCGCGATTGCGGCGTTCGGCGATGACGGGTTGGCCCCCCTCGACCGTGCCGTAGACATAGGTCGTGGCGCCGAGTTCTTCCGACACATCAACCGTGAGCGGTAGCGCGCTGCCCGCGTCCGCATCGAGATGCTCGGGGCGAATGCCGAGGGTAATCTCCTCGCCAGCCGCAAGCGGCCGCTGGAGGGCCGGCAGCGCGACGTTGATGCCGGCAACCTTGACAGTGCCATCGCCGCTGGCGACGGCCTTCAGAAAGTTCATGCGCGGCGAGCCGATGAAGCCCGCGACGAAGAGATTGTCCGGGTCGTGATAGAGCGAGACCGGCGCGCCGATCTGCTCGACGCGGCCGCCGCGCAGAACCACGATGCGGTCGGCAAGCGTCATCGCCTCGGTCTGGTCGTGGGTCACGTAGATCATGGTGTTGCCGAGTGCCGCATGCAGCTTGGCGATCTCGACGCGGGTCTGCACCCTGAGTTCGGCGTCAAGGTTCGACAGCGGCTCGTCAAACAGGAACACTTCCGGATTGCGCACGATCGCCCGGCCGATCGCCACGCGCTGGCGCTGACCGCCGGAAAGCTGCGAGGGCTTGCGTTCAAGCAGCGGCGTCAGCTGCAGGATATCGGCGGCGCGTTTGACCTTTTCCTCGATCTCGGCCTTTGGATGACGGGTCATTCTGAGACCGAAGCTCATATTGTCGGCGACGGTCATGTGCGGATAGAGCGCATAGGACTGGAACACCATCGCCACGCCGCGATCGGCGGGCTCGACGTCATTCATGCGCTCGCCGCCAATCGTAAGCTCCCCGCCGGTGATATCCTCAAGGCCGGCGATCATGCGCAGAAGCGTGGATTTGCCGCAACCGGACGGGCCGACGAAGACGACCAGTTCGCCCTTTTCCACCTCCAGCGTAACGCCATGGATCACATCGACAGAACCGTAGGACTTGCGAATATCGGTAAGTGCGAGTTGAGCCATGGAATTAGCCTTTCACCGCGCCGACGGCGATGCCGCTGACAATCTGGCGCTGGAATACGATGTAGAGAATGACGATGGGGGCGGCGGCCAGCACGATGCCGGCGGAAAGCAGCGGCACATTGGTGGTGTATTCGCCACGAAGCGCCGCAATGCCGACCATCAGCGTGCGCTTGTCCTGCAGCACGAGTAGCGAGATCAGCACGTCGTTCCAGCAGTAGAGCGTGTTGAGAATGCCGAGCGTGATCAGGGCCGGCTTGCCCATGGGCACCATCACATGCCACCAGATCTGGATCAGCTTCGCCCCGTCAATGCGGGCCGCCTCCACCAGTTCGCGCGGCAGGCCGGCGTAGAACGATGTCATCAGATAGACCGAAAACGGCAGGAAGAACGCGGTGTAGGAGATGATCAGCCCGATGCGGGTATTCAGCAGGTTGAGGCCGATGATCGTCTGGTAGAACGGCACCAGCACTACCTGCACCGGGATCATCAGCGAGGCGAGGATGACCACGAAGATTAGCTTCCTCAGCGGAAAGCGCAGCACCGCGAAGGCAAAGCCGGCAAGCGACGAGATCAGCAAGAGCACAAGCACCGCGCCGAGCGTGACGACGACGGAATTAAAGAAATAGGCCGACAGGCCCGAACGGTTCCAGACATCGACGAAATTCATCAATGTCGGCTCGGTGACGATGCCGAACCGGTCGAGAATATAGCCCTTGTTGGTCTTCAGCGCGTTGTTGATCGCGAAGAACACCGGATAGACGCAGCTGAGCGCCAGAAGCGCCATGGGCACGGAAACCACCCAGAGCAGCCGTTTCTGCTTGTTGCCGGCCTGAGCCATTCTCGTTTGCCCCTTCTTCAGACGTTGGCATTGCGGTTCATGATGCGGATCTGCAGATAGGCGATCCCGCCCATCAGCGCGAACAGCACCATGGAAAGCGAGGCGGCATAGCCCGGGCGGTTCATCTGCCCCTGCTCAAGCCAGATCAGGAATTCCGGCAGCGTCGTCGCCGTGCCCGGTCCGCCGGCCGTCAGCACATAGATCAGGCCGAACATGTTGGTCAGAACCCCGATCGTGGTGACGACCGCGACGAATTCGATGATCGGCATCATCGCCGGGATGATGACATAGACCCAGGTCTGCCAGAGCTTGGCGCCGTCAAGCCTTGCCGCTTCCAGCATCTCCGAGGACAGCGTCGAAAGGCCGGCCAGAAAGATCAGAAGGCTCATGCCGAAGGTTGCCCAGAGCTGCACGGTAAAGAGCGACAGAAGCGCGGTCGAGCCGCCGCCGAGCCAGTCGACGCCCTCGATGCCGAACATGCCGAGAAGCGCGTTGAGCCCGCCATCATAGCGCAGCACGATGTTGAAGATCGAACCGACGATGACGCTCGAAAGGACGGCGGGGAAGAAATAGACGGAGCGGTAGAGCTTGCCCCCCGGAACCCCGACATGAATGAGGGTTGCCAGCAGCATGGGCAGCATGATCCAGACCGGAAGCGACAGGATCAGGATGCCGGTATTACGGGCTGCCGCATGGACGTTCGGATCAGCCGCCATCTCGCGATAGTTCGAAAGGCCGATGAAGGATGCATCATTGAAGCCGGTGGAATCCGTCAGCGACAGGAAGAAGCCCCAGATCAGCGGCACGATCCGGAAAATCAGCACCAGAATGACCGGCGGCAGGATGCAGAAATAGGCAAAGCGTCGCTCCGCCCCGAGGCGGTTTCGGCGACGTGGTGCTGTCTGGTCCTTGGCCATATAGTCTGGGTCCCGATTGCTTTGGTCATGGCTGCGGGGCCGCTGAAAGCCCCGCAGGTCGATCCCTGGAATGAGAAGCTGCGCTCAGCCGCCGTGGGCCTTCGCCTGCACATCGTCCATGCGGCTGGCCGCCTCTTCGACCGTGGTGTCGCCGTTCAGCAAAAGCTGGCTCTGGCGGTGCCATTCGGCCAGTTCCTCGGCCGTGACGCTGGAATGTGCCATCGGCGCGCTCTGCTCGTTCAGGAAGCCGAGGATTTCGACCACCGAGGGGCTTGAAAGGTTCGACGTGTCGACGACGGTGCTCGCCGGAACGACGCCCGCATCATTGACGAATACGGCAATCGGTTCGGGATCTGCCAGCGTTGCCGCCAGCTTTTCCGCCAGTTCGAGATGTGCGCTGTCCTTGTTCACGCCGTAGCCAATACCGCCCGAGACCGGCATACGCAGCCTGTCGAATGCCATCTCGGGTGCGGGATGGATGAAGACGCCGAGATTGTCGGCACCCAGGAATTCGTCGAACTGCTTCCAATGCGCGACATCGGAGATCAGGCCGATGACATTGGCGGCATCGGAGCGCATGAACTGCTCATACTCGTCCATGAACTTGGCCTGCGAATTGGCGCCCTTGTTGTACCAGCCCATCTCGCCTTCATCGACCCAGATCTGCAGGATGGCGCTGATCTCCGGACTCGACCATTTGAGCGTGCCATCAGCGAAAGCCTGCTGCTGCTCCTCCGTCAGCATGGAAGCGGCGAGCGCGGACAGCAGGAATTCGGCCCCGAAGCCCTCCTTGTTGCCCATGGCGAAGCAGGGGACATCGCCCTTTTCCTTGATCGCCTCGCAGACGGCGACAAGCTCGTCCCAGGTCTGCGGCGGGCTTTCCGGGTCAAGGCCGGCATCGGCGTAGAGTTCCTTGTTGTAGTAGACAATGAAGCCCTGAATGGTGATCGGCAGCGCATAGAGCTTGCCGTCCTCACCCTCGAAATCCGCCACTCCGACCAGATTCTCGCTATGCGCGGACAGGTCGACGAGGGCTGGGATGCGCGCGCGGGTCTGCGCACCGCCATGCAGCAGGAATACATCCGGCCCCTTACCCGAGGCGAGCGCCGTTCCGAGAATGGTGTAATATTGATCATGCGGTTGCATGACGAAATTCACCGTGTCGCCCGGATTTTCGGCCTCGAACTTTTCCTTCGCCGCCTGGATATAGCTCGCGGCGGCCGGATCGCCGGACTTCCAGTCCCAGACTGTCAGTTCGGCAGAAAGCGCGGGCGCGGCAATGGCGGTCATGGCGGCTGCGGCCATGGCTTGCTTTAAAATATGCTTCATTCTCTCCTCCCTCGTTTCGTTTCCGTCGGCTTTCGCGCGTCCTCGGCACAGCCGTCCGGTCACTGTTCAGGCCAATGCGGCCAGGATTTTCGGCTCCGAGCCCGGCGGCACAGGGCCAAGGGCTTCGGTTGCGACAATCTCCGGACGCGCCCATTCCCTGCGGGTCGCCTCATTGAGCACGAGGCCGTGGCCGGGCCTTTCCGGCGCGACAAAAAAGCCGTCGCGGATCTCGAAGGTCTGCTCGACCAGGTGGTCGAAATTCTGGAACGAATATTCGACCCACTCGACTTCCGGCAGCGCCAGCGCGGGATGCAGGCCGACCTCCAGAAAGGTGTTGCCGAGCGTAACCGGAACGCCGAGCTCGGCGGCAAGCCAGCCGACATGCATGACATCGGTGATCTGGCCATGAACATTGACCATGTCGGTCGCGCCCGCCGTCATCAGCGCGCGCTTGCCGGAGGCATCGAGATATTCGCCCGAGTTTATCAGCGTGTTGGCGGTCGCCTGGCACAGCATTTTCAGCCCGGCAAAATCCGAACGCAGAATCGGATCCTCGACCCAGGTGAGGCGATAGCCAAGCGCCTCGATCGCGTTGATCTTGACGAGCGCCTCCTTCGCGCCCCACGCCTCGTTGGCGTCGATCATGATGTCGGCGTCCGGGCGCACGGCCTTTTTCAGAAGCGCAAGCCGGTGAAGGTCCCAGTCGAAATCGGGATGCCCGACTTTGATCTTGAAAGCGGAAAAGCCCTGCGCATCAGCCGCGCCGAAAAGCTCGGTGAATTCGTGATCGCTCAGGTGGAAATCAAGCCCGGAGGCATAGGCGCGGACCCTGTCCTTGTGCCCGCCGCCCAACAATTTGTAGAGCGGCATGCCAAGCTGCTTGGCAAACATGTCCCAGAGCGCGACCTGCACGGCCTCGTAGGCCGGGATGGTGGCCGCGCGCTGCTTGCCGCCGCGCGGCCGGGAAACGCGATGCACCAGCGCGCCCGCCTGCCGGCCCTCAAGACCGGGAAACACTTCCGCCGCGAAAATCCGCGTCAGCTCCGCCTCCGAAGGCAGCGGGAAGAACAGCGACTGCATGAAGCCCAGACCAACCGTTCCGTCCTCGGCGATCAGTTCCAGCGCGGCCATGTTGACTTCATCGGCCCGCACCTGGCTATCGCCGATCGGACGAGGGCGACGAAACTGGTAGCGCGTGATACGAAAGCTCGCTATAGGCAGGGGCATCTGGTAGACTATTCCCGATAGTTGATATATCAGATGTGGTGTGTAATATAGATAAAGAGAGTGACAGGCAAGTGGTTTCTTCGAACTCGACAAAATCCGGCGCCGCCGAGCCGCATGGCGCAAAACGCCTCAGCGACATCGCCTATGAGCGTATTCTCGAGCATCTGTTCGCAAGGAAATTGCCGGCCGGCGCGTTCGTCTCGCAGAACCAGCTTGTCGAGATGCTCGATATACCGGTCGCACCGCTGCGCGATGCCCTGCGGGTTCTGGAAGTGGAAGGCGTGCTGACGATCCATCCACGCTCCGGTATCGAGTTCGTCAAGCCCGGCCTGGAACTGACGCGCTCGACCTATCAGTACCGCACCATCCTCGAATGCGCGGCGGTGAAGGTCTTTGCCGAAACGGCGAGCGATGACGAGATCGCAGCGCTGCTCGCCGAGCACGAGACGCTGTCGGAGAAGATCGGCCGGACAGGGCTTGATGCCGAGGCGCTGGCGGAGATCGAGCATCTGGAGGCGGCGCTGCATGATTCAATCATCGGCGCGCTGGGAAATTCGCTGATCAACTCCGGCTACAAGCGCATGCATCATTATCTGCGGCTGGTGCGGCTCGACCGGAAGATGACGCCGCCGCTCGCCCAGCGCTCGCTGCAGGAACATGTGGCGATCCTCAAGGCGTGCAAGGCGCGTGACGCGGATGCCGCCGAAGAGGCGGTCAAAGCGCATTTCGATGCCGCGCTCCGCCGCCATATGGGGCTCTACTGAGAATCAGCGGATCGTCAGCGGCAGGACCTCTTCGAGAAATTTCCGCGGCAGCGCCGTGCCGAACTGCTCCAGATTGCGCATCAGGCTTTTGCGTTTTCCGGTCCCGATCAGGATGTGCGAGACGGTTGGATGCGCCGCCGGAAAATTGATCGCGGCCTCCGGCAGGGCAAGGCCGTAGCGCCAGGCGATGGCGGCGATCGCTGCGACTTTCTCCTGAATTTCGGGCGTTGCCGGCTCATAGTTGAAATGGGCGTCGGGCCCCGGCCCGGTTGCCAGAATGCCGGAATTGAACACGCCGCCGATGACAAGGCGCGTTCCGGCAGCCTCCGCGCGCGGCAGAAGCGCCGCCTCTGCCGAGCGGTCGAGCAGCGTATAACGTCCGGCAAGCAGGATCTCGTCAAAATGCGCATGGTCCATCAGATCGAGACAGACCGCCGTCTCGTTGACGCCAAGGCCGAAGCCGGCGATCGCGCCTTCCGCCTTCAGCCGCTCAAGCGCTCTGAGGCCGGAACCGGTGAGATCGCGCATGTGACGCGCGTTTTCCGCAGGTGCATGGGCAAACTCGCCGATGTCATGCACATAAAGAATATCGATCCGGTCCAGCCCGAGACGAGCGAGGCTCCGCTCATAGGAGCGCATGATGCCGTCGTGACTGTAGTCGAAGCGCACACTGTGCCTGAGATGGCCGAGCGGCGGATCGGGCGCATCGTCATCGAGCGGTTCGAGCAGCCTGCCGACCTTGCTGGAAAGGGTGAACAAGGCGCGCGGCTTCTCCCGCAGAAAATCGCCGACGCGCTGCTCCGACAGGCCAAGGCCATAGAATGGCGCCGTGTCGAAACGACGGATTCCGGCATCCCACGCCGCCTCCAGCACATCGCGGGAATCGCCCTTCGAAACCGGTTCATACAGTCCGGCAATGGCCGCACAGCCGAAAGCGATCCGCGCCTTATGTCCCTCTTCCGCCAACGCAGCCCCCTTAAAGATCAGTTCATTAATCTGATATATCTAGTACGGAAAAATGACAAGGATCGCGCGGAAGTGGCTGGGTGTTTTTACGCATTTCCCGACGGAACACCGAGACTACACTTCCCTGAAAACGCGCCAGATCAGGCTGTCCGCGGATTTTCGCGGCCAAGCCGGCTGTCAACTGCCGAGGTTGCGGCAGGCTCGGATCGTCAATGCCATCACCGTCAGCGTGGTCCCGGCAACGCCGCTGCCGGGAAAGGCGCTAGCATCCGTGACCAGAACGTTCGGCGCGTCCCAGAGCCGGTTGAACGGATCGAGCACGGATGTTTCGGGGCTTTCGCCCATGCGTGCCCCGCCGGTCTCGTGGATGGCCGCTCCCATGCGCATCGTCTTGCCGAACCACAGACGGAACATCGTCCGGCTAAAGGGATCGGCTTGCGGAAAGGCGCCCTTCCCGAATTCCTTCAGACCCGAGGGCGAGCCGATGAATTCCAGTTCTCCGCCGACGCCGCGGATCATGTCGACCATCGTCTCCTCCTGCTGCTTGAGAAGCGCCTTTTCCTCCTCGTGCATGACGCAGCGGATATGCGGCGCGGGAATGCCCCAGGCGTCCTTGCGTCGCGCATCCAGCGTGATGCGATTGTCCGCGTAAGGCAGCATGCGGCCGAAACCGAAGAAGGAGAGCTGCGCGTCTTCATCCGCGCCGACCGGGCTTCGTCCAACGCTGCCCTGATAGTCGAAATCGCCCCGCTCCGGCTCGCTTTCATCGAACCGGGGTATGAATATTCCGCCGGAAGCATTGTAGAACGGATCCTCCGGAGCCGATCCGTCCCGCGCCCAGCCCTTGGCGCCCGGAAACGAGCCAAACGCCAGGCATGGAAGCTGGTCCATGAAATAGCGGCCGAGCAGGCCGGAACCGTTGCCCAGGCCATCGGGATGCCGGGAAGAAGCGGAATTCAGCAGCAGCCTGATGCTTTCCACGGGCGAGGCGCAGACGACGACCCTGGCCCCATGGGCGATTTCCGGCTTTCCCGTGACCCGGTCGATAAAGTCCACGCCCGTGGCCAGGCCGGTCGCGTCATCCGTTACTATGCGGCGGACGACGGCATTGTAGCGGATGCTCAGCCGGCCGCTCGCCCTGGCTTCTCGCAGGGGACGGGGCACCCGTTCCGGATCGGGGGCGATATAGCGCCACGAAACCACGTGACGGCCCGGCCACCGGCTCTCGACCGCGGATTTGAAGGCCTGCTCGCCGGGCGTCAGCATCGCGGGCCGGCAATAGATGCCGTCGGGTAGCGTTTCGACATTGTCCCGGTTGCCGTAAAGCCCGAGGCAGCGCTCGACCTCGTCGTAGAATGGGGCCAGCTCGCTGTAGGAAACCGGCCAGTCCGCTCCCTTGCCCGTTCGCGACCTGATCTTGAAATCCGCATCGGTCCAGCGCAACAGCACGCGGCCGAAACTGTGAAGGCGACCGCCGCCCTGCTGGCCGCGAATCCAGAGAAAGGGTTCGCCCTTCGGGGTGGTGTAGGGATTTTTCACGTCGTTGACGAAGAAATGGCTCAGACGCTCGGTGAAGAACGCGGCCCGGGCCTGAACAGGCTGGCCCTTCAGCGTCGCGCGCATGCGCTCCCAGATATTGATGGCGCCTGCCGGCGGCTTGTTCCGGTTCGGATCGAAATCCGCCGGCCCGACTTCGCGGCCGGCTTCCAGAAGAAGGACGGAAAGCCCCTGCTCCGTCAGTTCCTTCGCCGCGAAGGAACCGGCAGCGCCGGAACCGATCACGAGCGCATCGTATATCTTGGTGGACATGTATTTCCGTTCGTGTTTGGGTATTAAAGACGGCGTCCGGCTTCGTCGAAGAGCGACGCCCTGGCGATATCGATCCCGGGCGCGATTTCGTCACCGGACCGCAGAGTCACCTCATCCATGGTTCTGAACGAAAGGCTGTTCTCGCCCCGGTCGAACCAAACGATCGCATCGGCGCCCATCGGTTCGACGACAGCGACGCGGCCGGCAATGACGGGAAGCCCCTCCGCCGCGCCGTCGATCACGAGATGCTCGGGACGAAAGCCCAAGGTCGCGGGGCCGGTCCGGGCTTCCTCCCGGAACCGATAGCCCGACAGATCGAGCGAAAGGCCCTGGCTTGTGAAGACCGGCGCGCCAACGGCCATTTCGATGCGTCCGGAGATAAAATTCATCGCCGGAGCGCCAATGAAACCGGCAACGAACAGATTGGCGGGACGGTGATAGATCTCTGATGGCGCCGCCACCTGCTGGATCACGCCGTCGCGCATGATCGCGATGCGATCGGCAAGGGTGAGCGCCTCCACCTGGTCGTGGGTGACGTAGATCATCGTGTTGCCGAGCTGCTGATGAAGCTTCTTGATCTCGACGCGCAGTTCGTTGCGCAGCTTGGCATCGAGGTTCGACAGCGGCTCGTCGAACAGGAACACGTCGACCTCGCGCACCAGCGCGCGGCCGATGGCGACGCGCTGGCGCTGCCCGCCGGAAAGTTCGGCGGGTTTACGATCCAGCAGTTTTTCAAGGTGGAGCAGCCTTGCGGCGCGGTCCACGCGCATCTCGATCTCGGCCTTCGGCAGACCGGCAACGCGCAGGCCGAAGGAGAGGTTCTTTCTGACCGACATGCGCGGGTAGAGCGCATAGGACTGGAAAACCATGCCGATGCCGCGATCCCTCGGCTCCTCCCAGGTGACGTTGCTGCCGTCGATCCAGATTTCCCCGTCGGTGATATCCTGAAGGCCGGCGATCGCGTTCAAAAGCGTCGATTTTCCGCAGCCGGACGGGCCGAGCAGAACGAGGAATTCGCGAGAGGCGACATCGATCGACAGGTTCTCGATGACCGTATGGTCGCCATAGGCGATCTTCAGATCCCTGACCGAGACGGCGGTTTGCATGGCGGATTATCCTTTGACTGCGCCGGCGGCGATGCCACGCACGAACCAGCGGCCGGAGAGGAAATAGATGGCAAGCGGCACGGCGGCGGTGAGCATGGTGGCAGCCATGTTGACGTTATAGAGCCGCTCGCCGGTCGTGGTGTTGACGATATTGTTGAGCTGGATCGTCATCGGCAGGTTGTCGCGGCCGGCAAAGACGAGGCCGAGCAGGAAATCATTCCAGATACCGGTGAACTGGAACATCGACGCGACCACGATCATCGGCGTGGCCATCGGCAGCATGATCTCCAGCAGGATGCGCCAGAACCCGGCGCCATCGACGCGCGCCGCCCTGAACAGTTCCTCGGGAACCGTCACGAAATAATTGCGGAACAGAAGCGTGACCAGCGGCAACCCGAACAGCACATGCACGAGGATGATGCCGCCAAGCGTGTTGTAGAGCCCGAGCGCGGCCATGGCGCGGACCAGCGGATAGAGAAACACCTGATAGGGGATCAGGGCGCCGGCCATCAGCAGCGTGAACAGGAGCTTCGATCCTCTCACCCGCCAGAATGACAGGGCATAGCCGTTGACGGCGCCGATGAAGACCGAGAGCGCAACCGCGGGCACGGTGATCTTGACGGAGTTCCAGAAACCGACGCGGATGCCGCCGCATTCGGTTCCGGTGCAGGCCGTCTCCCAGGCGGCAACCCACGCGGAAAGATCAAAATGGGCCGGCAGGGCAAAGATCTGGCCGAGACGAATCTCCTCCATGGTTTTCAAGGACGTGACGATCATCACGTAAAGCGGCACGGCGAAGAACAGGACGGCGCTCAGGAGGAAAAGATAAAGACCGATGCGGCCGGCCGTCAGGCGGGCGGGTTTCGGACCGCGGGGATGGGTCATAGCGTACCTGCCTTGCGCCGGGCGCGCATTGTCTGGGCATAGCGGAACGGCGCGACGATGACGACGACGATCAGGAGAAGCGAGGTCGCGGCGGCCGTGGCAAGCCCGAGGTTCTGCCGCTGGAACAGATTGTCCATGATGAACTTCGCCGGCACCTCCGTCGCCGAACCGGGCCCGCCATTGGTGAGCGCCACGACAAGATCGTAGGTCTTGATAACGCCCATCGACAGCAGCGTGCCGGCGGCCGCGAGTGCCGGACCGAGCTGCGGCAGAACGATCGACGCATAGACGCGCCACACCGGGATGCCGTCGATCCTGGCCGCGCGCCACTGCTCGCCATCAACCCCGCGCATGCCGGCGAGCGCCAGCACCATGACCAGCCCCGCGCCCTGCCAGACGCCGGCGACGACCACCGCGTAGATCGCCATCTCCCGCGAGGTCAGCCAGTCGAACCGGAAGCTCTCCCAGCCGAGCGCATTGACGCTCGCCTGCAGGCCGAACATCGGGTTTGCCAGCCATTGCCAGACCAGCCCGGTCACGATGAAGGACATTGCATAGGGATAGAGAAAGATGGTGCGGAAGGCATCCTCGAAGCGGACCTTGCGATCAAGCGCGGCGGCCAGCAGAAAACCGAGAACCAGGCAGCCGACGACGTAAAGCACGCCGAAGATCGCCAGATTTTGCAGCGCCGTCAGCCATTTCGGCGTCGTGAACAGCTTCTCGTATTGCGCGAAGCCGACATAGTTCGAAGAGGGAAACAGCCGCGAATCCGTAAACGACAGACGCACGGACCAGACCATGGTGCCGATATAGACCAGGATCACCGCCAGCCATGTGGGCGCGAGCGCGAGGAACGCGGCAACGGGATGCTTTTTGTGCTTGCGTTTCATCAGGTGTTCTCTGTCGAGCCGGTTGACGCCCGCTGCACGGTGGCAAGCTTGCGCGCTGACGGGACGCCCCCTCCCCGTCCGATCGGAAACAGACCGGCCGGGGGCGGGTTCAGATGTCCATGTCCCAATGTTACCGGAAGATCGCCGCGAACTGCGCGGTGGCGTCATCGAGATCGGCCGACGGGTCGCTCCAGAACTCGCCGACGAAATCGGTCAGCGCGCCGACGGCTTCCGGCGTGAGGGTGATCGCGTGTTCCGGCACGATCTTGCCTTCGGCCATCATAGCCATGCCCTTCCGGGTGCACATGTCGAACTCGGACGCATCGACATCGGCGCGGGCCGGAATGGAACCCTTGTTGAGGCTGAACGCCACCTGCACCGACGGGTCCATCACCACTTCGGCCATCAGCTTCTGGGCGGCCGTGCCGTTCGGGTCGTCCACCTTGGGAAAGCCGAAGGCGTCGCCGATATAGATCATGCCGGGCGTTGCCGGCGAAAAGGCGCAGCCGAAATCCTCGCCGGGCACCTGTCCGGCCGCGGTGAACTCGCCCTTGGCCCAGTCGCCCATGAACTGGACGCCGGCTGTGCCGGTGATCACCATGGCGGTCGCATCATTCCAGTTGCGCCCCGGCGAGCCTTCATCGACATAGTCGCGCAACCTGCCGAAAATCTCGAGCGTGTTGCGCACGCCATCCGAGGCCAGAACGTCCTGATCTCCGTCCAGATAGATGCTGAGGAAGCCGTCGAGGTCGACCTGAGACAGCAGGACCATGTTGAAAACCTTGGTCTCCTGCCAGGCCTGGCCGCCCCACGCGATCGGCACGAGGCCAGCGGCCGCGAGCTTGTCCATGTCGGCGAAGAACGCGTCCCAGGTCGCCGGTTCTTCGGTAATGCCGGCCGCCTCGAAAGCGGCCTTGGAATAGAACATCCAGCTTTCGCCGTGAATGCCCGTCGGGGCGAGATAGACCTTGCCGTCATAGGTGATGTAGTCGGTCAGCGCCTTCGGCAGCACCGCACCCCAGTGTCCGGCGGTCGCAACGTCGTCGATCGGCTCCATCAGCCCGAGCGCGATAAACTCCGCCGGGTCCTTGCCGACGATGAGCTGTTTCACGGTCGGCGGGTCGCCGGCGACCAGGCGGTTCTGGAACGCGGCATTGGCGTTTTCAAAGCCGGCGATCGAGGAATTTTCCCACGTGCCGCCGCGCTTTTCGAATTCGCTCTTGATTGCCTGCAATGCGCGGCCCTCGCCGCCCGAAGTCCACGAACTGAAGACTTCCGCCTTCGGCGCGTCCTGTGCCTGTGCGGCGGCAAATGTCATGCCGAGCGCCACGCCGGCAAGTAACAGTCTGGTTGTCTTGATCATTGTTCCACCTCTTCTGTTTTGGTTCGGGGCCGTTTGTCGTGGCTTCTCCGGTCGTTTTGATGTCAGCGATAGATTGGCAGGAGCGCCTGCCTGACGAGCGTCAACCCGCCGGCGATGTCGCGCACGGGATCCGGCGCGGCATCGAGTTCGAGGATCGCCCATCCTTCGAAATTGCGATCGCGGAGAAGGCGGATCCAGGCGGGCCAGTCGACCCGACCCAGGCCGAAACCGCAGAAATAGGGACGATGGCGATCGTGAATATGCTCGTCGATCGGCGTGTCGGGGGGCATCGGCCCGATTGCATCCTTCCAGTGGGCGATGATCATCCGCTCATGATGGCGATCGACAAGCTGGATCGGATCGGAACCGGCGAGGATGATGTGGGCGGTGTCCGGGCACATATGCACGTAGGCCGGGTCGGTCAGCAGCATCATCAGGTCGACATCGCGCGCGACCGCGAAGATGGAATGGGCCTCGGTGTGAAGCGCCAGCCGCACGCCGCGGGCAAGGAGGATCGCGCCGAGCCGGTTGAGGAAATCGGCAATCGTCTTCGCGCGATCGAAATCGTGGAAGACAGCCGGCTGCACGCCCGGCGTCTGTCGCAAGGGCGCGCCGATCACCATGATGTCGCTGCCGCAGGCCTTCAGGAGGTCGGCATAGCGCTCGGCCTTGTCGATGATCGCCTGCTGCGCCTCCGGTTCGGCGAAGTCTCCTGCCGCTTCGAGCTCGGCGAAAAATCCGCTGCAAAGCGTCAATCCTCGCCGCGACAGCGCATCCGCGAACCCATCGACCGAGCCGTAGGTCTCGATCGCGTCCTGCCAGTTGAAAGGCGAGAAGGTAAGTTCGACGCCTGTCACGCCGGAGGACTGAACGCTGTCGAGTATCCGGTCCCAGAAGGCGCGCGGCGCCTCGCGGGCATAGCTGATGACAGCCTCGTGATCGGGGACGTTCCAAAAGCCAGGATGGAAGAAGGTCACCAGGTCGACGCCAAAGCGGAGTCCGTCGCGGGAAGTCATGGCTGCTCCAGTTTCTAGGCATGCTGCATGGTTTGCGGAAAACGCATCCCGCATAATAAAATTCAGCAATTTCAAAATGTTGCGAAATGGCAAACGATTGCCATTATTAGATAATAATCGAGCCCATATTTATTGCAAGTGCTTTTTGGCAAACGTTTGCTATAAACTTCCCGGCGGATTGGGTACCATGACGCAAATGTCTGGGAGGCAACAGAATTGAACAGAAAAGACAATGGGACTCAGGACGAGCCGTCAGGTCCGCTGATGGCGGATGTCGCCCGGCTTGCGGGCGTGGCAATTTCGACGGTCAGCCGCGCGCTTGCCAATCCCGGGCGCGTTAACGAAAAGACGCGCGCGAAGATCGATGCCGCGGCCAAGCAACTGGGCTACACGCCGAATGCGATGGCGCGGTCGCTGAGGGTCGGCAAGCCCAATACCATCATGATTATCCTTCCCGGATCGCTCTACTACGGCGCGTCGCAGATCATTCCGCAAGTCCTGCAGAGCATCAACAAGTCGCTGATCAAGGCCGGCTACAATCTGATGATCGCCAACCTCGATCGCGACGAGACCTCGGAACGCCACATTCTCGACCTCGCCTTCGGCGGCACGGCGCGCGGCGTCATCATCCTGTCCTCGAAATTGCCGGAAGTCGACGGCCGCTCGCTTGCGCAGGCGGGGCTGCCGGTCGTCTCGATGCTTCTGGATATGAGCGACACGGGCACGCCGAGCGTCGTCACCAATGATCGCGCGGCCGTTCGCGCGGTGTGCCGCGATCTGATCGGACTGGGTCACAGGCGGTTCTTCTACCTGGCCGGGCCCGAGGGCAATTATCACGACGTGGAGCGCTATGCCGGCGTTATCGAGGCATTGGCCGAGGCGGGTCTTGGCGAGGACGCGGTGGTGCGCTCGGGAGGCAGCCTCGACTATCAGCAGGGCTTCAGAATCGGCCTTGAGGGCGTCGCCGATTTCGAAGCGCTCGAAAACCGGCCAACGGCGGTGATCGCGACCAGCGACGATATGGCGATTTCCTTCATGAGCGGCATCCGCAAGCTCGGCTTGCGCATTCCGGAGGACGTCTCGGTCGTGTCCTTCGACGGCTCCCCTGTCTGCGCCTTCTGCACGCCGCCGCTTTCGACGATTGAGCAGCCGGTGGAGGAGATGGGTCAGGCGGCGGCGGCCATGCTGCTTGAGGCTATCGAAAACGGCCCACCGACGCCAGCGGGCTGCACTGTTGTTCCAAGCCGGCTGATCACGCGCGAGAGCATGGCGCCGCCGGACCTGTTGCGCTGAACGACCTCGCCCCGTCGGGCCGTTCGACTGTGTGCTCAACGGCCGGTGTGGAAAATTGTGCTTTAGCCAAGGCTCGCGGCAGGAAATATCTCCTTTGGTGTGAAGTGCTGCTCAAACACTGCCCGAGCACCGGTTTGCGATGAGAAGCGACATAGGGAGTGTGCCAATTCGGCCACAGTCTGGGAAATTCGCATGCGCTCTTCCTTATTAGGATATAAGTTCACCTTAACGTCATGTAACTTTCCAATTGGGATGAGGAGCGGGAGGCGCTCCGTTTTGCGTGAGGAGGAGCAAGCGATGAACAAACCCAGCCGAATACATTTTCTGATGCTTGGCGCGGCAACGGTATTGTGCGCGGGAACGGCGTCAGCCGGCTCGTTCGCGTTGCGCGAGCAGAGCGCTGTCGGCCAGGGACAGGCCTTTGCGGGCGCAGCCGCCGGACAGGCCGGCCTCGGCTCGATGTACTGGAACCCGGCGACGATGGCCGCCTTCGAAGGGTTTCAGGTCGAAGTCGACCTTTCGGGCATTTTCCCCTATTCCGACATCACCCCGACAAGCGGCACCGCGCCGACGCTTCTGATGCTGGGCGGCACCGGTTCGACCGGCGACATGGCGCTCGATGCGGCGCTTCCGGCCGGCTATGTGAGCTATCAGGTCAGTGACGATGTCTGGATAGGCCTGGGCCTCAACACGCCCTTCGGTCTTGAGACGAAGAATCCGTTCAACTATTCCGGCCAGATTTACGCCCGCACCTCGGAAGTTCTCAGCTATGACATCAATCCGACCATTGCCTGGCAGGTCAATGACTGGCTGGCGATCGGCGGCGGCATCGAGGCGATGTATTTCAAGACCCGGCTGACGCAGGCGATGAGCCCGTTCCCGGGTGCGCCCTCGGCCGAACTTGAAGGCGATTCCTGGGGCGTCGGCTTCACGCTCGGCTTCACGCTGACGCCGATGGACGGCACGGTGATCGGCGTCGGCTATCGCTCGCAGATCAAGCAGAACCTCGAAGGCCACCTCGATCTCGGCGCCATGATGGGGCCGCTTCCGCCCGGCTCCTATCCGGTGAAGTCCGACCTCACCCTGCCCGATCAGATCACGGTCGGCCTCAGCCAGGCGCTTACCGATCAGCTGACCCTGAATGCCGGCTTCGAGTGGACCCACTGGAGCGTCTTCGACAATTTCCCGGTCTACGGCACGTCCGGTTTCACCAATGGCATGCAGCTTACCGACCTGCCCTTCGAATATGATGACGGCTACTACCTTTCCGTCGGTCTCGAATATGCCATGAACGAGCGGTTCACGGTGCGCGGCGGCGTCGGCTATGAATGGTCGCCGATTTCGACCACCAACCGCGACCTGCGCCTGCCCGACAGCGATCGCGTTCATGCCTCGATCGGCGGCACCTACAGCTGGAATGACAAGCTGTCGCTCGACTTCGCCTATGAGCACATCTTCACAACCGGCGACACCGACATCCAGCTCGACGCCAACAATCCGCATTATGCGGGTCTCGCCTTCTTCGGCGACGTCGATGCGAACGTCAATATCGTATCGGCCAGCCTGCGCTATCGCTTCTGAGGCTTACAGCAATTCCAGGTGAAGTGGACACCGGTTCACCGTCCGGAATTGCGTAAAAACAAAGAGATAGCGCCGCTCCCGGCCAAAACCGGGGGCGGCACGGCCTGCGGCGAATTCTGAGGAGGAATGCGCCGCACCGGCCAACGGTCCGGACACACGAAACGGGAGGAGTTTCATGATCAGAAAAGTTCTCGGCGCTGCACTCGCAGCAAGCCTGATGACGGCCTCAATGGCCGCCGCCGCCTCGCCGGACGGCAAATGGCTGACGGAAAGCGGCAAGACACAGGTTCAGATCGCGCCTTGCGGCAGCAATTACTGCGGCACCATCGTCTGGCAGAAAACGCCGTCGAACGACGTCAAGAACCCCGACGCCGCAAAGCGCAGCCGCCCGCTCGTCGGGACTGAGATGCTCTCAGGCCTCTCGGCCGATGGCGACAATGCGTGGAAAGGCAAGCTCTACAATTTCGAGAACGGCAAGACCTATACCGGCAAGATGGAGCTGACAGACCCCAACACGCTGAAGCTCTCCGGCTGCATCATGGGCGGCGTGATCTGCAAGAGCCAGACCTGGCGCCGGACGAAGTAGCAGGACAAAAACAGACGGCCGGCCGCCCATGGGGTGCCGGGCAAGCAAGAACGAGGCAGCGCCCCGAACAGGCGCTGCCTTTAGTTTGTTGACAAACGTCCCCCACATTCCGGGTCATCCTCGGGCTTGACCCGAGGATCCAGGCCGCCCGGCCAGTGCCTGCAACAAGACTCATGAAATCAATCGGTTGATCCGCCTGGATGCTCGGATCAAGTCCGAGCATGACTCCAGTGGGTGGGTTGGTGTGCGTGACAATCTCCGAAGCTGTGGCTTTGTCAGCAGCTGGAGGCAGGGCCCTGAACAGGCGCCGCCTTTCGTGTTTCAGGCGGGCTTAGGAGGCCTCCTCGAGAAGCCCCGCGAGTTTCAGCGCCACGCCCTGGGAGCCGCGAACCTTGAGACGGCCCGTGGAAAAGGCCAGCATCGGGTTCAGCTTCCCCTTGATCAGCTTCTCGAGATTGTCGGATGTCAGGATGAGCACGGTGTCGGCCTCGGCCTCTCCCGTCTCATCCTCTTCGATCTCGACATCGCCGTCCGTGGCATCGAGCAAAATCGACCCGGCATCCTTCATGTCGAAGCGGACCCGGTAGCCCAGCTCCTCGAGCGCATCGGACTTTGCTTCCATTGCCGCGATAAGCGCGCCGATCTCAGCCATTGTCGTTCCTTTCCTGTTCGACGCCCCGCCGCATCAAAACGCCATCTCGTCGAGCGCCATCATCGCGGACTTGCCGGAGCGGATCGCGGCGACGAGGCCGGCCGCCTGCGGCAGGATGCGGGTCATGTAGAAGTCTGCTGTGACGAGCTTGGCCTTGTAGAACGCGGGATCGTCGCATTCGCCGTCGAGCGCGGCATGGGCGACCTTGGCCGTCCGCAGCCACATCACGCCGAGCGCGACCAGGCCGAAGAGACGCAGATACTCGGTCGCGGCCGCACCGGCCTCCTCCGGGTCCCTCAGGCTCTTCTGGGCGATCTCGGCCGTGCAGAGTTGCAGCCCGCCAAAGGCCTTCGAGAGCGGCTGAACCAGATCGGAGAGCCGGTCGTCATCGATCGCGGCATCGATCTCCGCGAGCGCCGGATGGAAGAACGAACGCAGATAGCGGCCCATATGCGCCGGCATCTTCCGGCCGACGAGATCGAGCGCCTGCACGCCGTTGGTGCCCTCGTAGATCATCGAGATGCGGCTGTCGCGGACATATTGCTCCATGCCGTGATCGCGGATGAAGCCGTGGCCGCCATAGACCTGCATGCCGATAGACGCGGTCTCGAAGCCGAGATCGGTGAACAGCGCCTTGACGATCGGGGTCATCAGCGCGGTGAAGTCTTCCGCTTCCTTGCGCGTTTCCGGATCGGGGTGGTGCTTCATCATGTCGAGATTGCGCGCCACCCAGCCGCCGAGCGCGCGGCAACCCTCGACATTGGCGCGCATGGTCATCAGCATGCGGCGAACGTCGGGGTGGACGATGATCGGATCGGCGGGCTTGTCCGGGTGCTTCGCGCCGGCAAGCGAGCGGCCCTGCAGGCGTTCCTTGGCATAGGCGACGGCGCCCTGATAGGCCGCTTCCGCCGCGCCCAGCCCCTGGATGCCGACAGACAGCCGCTCGCTGTTCATCATCGTGAACATGGCGCGCATGCCCTTGTGCGGCTCGCCGACGAGCCAGCCTGTGGCCTCGTCGAACGACATCTGGCAGGTGGCGGACGCCTTGATGCCCATCTTGTGCTCGATACCCGAGCAGGTCACGCCATTGCGCTGGCCCGGCGTGCCATCGGCATTGGGCAGGAATTTCGGCACCAGAAACAGGCTGATGCCCTTGACGCCCTTCGGCGCATCGGGAAGGCGCGCCAGCACCAGATGGATGATGTTTTCGGTAAGATCATGCTCGCCGGCGGAAATGAAGATCTTCGAGCCGGTGATCTTGTAGGAACCGTCATCCTGCGGTTCCGCGCGGGTCCTCAGCAGGCCGAGATCGGTCCCGCAATGGGCCTCCGTCAGGCACATCGTGCCCGACCATGTGCCTTCGACCATTTTCGGCAGATAGGTCTGCTTCAACTCCTCGCTGGCATGGTCGACGATCGCCTGATAGGCGCCGTGGGTCAGGCCCGGATAGAGGCCGAAGGAGAGATTGGCCGCGCAGCTCATCTCCTCCACCAGCTTGTTGATGGATTCCGGCAGGCCCTGTCCGCCCCATTCCGGCGCAGAGGCCATCGCCGTCCAGCCGCTTTCGGCAAACGCCTTGTAGGCTTCCTTGAAGCCCTTGGGCGTGCGCACGACGCCGTTTTCCAGCACGCAGCCTTCCTCGTCGCCGGTTGCGTTCAGCGGCAGCAGGACTTCGGTGCAGAACTTGCCGGATTCCTCGAGAATGGCGTCGGCCAGATCCGGCGTGACCTCTTCAAGGCCGGGGATATCCGGATAGTCGCTGATGCCGATCAGTTCCTGCAGAACGAAACGCATGTCCCGGATGGGTGCATTATAGACTTGCATGGCTTTCGTCCTCTTTTTCTAGTTTCTCAGGGGTTTGCCGGTTTCGATGACGCTCTCGAACCGGTCGAGCGTCTTCTTGGTCTTCACGAGACGCATGAAGCTTTCGTGTTCCAGCTCGAGAATTGTGTCTTCATCCACCGTGTCGATGATGTCGGTATCGCCGCCGGTCAAGACGGTCGCGAGCTCGCGCGCCACCGTCAGGTCGTGCGGCGTTGCGATCCCGCGCCGGGCAAAGCCCTCGGCGGCCATTTCCAGAGCGATCTTGCCCGATGGGCCGGGCAGGACAATTTCCTGTGGCTCCGGCGGCTGATAGCCGTCGACCATGGCAAGCGCCCGTGCCTTGGCATCGGCCAGAAGCCGGTAGCGGTTCATGGTCACGCCGTCATCTTTGCCGAGGAACATGAGTTCCCGCGCCTCCTCGGCCGACTTGGCGACGGTCGCGGTCGACAGCATTTCGAAGACCTTGGCCGTTGCCGGCATCGGGCCTTTCGGGGCTGCCGGATTGTTCTGCCAACGGGTCAGCATTTCCCGGCAGCCGCCCCAGGCCGGCACGAGGCCGACGCCGCATTCCACGAGGCCGATATAGGTTTCGGCATGCGCCTGCACCGCATCGGAATGCAGCACGATCTCGCAGCCGCCGCCAAGCGCCATGCCGGAGGGCGCGGCAACCACGGGGAACGGCGCATATTTCATCTTGCGATAGGTCGCCTGACCGTTGCTGACCAGCTTTTCGATTTCGCCCCAGGCGGCGATATTGGCGGCAAACAGCGCCAGCCCCAGATTCGCGCCGACCGAAAAGTTGGTGCCCTCATTATAGATCACCAGCGCCTTGTAGTTCTTCTTCACAAGCCCGATGGTCTTGTCGAGCAGCGTCATGATCTGGTCGTCCATGGCATTGGCCTTCGAGGCGAACTCGAAGCAGACGACGCCGTCGCCGATATCCCAGGCCGAGGCCGAACCGTTCTTCAGAAGCGGCTTGTTGACGCGCTTGATGTCTTCGAGCATCAGCACGCCCTCGGGCCGTTCGATATCGCGGTAGCTGCCATCCGGCTGGAGGGCCTGACGCTTTCCGTCCTCGATGCGGTAGAATGTGCGCTCGCCGACCTTTTCGAGGAGGTCCGGGACAGGAATATTTTCCTCACGCATCCGCGCAACCAGCCACGGCGCGCCGATCATGTCGATCAGTTCGAACGGTCCCCAGCGCCAGTTGTAGCCAAGCCGCATGACCTCGTCGATCGCGGCGATATCGTCGGCGGCGTCGCCGACGAGGCTTGCGGCATAGGACAGCGTATTGGCCATGACGCCGAAGGCGTAGCGGCCAAGCGGGCCGTCGATCTCCATCACCTGGCGCGGCTTGCGCGCCGCCTTCAGTTCGGGGCTCTCGACCTTTGCGGACGTGTTGTAGCGACCGCTGCCAAGGTCGATCGCTTCCTTGACCTTCCGGCCGCCCTCGCGGTTCAGCCGGTAGAAGCCGCCCTTGCCCTTGCGGCCGGTATAGCCGTCGGCGATCATCTGGTTGACCAGCGGCAGGTCGCGATTGGTCGCGTGGAACATGTCGCCGTCCGGCAACGCGCTCTTCAGGCTTGCGCCGATATGCGGCATCAGGTCGAGGCCGACCAGATCGATCAGGCCGAAAATACCGGTCTTGGGAATGCCGAAAGGCTTGCCCATCACGGCATCGGCCTCTTCCACCGTCAGCCCCTCTTCCATCGCCTTCAGCACGCCGAGCTGAATCCAGGTGACGCCGAGGCGGTTGGCGACGAAGCCGGGACGGTCGTTGCAGACGACAACGCTCTTGCCGAGCTTGCGGTCGGCGAAATCGGTCACGGCCGCGGCGAGCGCTGCGCTCGTATCAGGCCCCGTCACCAGTTCCATCAGCCGCATGTAGCGCGGCGGATTGAAGAAGTGGGTGATCATGAAATCACGGACGAACGCCTCCGGCATGCCTTCCACAAGGCGAGCGAGCGGAATGGTCGAGGTGTTTGACGAGATCGCCGTGCCGGGCTTACGCACGGCGTCGATGCGGCGGTAGAGCGCCTGCTTGACGTCGAGCTTCTCGACCACGACCTCGATGATCCAGTCGACCCCGGCGAGCTTTTCGAGATCGTCCTCGATATTGCCGGTTTCCACCAGTTTCGCGGCCCGTTTCGACATGAACGGCGCGGGATCGGCCTTCTTCATCCTGGCGAGCGCGGTTTCCGCGATCACGTTGCGGTTGGCCGCGCCCTCCGGCACGATGTCCAGCAGCAGCACCTTGTGTCCGGCATTGGCGACCTGGGCGGCAATGCCCGATCCCATCACGCCGGAGCCGATCACGGCGACCGTGTTGATCTTGAATTCGCTATCAGACATCAGATGCGCTCCAGAATGGTTGCGATGCCCTGGCCGCCGCCGATGCACTGTGTGGCAAGCGCATACTTGCCGCCCTCACGCTGCAACAGCGATGCGGCCTTGCCGACGATGCGCGCGCCGGTGGCGCCGAGCGGGTGACCAAGCGCGATCGCGCCGCCATCGATATTGATCCGGTCTTCGGCAAGGCCGAGATCGCGGATGCAGGCCAGCGACTGGCTGGCAAAGGCCTCATTGAGTTCGATCACATCCATGGCGCCGGCATCGAGGCCGGCGCGCTCCAGCGCCTTGCGGCTGGCGCCGACCGGGCCGATGCCCATGATTTCCGGCGCACAGCCACTGATGCCGACGGAAGTCAGGCGGGCGAGCGGCGTCAGGCCGTTCTTCATCGCATAGTCCTCCGAGCATACCAGAACGGCCGAAGCGCCATCCGTCAGCGGCGAGGAGGTGCCGGCGGTGACCGTGCCGTCGGCCGAGAAGGCCGGTTTCAGGCCCGCCAGCGCCTCGGCCGTGGTTTCCGGACGGATGCAGCCGTCTTCCGAAACCGTTCCGCCCTTGACGCTGATCGGCACGATTTCGTCCTTCAGCCGGCCTTCGCTGCGGGCAGCGGTGGCCTTTTCATGGCTCTTCACGGCGAAGGCTTCCTGTTGCTCACGCGAAATCTGCCATTTGGTCGCGACGTTTTCCGCCGTGTCGCCCATGCCGATATAGGCGCCGGGCGTCTTGGCATAGAGCGCCGGGTTCGGTAGCGGGTTGAAGCCGGTCATCGGCACCCGGCTCATGCTTTCCACGCCCGCGCAAATGAACATTTCGCCGGCACCGAGCTGGATCTGGCCGGCGGCCATGTGGATCGACTGCATCGAGGAACCGCAGAAGCGATTGACCGTGACGCCGCCGACAGTCTGCGGCAGATCCGCCATCAGCACCACGAGACGGCCGAGGTTGAAGCCCTGCTCGGCTTCCGGAAAGGCGCAGCCGAGGATCAGGTCCTCGATATCCTCAACCTTCACTCCGGTCTTTTCGACCAGCCCGCGCACCACCTGGGCAGCCAGATCATCCGGACGGACACGGGCCAGTTCGCCCTTGGAGGCGAGTGAAAACGGCGAGCGCTGATAGCCCGCGATGACGACGTTGGTCATGGCATACTCCCAGGAAACGAGATGTTTTGGATTGAGAATAGAAAACAGTGCGCATTGGCGCGAGGCTCCCGGCCTTCAGGCGCAATGCGTTGGCCGCCGGTTCCGCCCGAGCGGGGAACCGGCCTTGAACGTGTGGCAGTGATTGCGGGCAACAGGGATGCCGGCATCCCATCAGAAGTTGCGGAAAAATCAGCGACGACAGGGGCGCCCGATGCCCCGGCGCAGCCTGCGCGGATCAGCTCGCGAGCTTGCCCGCCTTTTGTGACAGCCGCTCTTCGGTTTCGCTCACCACATCCTTCAGTTCCGAAATGGTAAGGTTGATCGCGGCCTTCTGCTCTTCCAGAAGCTGGATACGCTCGTGCACCGCCCGCAGAAGCGCCGTCAGCTGCTCCTGCTGCGTATGATCGACCTTGTAAAGGTCCAGGAACCGCTTGATATCCTCCAGCGAGAAGCCAAGCCGCTTGCCGCGCATAATCAGGATCAGGCGCGCACGGTCGCACTGCGTGTAGATGCGCGTCTTTCCGGCCCGCCCAGGGTTTATCAGTCCCTTGGTCTCGTAAAACCGCAAGGCCCGCGGCGTGAGCCCGAGCTCCTCGGCCAACTGGGTCACGGTATAAAACTGATCCGCCACGTGAAACCTTCTCTTTCTTGAACGTTTCACCATAGCGGTCCCCTGACCTACGCGTCAACATGACTGTCTGCCTCCCCGGCCTTCGCCTTTTCGTCATCATGTGAGGCACGACGCTCTTCCTCGATCAATTCCTTTTTCGAAAGCTTGCCGATCATTGTCCGCGGCAGCGTATCGCGAATTTCGATGTCGCGCGGCAATTCAATCTTGGAGAGCCGCGGAACCAGGAATTCATGCAGCTCCTCGACCGTGACCTGCGCATCCTTGCGCAACGAAACGAATGCCTTCGGCCGCTCGCCGCGATAGGCGTCATACACGCCGATCACGATCGCTTCGGCCACCGCATCATGCTCGTAAAGCGCCTCCTCGATGACGCGGGGATAGACGTTGTAGCCCGAGCAGATGATCAGGTCCTTCAGCCGGTCAACGAGATAGAGATAGCCGTCGTCGTCCAGATAACCGACATCGCCGGTTCGAAGCGCGCCGTCGCGTAGCACATGGGCGGTCTCGTCCGGACGGTTCCAGTAGCCCGACATGACCTGCGGACCGCGCACCCACAGCTCGCCCTTGACGCCTTTCGGCAGCAGCACGGCCGGATTTTCAGAATCCCGGATTTCCAGCGTTGTCCCCGCCATCGGAAGGCCGGCGGACCCCGGCCGCCCCGCGCTGCCGTCCAGCGGATTGACGGAGACGACCGGCGAACACTCCGTCAGGCCGTAGCCTTCCGCAAGCCGGCATCCGGTCAGCTTCTCGAAGTCGACGCGCACTTCATTAGGCAGCGGCGCACCGCCCGAGATGCATAGTTTAAGCGATTCGAGATGCACCTTGCGCGTCAGCGCCACGCTGTTGATCGCGCCATAGATTGTGGGAACGGCCGGAAACAGCGTCGGTTTGCGCCGCTCCATCAGCGGGATCAGTTCATCACGGTTGAAACGGGGCACCAGAAGCATCGAGGCGCCGATCTCCACCGCATAGAGCATGCAAACGGTCATCGCGAAGACGTGGAAGAAGGGCAGCACGCACATCACCATCTCCTCGCCCTCGACCAGCAGACCGCACTGGTTGCCCTGATGGACCAGTTGGCGCGCATTGGCGACCAACGCGCCATGCGACAGCATGGCGCCCTTCGGCACCCCGGTCGTGCCGCCGGTATATTGCAGGACGGCGATATCGGACGGGGCGGTTTCGATGGCCGGAACGGGCGCATTCGCGGCATCCCGCATCAGCGCGTCAAAACGCAAGTGCTTCTCATCCCCGGGAATGCGCGCCAGGTCGGAGCGCTTGAACAGGCGAAACAGCACCCCCTTCAGCGATGGCAAGACCTTTGCCATCGGGCAGACGATCACCCGTTTCAGATCCGTCTCGCCGACGACGGGCCCCAGATTCTTGTAAACCGCCTCCAGGTCGAGCGTGATCATGAACTCGGTTCCCGAATCACGAATCTGATCGCGAATCTCGCGGCTGGTATAGAGAGGATTGAAGTTGACGACGGTGCCGCCCGCCTTCAGCACGGCAAAGAAACCGATGACCGAATACGGACAATTGGGAAGGCATAGACCGACGCGCGTGCCCTTGCGAACCCCGATGGACGCAAGCCCCGCGGCGAACCGGTCGGACAGGGCATCAATCTCGCCATATGTCCAGGTTCGGTCAAAGAACTCGATGGCCGTTTTATCGGCGAAGCGCGCCACCGATTCATCCAGAAAAGCCGGCAGCGTATCGGCCTTCCGGCTCGCGGCGCCATTGGCCGCCCCGGCCTCAGCGGGGTTGAGCGTATCTGCCCCGCCGCCCGGCCTTTCGGTATCGAAATCCTCTTGCACGCCTCCTCCTTCTTGCGCCGACACCCTCCTCAAGGCTTCCGTCTGCACAATTTTCCTTCGACATGACCATTACGATATCCTATAAACGTATACGTCACACAATTCAAGACCGATCTTGACGGGTCTGGCACGGACCTTGAAGACGGTGTATTTCCGCGGTTACAAAAGGTTTTTGGGGCAACAGCATGTATGTTTGGGGACGACTGGCCAGCACCTTGATCAAGGCGAAATTCGCGCCTGCGATCCATCCTCCTGAAGATATCTCCGCGATTGTCCTGAGGGTCTGGCCCCAAGACCTCGACGTCAATCTGCATGTAAACAACGGCAGATATCTGACCTTCATGGATATCGGCCGGTTTGATCTGCTGATTCGCTCCGGGCTCGGCGCGCGCATAACGCGCGAGAGATGGCAGCCCGTTCTGACGGGCGTGAACGCGCGCTACCGGCGCTCGCTTGGCGCCTTTCAGCGTTTCCGGCTCGAAACGAAGCTCGCCGGCTGGACGGAGAATTCGCTTTTCATGGAGCACCGGATCATCCCTCTGAGCGGCCCGTACACGGGCGAGGTCGCGGTGACGGCGACAGTGCGCGCGGCAATGCTGAAGGATGGCCGAAAGCTGCCCGCGGCGGAAATGCTCGCCTCGCTCGGCCCGCTGCCGCCAAGCCCGCCGCTGACCGAGGCTTACGCGCTGCTGATGTCGCCGGAGGAACGGGCAAGGGCGAGCGGCGGCGAGGACGCAAAAACGCAAGGCGCACGGGCCGGATGACCGGCCTCAGAGCTTTTCGGTCAGTTCCGGAACCGCGCTGAAGAGATCGGCGACAAGGCCGTAATCCGCGACCTGGAAGATCGGCGCTTCCTCGTCCTTGTTGATCGCGACGATCACCTTGCTGTCCTTCATCCCGGCCAGATGCTGGATCGCGCCGGAGATGCCGCAGGCGATATAGAGCTCCGGCGCGACCACCTTGCCGGTCTGGCCGACCTGCCAGTCGTTCGGCGCATAGCCGGAATCGACGGCCGCGCGCGAGGCGCCGACGGCCGCACCGAGCTTGTCGGCCAGCTTTTCGATGACCGCGAACTGTTCGGACGAACCGACGCCGCGTCCGCCGGAAACCACGATGCGGGCCGAGGTCAGCTCCGGCCGGTCACTTTCGGCAACCTTGTCGGCAACCCACTCGGACGCAACCGCCGCATCCGGCGCGCTCACCGTCTCGACGGGTGCCGCACCGCCCTCACCCGCCGCCTCGAAACCGGAGGTGCGGATGGTCACGACCCGCACCGGATCGCGCGATTTCACCGTCTGGATCGCATTGCCGGCATAGATCGGCCGGTCGAAGGTTTCGGCGTCGAGAACGGCGACGACATCGGAAATGATCATGACATCGAGACGGGCGGCAACGCGCGGCAGGATGTTCTTGCCGTCGCTGGTCGCGGGCGCGGCGATGACGCCGTAATCGCCCGCAAGCCCGACGATCAGTTCGGCGGTCGCTTCCGCCAGCCGGTGGGAGAGCGCATCGGCGTCGGCGACAAGCACCTTCGAAACGCCATCAATGCGCGCGGCCTCATCAGCGGCGGCGGAAAGACCCGCGCCGGCAACAAGCAGGGTCACATCCCCGAGGCCGGAGACGGCCCTGACCGCCCGCGCGGTCGCATCGCGAACCAGAGCGTCGCCGCTGGTTTCGGCAAGCAGCAGAACAGACATTACAGCACCCCCGCTTCGTTTTTCAGCTTTTCGATCAGCGCGTCGACGGTATCGACCTTGATGCCGCCCTTGCGCCCTTCCGGCTCGCGCGTGCGCACGATTTCGAGGCGCGGGGCGATATCGACGCCATAATCCGCCGCGGTTTTCTCCTCCAGCGGCTTCTTCTTCGCCTTCATGATGTTCGGCAGTGAAGCATAGCGCGGCTCGTTGAGGCGCAGATCGGTGGTGATGATCGCCGGCAGCGCGACAGAAATCGTCTGCAGCCCGCCATCGACCTCGCGCGTGACCTCCGCAAGACCATCGGCAATATCCACCTTGGAGGCGAAGGTCGCCTGCGGCCAGTTGAGCAGCGCCGCCAGCATCTGCCCGGTGGCGTTCATGTCGTTGTCGATCGCCTGCTTGCCGGCGATCACCAGATCGGCCTTCTCGGCCTCGATGACGCCCTTCAGCAGCTTGGCGACGGCGAGCGGCTCGATATCGGTTGCAACGCTCTCGGCGGCCACGATCAGGATCGCCCGGTCGGCACCCATGGCGAGCGCGGTGCGCAGCGTTTCCTGCGCCTGGCGAACGCCGATGGACACGGCGACGACCTCTTGCGCCACGCCCTTCTCCTTCAACCGGATCGCCTCTTCCAGGGCGATCTCGTCGAAGGGGTTCATCGACATCTTGACGTTGGCGAGATCGGGACCGGACCCGTCCGGCTTCACCCGCACCTTAACATTGTAATCGATCACCCGCTTGACGGGCACAAGCACTTTCATGGCCGCACATCCTCCGTTTCCCAGCACGGATAGAAATCTATCTCTATCGGCGCCAATCGCTTCCCACGTCGAAATTACATATAGGTAATCAACATGACGTATAGGTCATATTACAAAGCCTATTTGCTTTGCAACCCCTTTCGACCGTGGCGCTCCACTGCGCTGAATGAGGGATATTGCCGGGGCGGCCGGCATCCCGCAGACGCGCAATCGGCGGCGTCCGGAAAGATGCGGCAGCCAATGGGGGCCTGCGTTCGGGCATTCGGGCAAGCGCTGTCGATTCAATTGAATTATCGGCTTTGCCCGCGCCGGCCGGCCCTATATTGTTGCGGCGAATACAAGACCGGGATCGCCGACTTCATCCGCTGCTTGGCTTCCTGCTGAGTTCAGCTAAGGTTACGACTTATTGACAAGGCTCCGTGACAAACCCATTGCAGGTGATTGGGCGGTACAATGCAGCAACGGCAAGTCCAGCAGGCGAGTTTTGTAATTCTAACCGTGATCGCTTCGGTCGCCTTCCTCTGGCTGATACGCCCCTTCTACGGCGCGATCCTGTGGGCAGTGGTGCTTGCAATCCTGTTTCACCCTTTCCAGAAGATGATCGCGGCACGCCTGCAGCCGCGCAGGAATATCGCCGCGAGCATCGGTCTGTTTGTCTGCATCTGCGTCATCCTCATCCCTTCGGCTCTGATCTTCATTGCCGTTGCCCGGGAAGCCGCGCGGTTTTATCGCTTTATGTCCATGCATGAGATCGATCTGCCCTCGGCCTTCGAGAGCGTCCGCGCAAGGGCGCCGCCCTTCGTGCTGCAGGCGTTTGATTTTATCCGCATCGGTTCCCTGGAGGAGCTGCAGGGGCGCCTCGACGCTGCGCTGGTGGAGGTCACGCAATGGGCGGCGCCGCAGGCCCTCGGGCTCGGCCAGGGCGCGGTCCGGATAATCGCCAATGTCGGGGTGCTGCTCTATATCCTGTTCTTTCTTCTGCGCGACGGCACAGCCTTGTCGGCGACAGTGCGAAAGTCCAGCCCGCTCACCCCGCGCCAGACGGAACAGTTTCTCGACAAATTCTCCCGGGTGATCACGGCGACGGTCAGGGGCAGTGTCGTGATCGCGCTGGTCCAGGGCGCGATCGGCGGAACCCTCTTCTGGCTGCTGGGGATGGACGGCGCGCTTCTTTGGGGTGTCGTAATGGCGTTTCTGTCGCTTCTTCCGGTGATCGGCGCCGCCGCCGTCTGGGTGCCCGCTGCCCTCTACCTCCTGCTTTCAGGAGAAATTGTCAGAGGACTCGTCCTGCTCGCGACGGGGATACTGATCATCAGCCTCGTCGACAATCTGCTGAGACCGCCTCTCGTCGGCAAAGGCGCTCGCATGCCCGACTATCTCATCCTGGTATCGACACTCGGCGGCATCGCGCTCATGGGCGTGAACGGTTTCGTCGTCGGCCCGCTGATCGCGGCGCTTTTCGTTACGGTCTGGTCGATGATGTCCGACAGCGATTCCTGGCAATAGGGCCGCCTCGCCGATCAGTGCCCCATCAAAACGGGGATTTCCGATTTCTTCAGGACCTCCCGCGTGGCGCCGCCAAGCACCCATTCGCGCAGTCGCGTATGGCCATAGCCGCCCATGACGATCAGGCCGGCGTTGAGCAGATCGGCCTCGTCGAGCAGGGTGGCGCCCACGCCCTTGCCCTCCGGCAGGGGATTGAGCTCGACCGGGACTCCGTGGCGGGCGAGATGGCGGGCGATGTCATTGCCCTGGGTGACCCGCTCGATCCGGCCCAGTTCGTCGTCGCCAATCATGCAGACCGACACGCGTTCGGCGCGTTTGAGGAATGGCAGGGCCTCGTCGACCGCCCGCGCGGCCTCCCGCGTGTTGCGCCAGCCGAGCACGATGGTTGAGAAATCAAGGGCGGATAAGCATTTCGGCGGCACGAGCAAGACCGAGTGCCCCGCCCCGAACAGCACGGTTTCCACCAGCGCCGCGTCTTCATGATCGTCCTCCTGCGGCATCGTCGTGACGAACAGGTCGTATAGCCTTGCCTCCGCCAGCAGTGTCTGCTGCCATCGGGACGCAAGCACATCGAAACGTCGCAGTTCGTTCCGGACGTCAAGGTCGGACAGCAGCCCTTCCAGCTTTGCGGCAATCCTGTCGCCCTTCTCCCGTGCCTGTCTTTGCATGTCATCGAGAGCGGAAGCCGAATAGCTGTAGACCTCCGCCGCCGGCATATCGGGCAGGCGATTGACGAAGACGCCGGAAAGATGGGCGTCGAACATCACCGCGATCTGACGCCCGGCTTCAAGGCGGTCCCTGTCGCCATCGCTTCCATCGAGGTGAACAAACAAATCCGTGATCATGTCAGTCTCCATTGTGCGCGTCGAATAAATCCAGTCGACCATACTCCGCTGGCAAGGGCTTTGATCATTATCAATAAACGAGCGGCAAACGCCCGCTCCGTTTCATCAGGGAACAAGAACCGCAGCGCGAGTTAGAACGCCCGGGCCATGCTTCGACAGAAGGCATACAGTGCATCGCCGGTCCGAAAATTTTGGAGACCGGCACTTTGCCGGGCGGGAACTGAACAATGGGACCAGAGGTCCGCCGCCTCCTTCAGCACCTCGCTCTCAGACGCGACGTCGAGGCGGTCGCGGAGGGGCGCGGCAAGGCGCAGGCCGACTCGCTTCATCGCCGCTGCCATCTAGCGCTGTTGATCATCTTGGGCCCGTGCGACCGATGTAGGGTCGTCCACACCGTCTTTGCGATTGCGGAATAGCACTTCTATGTCGCATGTCGGCTGCAGCGAGGGCTCTTGGGATACCTTGCTCAGACAAATTCCCAGGAACTCGCCTCCTCCGAAATCAGCTTCACCAGTTCGAGGATGATGTCGTAGCGCAGCGAGGAGCGGCGCAGCAGGCAGCCGGACTGGTAGCTCCAGATCACCGTGTCGACCTTCAGACGCTTCAGGCCGAGATTCTCGACGTAGCGTTCCAGCGGGGACGGCGCGCAGACGAGGCTGTCGCTGGTCGCCGCCAGCGACAGCGCGGTGGTCATCGAATCCGACTTGAACCGGATATGCGGCACGGTTCCCGCGGCCGTCCGGATCGTTCGTTCGAGCGCGGCATTGGTGAGGCCGACATCGGAAAACACCGACCAGTTCTGCGTTGCAAGATCCTTCGCCGAGACGCTTTCGCGCTGAAGCAGCGGATGATCCTTGCGGCAGAACACAAGAGTCTCGACATTCCGGATCGGAATGTATTGCAGGTTGTCGTCCGCCGCATTCTGGTCGATGAAGCCGAAATAGGCGTCGAACTCGCCCCGCAGAAGCCTACCGATGCCGGACTGAAACGGCGATCCACTGACCTCGAACTCGATGTTCGGATAGCGCTCGGAAAGGATCTGCACGGGATAGTGCATCCATCCGAACGAGTAGATCGGGCCGCAGCCGATCCGAAACGAGATCATCTTCTCCGCCGCCAGCGCCGCCATTTCCTCGCGCGCGTGGGAAAACTCCATCGCCGCCCGCTCCGCCCGGCGCAAGAGCACCTCGCCGGCCTTGGTCAGGTTCACCCCACGGGGCTGGCGCTCGATCAGGTCGCAGTCGAACTCCTCCTCCAGCCGCCGGATGAGTTTCGACAGCGCCGATTGCGTCAGGCCGATCTTGTTGGCCGCGCGCGAGATCGACCCCGCTTCCGCAACGGCGAAGAATGCCTTGAATTTCGGATCAATGCCCAATTCCGAACCTCCCATAGCCGAACAAGACAGTCATTTATGGAATATTTATAGGCATTCTTATTCATTTGACAACATATATCGGCAATAGCAGTCTGGCCTCGCTGATACAGGGAGGCAGAATTGAAGACCGTGTTTGTGCTGTTCGATTCGTTGAACAGAAACGCGCTGGGCGCCTATGGCTCCGGTGCGATCAAGACCCCCAATTTCGATCGTTTCGCCAGAAAGGCCGTCACCTTCGACGACCATTATGTCGGCAGCCTCCCCTGCATGCCCGCCCGCCGTGACATGCATACCGGCCGGCTGAACTTCATGCATCGCTCCTGGGGCCCGCTGGAGCCCTTCGACAATTCGTTTCCGAAGATTCTCAGCGAAAACGGCATCTACAGCCATATCGTCAGCGACCACATGCATTATTTCGAGGATGGCGGCGCGGGCTATACCAATGCCTTTGACACCTGGGAGTTCGTTCGCGGCCAGGAAAACGATCCGTGGCGCGCCATCGTCAATCCCGAGGTCGACCGCTACCGCGAGGCGTTCGATCCCAAGCACTACAAGTTCGATGTCGAGCCCGGGAAGGCGACGCGGGAAAACATGCCGCGCTGGTCGTGGAAAAAACTGCGCCATGCGGTGAACCGCGATTTCCAGTCGGAGGAGTCCGACTACCCGACCGTCAAATGCTTCGATCATGCGCTGGAGTTCCTCGACAGGAACGGTGCGTCCGACAACTGGTTCCTGCAGATCGAGGCTTTCGATCCGCACGAGCCCTTCACCGTGCCGCAGCGCTTCAAGGACATCTATCCCACCGGCTGGAACGGCCGGACGCTCGACTGGCCGGTCTATCAGCGGGTCAATGACACGCCCGAGGAAATCGCCGAGATCCGTTCGAATTATGCGGCACTGGTGTCGATGTGCGACGATCAGTTCGGCCGTCTCCTCGACATGTTCGACGAGCAGGATCTGTGGAAGGACACCTGCCTGATCGTGTCGACCGACCACGGCCTGCTCCTTGGTGAACACGATTGGTGGGGCAAGAACCGCATGCCCTATTACACCGAGCTTTCCAACATTCCGCTGATGGTCTGGCATCCCGATCACGCGGCCAAGGCTGGCGAACACCGCGCCGCCCTGACACAGACGACCGACCTGATGCCGACGATCCTCGACATCTACGGGATTGCGGTTCCGGAGGAAGTCACCGCGCATTCGATCCTGCCGCTTCTCGATGGCGAGGCGCCGGCCGACGACATCCGGATCTTCGGCATGTATGGCGGCCCGATCGGGGCGACGGACGGGCGCTATCTCTATCTGCGCTATCCGAACAACATTTATGGCGACGGGCTCTTTGAGTATACCCTGATGCCGAACCACATGAACGGCCCGTTCACGCTCGACGAATTGCGAGGCGCCACGCTCGCCGAACCGTTCGATTTCACCAAGATGCTCTCGACGCTGAAGATACCGGCTGACCGCAAGGCCGTCCGGCCCGAGGCGCTGACGGCGGAATTCGAGGGATGCGGGCGCAGTGAGCTCTATGATCTCGTCAATGATCCGGGACAGACGCAGGCGCTCGAGGACGCCGTGGTCGAAAGCCGCATGGTCGCCGGGATCATACGGCAACTAAAGCGCCACGACGCTCCGGAGGAGTTCTATGAGCATTTCGGACTGACACGCGCAAAACTGCAGGCTGGGCATGCCGCTTTTCAAACGCGGGAGGGGTAGGCCCCTCCCTGCATTCGCAACGACGCGCGGCTCGGCAGGCGCCGCACATTCCGCCCAAGATCATTTCGACAAAGGACAAGAAGATGAAGATGACGTTTCGCTGGTACGGCGATGACGATCCGGTCACGCTTTCCGCCATCCGCCAGATCCCCGGCATGACCGGCATCGTGTCCGCTATCTACGACACGCCGGTCGGCGAGGTCTGGACGCCGGAGGCGATCGCCGCGCTGAAGGCGAAGATCAACACGGCGGGACTTGCCTTCGAGGTCGTCGAAAGCGTGCCGGTGCACGAGGACATCAAGCTCGGCAAGCCAAGCCGCGACCACCTGATCGCCAATTACGGCGAGACGTTGCGCAATCTCGGCGCGGCCGGCGTCAAGGTCGTGTGCTACAACTTCATGCCGGTGTTCGACTGGACCCGCACCGACCTCGCCATGGAGCTCGAAGACGGCTCGAACGCGCTGTCGTTCAATGCCGCCGAGGCAGACGCCATCGACCTTTCCAAGGGGCTCAGCCTGCCCGGCTGGGATGCGAGCTACAAGCCGGAAGAGCTTGCCGCGCTGATCGAGGAGTACGGCGCGATCGACGAGGCGCGGCTCTTCGAAAACCTTGCCTTTTTCCTGAAGGCCATCATTCCGGTCGCGGAAGAAGCCGGCATCCGCATGGCGATCCATCCGGATGATCCGCCGCGCCCGATCTTCGGCCTGCCGAGGATCGTCAAGAACCGGGCGGATCTGGAACGCATCCTCGCCGTCGTCGACAGCCCGGCGAATGCGCTGACCTTCTGCACCGGTTCCCTCGGCGCGGACCTTGCAAACGACCTGCCGGCGATGGTCCGTGAATTTTCCGGGCGCGACCGGATCGCCTTCGCCCACCTGCGCAACGTCAAGACCAGCGCCGCCGGCGATTTCAACGAGGTCGCCCATCTGTCGTCGGAAGGCTCCGTCGATATGGGCGCGGTGCTCAGGGCCTATTACGAGACCGGCTTTGCCGGTTATTTCCGGCCCGACCACGGCCGGATGATCTGGGGCGAGACCGGCAAACCCGGTTACGGCCTTTACGACCGTGCGCTTGGCGCGGTCTATCTGAACGGCATCTGGGAAGGCATCGCCAAGACTAAGGGCGCCACGGGAGCCGCATCATGACGGCAGTATTGCCCTTCAAGGTCAATCTCTCCGGCAAGGTCGCGGTCGTCACCGGCGGGGCCGGCGTGCTCGGCCAGTCGTTTGCCTTAGCGCTTGCGGCCTGCGGGGCGCGCATCGCCCTCATCGACCTCAATCTCGATGCGGCCGAGGCTGCGGCCAGGGCGCTCGAGAATGAGGGTTACGAGGCGATGGCCTGTGCCGCCAACGTGCTGGAGACGGCTTCCCTTGCCGAGGCTGCGGCAAAGGTGGAGGCCCGGTTCGGCCCCTGCGATATTCTTCTGAACGGGGCCGGCGGCAACCATCCGCGCGGCACGACGACGAAGGAGGTGTTCAGCGCCGCCGATCTCGACGATACGTCCCTGCGCACCTTCTTCGACCTCGATCCGAAGAGCGTCGGCTTCGTCTTCAACCTGAACTTCCTCGGCACGCTGGTGCCGACCCAGGTGTTTGCCCGCCAGATGATCGGGCGCGACGGGTGCTCGGTGATCAACGTGTCGTCGATGAACGCCTTCCGCCCGCTGACCAAGATCCCGGCCTATAGCGGCGCCAAGGCGGCGATCAGCAACTTCACCCAGTGGCTCGCAGTTCACTTCGCCGAGGCCGGCATCCGCGTCAATGCGCTGGCGCCGGGCTTCTTCATCACCAACCAGAACCGGGCGATGCTGGTTGACGAGGCCGGAGCCTTTACGGACCGGGCCCGCAAGATCATCGACCATACGCCGATGCGCCGCTTCGGCGCGGCGGACGAACTGACCGGGGCGCTCCTGTTCCTGGCGAGCAATGCCGCCTCCGGCTTCGTCAACGGCGTTGTGCTGCCGATCGACGGCGGCTTCGCCGCCTATTCGGGCGTCTGACCCGGTTTCCAACCATTTGCCTCGGGGCGTTTGTGCCCCGCATTTCCACCAGCGGCAATGTCGCGCGGGCGTCCGGGAGGGCCTGAGGCGATGTCGTCCGCTTTCACCCACCGACAACACCCCGAAGACGAGATAGACGAGGCACAAAAAATGAATATTTCAGCGTATTGATAGTCATTCTAGGAATGCATCCGTGCGATTGCTCAGCTTTGGGCCGGCGAAAAAGTGGAACCCGGTTTTTTGATAACCCGATGCGTCAAAGCGAAGCGCTGGATCATCGGGCGGTTCAGACAAACCGCCGAGGATCCAAAGCGCGTCACGGCGGGCAAGCCCGAGCGAGGGTCGACAACCGGAAGCAGGGGAAAGCGATGCTTGCGCTTGCGGAAAATATGATATTTATAGTCATGTTTGAAACTGACCGAAGCGCTGAAGCGGTTTACGGTATCGTCATTTTCGATCGGCGACAGCGCATGGGCCACCACGTTTAAAACGGTAACCTGTCTTGACCTATCGGCATTCGATGTTGTGTCATACCAAAGGCATTCGGCCGGTCCAGCCGGTCCTGTGGCGCGGACTTGACGGCCTTGTCGGCGTCTATTGGGAGGCCGAGGGCGATCGGGACGCGAACGCCTATTATCTTTCGCCGGATCCGAGGATTGTCATCTTCTTCAACGATGTCTCGGATTGCATTCGCGTCTCGAACCGTAACGGCGCGTTTTCCGGCCATGAACGGCCGCTGACGCGGGCGATCTACGTACCCGCGGGTGTTCCGATGTGGACGCAGTTCACCGCCCGGCATCGCTTCTCCCATCTCGATCTTCATCTGCATGAGGACAGGCTGCTGCGCTTCATCGCGCCATCGATCGGCGCCTCCGCGGCCCGCGCCGTTTTGCGCCGTCCGGCCGAAACCCATGATATCGGTCCGATCGGCACGCTGGCGGGCATGATCGTCGACGAGGTGGCAAATCCCGCCCGCCATTCGCTCTATGCCGAAAGCCTTGTCGGCAGCCTCGCGACCGCCCTGCTGGACATTCCCGCCGATGCCGGAAAACCCGCTTCCGGCGGCCGGATCACCAAGGCGCAGATGAACCGGCTGCTGTCACGCTTCGAAGCATCACCCCAAGCGCGCATGACGGTGGCCGAGATGGCCGAGACCGTCGGGCTTTCGGAAAGCTGGTTTTCGGAAGTCTTCCGGCAGACCACGGGCAAAACGCCGCTGCAGTGGCAGCTTGCCAGACGCGTCGAACGCGCGAAGGATCTGCTCGTCGGAAGCGACCTCAGCGTTGCCGATGCCGCCGCCGAGCTCGGCTTTTCCGATCAGGCGCACCTCACCCGCGTGTTTCGCCAGGTCACCGGAGAAACGCCGGCAGCCTGGCGCAAGAAGGCGCTCACAAGTGCGCGCTGACCCGCGCGCAATGGCGCGTTCCTTATCTCACCAGGACTGGCGCAGCGTCACATAAACCGCGCGGCCCTGATTGTACCAGTCGGCGCCGTAGCCGCCATAGGCGACATATTTCTCGTTGAAGAGGTTGGTGGCGTTCACCTGCAGGGTCGTGTGTTCCGCGACATCATAGCTGAAGGCGGCGTCGAAGGTGATGTTGGGGTCGGATTTGACCTTGTTGTCCTCGCCGAAATAATAGGAGCTCTGGTAGCGCGCGCCGAGGCCGAAGGTCATGTCGCCGCGCCGGCCTTCGCCTTCCAGCGTATAATCCACCCACAGGGAAGCGACATTGTTCGGGACGAAACCGAGCTCGTTGCCGACATTGCCGCTCGTGCCGTTTTCGACGATGTCCGACATCATGTAGGAATAGGCCGCCGTGAGGCTGAAATTGTGCGGCAGTTCGGCCTTGGCTTCCAGATCGATGCCGCGCACCCGCGCCTCGCCGATCGATTCCTGCATGCTGGTCGCGGGATTGGTGACCGTGATGTTGGTCTTCGTCAGATCATAGACCGAGGCGCTGAACAGCGCCGGGAAGGCCAGCGGCGCGTATTTGACGCCGACCTCATACTGCTCGCCGCGCTCCGGCTCGATCCCGAGCGTCGGCGGCGCCACCGACTGGGCATAGCTCGCATAGGTCGAGACTTCGTCGGTGATCCGGTAGGTCAGCCCCGCGCGGCCGGTAAACTCGCTGTAGTCGCCCTCGGTCGTGATGCCGGTGAGCTGGTTAAGCTGTTCCAGATCCAGCCAGTCATTGCGCAGGCCGACCGAGGCGATCAGCTTTTCGGAGAAGGTCAGCTCCTGCTGCAGGTAGACCGAGGTCGTGTTCTGGTCGTTCTTCGTGCTCGCATAGGGTCCGCTGTAGTTCGGGCCGCCGGAATAGACCGGGTTGGTCCAGTCAATGCCTGGCGCGACATCGTAATAGCTGTCATTGGTGCCGGAATAGGTTTCGTACTGCAGGCCCGCAAGCGTGCGGCTTTCGACGTTGGCGAAGGACGTATCGTACTGGAAATGCGCGTCGATAACGAAGTCGTCATAGTCGCGGGCGCTGCCGAAGTAATAGCGATCGGCAATCGTGTCGCCATTGTCGACCGGCTCGTAGACATAGGCATAGCCGAAACCGGTCTCGGAGCTCGAATAGCGGGCCCGCGAACTGAAAGTCAGTCCCGAGCCGAAGTCGTGGTCGAACATCCAGGTAACGGTGTTGCGGGTCACGTCGTTGTAGTTGTAATCCGGCTCGCCGAGAAAGAAGCTGCGGTCGAAATCCGACCCGATCGGATGCCCGCCGCCGCCGGGCGTGCCATCGGTATCGAGATAGTCGTAGATCAGGGTCATCTCGGTGGCATCGTCGATGCGCCACGTCAGCCCGCCCATGATGAAGCTCTCGTCGTCATTGGAATAGTCGTATTCCGCGTCGGCGTTCTGGAACTTGCCGGTGAGGCGATAGGAAAGCGTGTCATCCTCGGTGATGTTGTCGCCGAAATCGAAGCCGACCTCGGCGTGGTCGTAGGAGCCGCCGGTGATATAGGCTTCGCCGAACCGCTCGCTCCGCGGCGTCTTGGACACGAAATTCACCGTGCCGCCCGGATCGGAGACGCCGAAGATCGTCGAATCGGCGCCCTTGAGCACCTCCACCCGCTCGAAAGCAAACGGCTCCTCGCGCACACCACCGAAAGGCGAGCCGAGCGGAAGGCCATCGCGGTAGGTATAGGCATCGAATCCGCGGATCTTGTAATAATCGAAGCGGTCGTCGGAGCCGTAGAAGTCGGTGGTCACGCCGGCGGTGTAATCAAGCACCTGTTCCACCGTCTGGGCGTCGCGCTGCTGGATTTCCTTGGACGTGATCACGGATACCGAAGCTGCGGTGTCGAGGAAGTCCGTCGCCAGCTTGCCGCCGCCGGAGCTTTCGAACGCGACGATTGAGGTGGCGTCGCTGCTGCCCATGCCGCTGGTGTTGACGGTCACGGGCTCGAGAACGGTGGTCGCCTCGCCCTGATCCTGCGCTCTCAACGGCATCGGGCTTGCTGCCAGCGCCGTGCAGCCGAGAAGGACGACCGCCCTCCGCCGGATCGTTGCGTGCCGTCCATCATTTTTGCTTGTTGCGTCGTTCATCTTCAGCTTCCAGAAATCGCGTTCAGCGGATTTTGATCTACTGCGGCAGAGCGCCCGTTCGCGGCCGCGAGAAGGCTTGTTCCGACGCAATCTGCAGGTTCAGATGGCGATTAACCTGATTAATTTAGTCCAGTATTGTATGATTTCCCGTTTTTGTAGGATTCCCCTGAAACTTCACCGGCGGCGGCAGAAGTCGCGCATGGCCACCTTGACCCCCTTTATTGAACATGACAATGAGGGTCAACTTTAGCCAACCGGAGAAATCGCCATGTCGCGCTTGCCTGGTTTTTCCCTTCTCATCGTCGCCATCGCTCTGTTTGCTGCGCCCGCAACCCGCGCGGGCGAGCCCCTTGCCGAACCGATCATCATCCACCATGCCTTCGGCGAGACCGTGATCACCGAGAAGCCGGAGCGGGTCGCGACCGTCGCCTGGGCCAATCACGAGGTGCCGCTGGCGCTGGGCGTCGTGCCGGTGGGCTTCGCTGCGGCCAATTTCGGCGATGATGACGGCGATGGCGTGTTGCCCTGGGTCGCGGCACGGCTCGATGAACTCGACGCCGATACGCCTGTGCTGTTCGACGAGGGCGATGGCATCGATTTCGAGGCCGTGGCCGCCGTCAGGCCCGACGTCATCCTCGCCGCCTATTCCGGCCTCACCCGCAGCGAATACGACACGCTGAGCCAGATCGCGCCGGTCGTCGCCTATCCGGATGCGCCCTGGGCGACGAACTGGCGCGACATGATCCGCCTCGACAGCGCAGGCCTCGGCATGCCGGAGGAAGGCGAGGCGCTGATCGCGCGGATCGAGGCCGAGATTGCCGCCGAGATCTCCGAATACCCGGAGCTTCAGGGCAAGAAGGCGATGTTCATCACCCATCTCGACGCCACCGACCTCAGCGTCGTGAATTTCTACACGACCCACGATACCCGGGTGCAGTTCTTTGGCGATCTCGGGCTGGAAGCCCCCGAAAGCGTGATAGCGGCCTCGAAGGACGGCAGCTTTGCCGGGTCGATCAGCGTCGAGCGCATCGATGCCTTCGACGACGTCGATATCGTCGTTACCTATGGCGACGATACGCTTCTCGAGGCCATGCGGCAGAACCCGGTTTTCCGGCACATGCCGGCTGTCGAAAACGGCGCCGTCATCATGCTCGGCCGCAATCCCCTCGGCACGGCGGCCAACCCGACCCCGCTTTCGATCTCCTATGTGCTTGATGACTATGTGGCAAAGCTTGCCGCAGCGGCCAGAAAGTCAACCGCCAAGCCAGAATGAGGCGGCAGGTTACGATAGCCTCCGGCGCGGGCGGCGGAGGGAGGATGTTCTGGCTGGCCGTGGCCGTTCTCGCTGTCGTCGTTCTGGCGGCGGCCTCGCTGGCGATCGGCACGCGCGGCGTGTCTTTTTCCGACATCGCCGCCGCCATTGTCGGGCACGAGGAAACCATCGGCGAAGCCGTGGTGGCGATGCGCATTCCGCGCACGGCGCTTGCCGTGCTGGCAGGGGCCGCGCTCGGGCTTTCCGGCGCGCTGATGCAGGGCATCACCCGCAACCCGCTGGCCGATCCCGGCATTTTCGGCGTCAATACGGGCGCGGCACTGGCGGTGGTCATCGGCGTGGCCTGGTTCAATATCAGTTCCTCCAACGCCTATATCTGGACCGCGATCCTTGGCGCGGGCATCACCGCCGTCTTCGTCTACCTGGTCGGCTCGCTTGGTCGCGGCGGGGCGACGCCGCTGAAGCTGACGCTTGCGGGAGCGGCAACCTCGATCGCGTTCGCTTCGCTGGTCATGGCGATCGTGCTGCCGAGAGGCGACATCGCCGGCGGCATCCGCTCCTGGCAGATCGGCGGCGTCGGCGGGGCCACTTTTTCGCGCATCCTCCCGGTTCTGCCGTTCCTCGTCGTCGGTCTCGCACTCGCCTTCATCTCCGCGCGCAAGCTCAACGCCATGGCGCTGGGCGACGAACTGGCCGCGGGCCTCGGGGAAAACATTGCCCTCGGCCGCGCCGTTGCCGCGGTTTCGGCGGTTCTCCTGTGCGGGGCGACGACGGCGGTGTGCGGGCCGATCGGATTTGTCGGCCTCGTGGTTCCGCATGCCTGCCGCTTGGTCGTCGGCGTCGATCACCGCTGGCTGCTGCCGTTTTCGGCCCTTGGCGGCGGCATACTGCTTCTGGCGAGCGATATCGTCGGCCGCATCGCCGCCCGCCCCGGCGAGGTTGATGTCGGCATCATAACCGCGCTGGTCGGCGGGCCAGTCTTCATCTGGATCGTCAGGCGCCAACAGGTGCGAGAACTATGACGCGCCTTTCTTCGACCCTCCAGCGCGTTACGGCCACCAGAACCCGGCGCAGCAACCGGCGGCGGCTCGGCATGGCGCTGTTTGTAGCCCTGATCGCAGTGCTGTTCGCGCTGACGCTGATGCTCGGCAAGTCCTTTGCGCCGCCCGGCGCGGTGCTTCGGGTGCTGGCGGGCGAGGATGTGCCGGGGCTTTCCTTCACGGTCGGGCAATTGCGCCTGCCGCGCGCCTTGCTGGCGGTGCTGGCCGGCGCAAGCTTCGGCCTTGGCGGCGTCGCCTTCCAGACCATGCTGCGCAATCCGCTGGCAAGCCCGGACATTATCGGCATCAGTTCCGGGGCCAGCGCAGCAGCGGTGTTCGCCATCGTGGTGTTGAAGCTGAACGGGCCCGCGGTCTCGGTCTTTGCCGTTTCCGCCGGTCTTGGCGTTGCGTTTCTGGTCTATGGCCTTGCCGCAAAGAACGGGGTTGCCGGCACCCGGCTGATCCTCGTCGGCATCGGCGTTTCCTCGATGCTGGAAAGCATGATCGCCTATGTGCTGTCGCTGGCGCCGATGTGGAACCTTCAGGAGGCGCTGCGCTGGCTGACGGGCAGTCTCAACGGCTCCCGGCTGGATCAGGCGGTTCCGCTTGTCCTCAGTCTGGTTGTCTGCGGCGGGCTGCTTGTCAGCAGGACGCGGGACCTCGAAGCGCTCCGGCTGGGCGACGAGACGGCCGCGGCGCTTGGCGTCGGCGTTGCCCGCACCCGTCTCGTGGTGACGATCGCGGCCGTCGGACTGATCGCGATCGCAACCGCGGTGACCGGGCCCATCGCCTTCGTGGCGTTTCTCTCCGGGCCGATTGCTGCGCGGATCATCCGCACCGGCGGTTCGCTGCTGGTTCCGGCCGCACTGATCGGCGCCTGCCTTGTTCTGTTTGCCGATTATACCGGGCAGTTCCTTCTGCCCGCGCGCTACCCTGTCGGCATCGTCACCGGGGCACTTGGGGCACCCTATCTCATCTATCTCATCATTCGCGCCAACAGATCGGAAACGGCACCATGACCCGGCATGTTCTCAGCGCAAACGGGATCACAACGGGCTATGGCGAGAAGACCGTTCTCGAAGACCTCAGCTTCACCGTGCCGCAAAACCGGATCACGGCGATTGTCGGAGCCAATGCCTGCGGCAAGTCGACCCTGCTCAAGACGCTGTCGCGGCTTCTGACGCCGAAGCGCGGAGAGGTACTGCTCGACGGCAAGGCCATCCACCGCACACCGACGAAATTGCTGGCGCGCTCGCTGGGCCTGCTCCCCCAGTCGCCGCTGGCGCCGGAGGGGATCACGGTTTCGGATCTCGTCAGCCGGGGACGTCACCCACACCAGACCATGTTTTCGCGGTGGAGCGCGCGAGATGACCAGGCGGTTGCCCTTGCGCTCGATACGACCGGCACGGCGGACCTTGCCGACCGCGCCGTCGACGAGCTTTCCGGCGGCCAGCGCCAGCGGGTCTGGATCGCCATGGTGCTGGCCCAACAGACCGATATCCTGCTGCTCGACGAACCGACCACCTTCCTCGACATCAGCCATCAGGTCGAGGTGCTGGATCTTCTGACCGACCTCAACCGCAAGAACGGCACCACCATCGTCATGGTGCTGCACGACCTGAACCTTGCGGCCCGCTATGCCGATCATCTGGTGGCAATGAAGGCCGGACGGCTGCATGTGGCGGGCGCGCCGGAAGCGGTGCTGACCGAGGACCATATCCGCGCGGTCTTCAGCCTCGAAAGCAGGATCATCATCGACCCGGTTTCCGCGCGGCCAATGATGCTGCCGATGGGCCGCCACTACAGCGATGCGAAGCCTTCCAAGAGCGAATGAAGGGAAGAAACATGACGTTCCGCCTTGCCGGCATCGCCCGGCCAACAGACCCGGCAGTGATGCTCGATACCCTGGAAGAGCATCTTGGCGAGCATTTCGATATCACGCGCTCCGGCGAGCGCTTGACGCTGAGGACCGAAACAGGCGAGGCGGTTCTCGCGGTTGACCGGAAAAGCTTGAAGATCGCCCTCGCCGCGCCGAGCGCCGAGCAGCTGCAACTGGCGCGCACCATGCTTGCCGAATATCTGTTCTATTTCGCCGGCGACGATGCGATGGAGCTTACATGGTCCGATGCGCCATCAACAGCCGCGCCCGCCAACCTGCATGAGGTCCGCGTTGTCGCCACCGAAACCGTCACGCCGCATATGCTGCGGGTGAAATTCGCCTGCGCCGATGTGACGCCGTTCATCGGCGGCAACATGCACGTGCGCCTGCTGGTGCCGCCAAACGGCCGCGAGCCGGTCTGGCCGGTGATCGGAGAAGATGGACGGATCAAATGGCCGGAGGGCGAGGATGCGTTGCTGATCCGGGTCTATACGATCCGCTTCGTCGATATCGAACGCGGCGAAGTCTGGGTCGATTTCCTTCAGCACCCTGCCCCGGGCATCGCCACGCCGGGTGCCGATTTCGCTCGCGATGCAAAGCCCGGCGACCGGGCGGCGTTTCTCGGCCCCGGCGGCGGCGGCGTTCCCGCGGCCGAACGCATCTTCCTTGCCGGCGACGAGGCCGCCCTGCCCGCGATCGCCCGTATCGCCGAGGAAGCGCCGGCCGGAACGAGGCTGACGGCGATCATCGAAGTGGAGAACGCGGCGGAGGAACAGGCGATCGGCGGGGCGTCCGAACTCGACCTCACATGGCTGCATCGCTCGTCCGCCGGAACCGGGGGACTGGCGCAAACCATCCGCCATGCGCTCGCCGACCTCGACGGCGAAACCTTCGTCTGGATCGCGTGCGAAAAGAGTGATGTCCGCGATATCCGCGGCCTCCTGAAGAACCGGCAGCACGACCGCAAGAAAATGTATGTTGCCTGGTACTGGGACCGCGACGGTGACGGCGTGCGCTGACAGCCCAGGCCGGACAACAGATAAGGCGATGGAAAGATCAATTGCGCGCAGGCAGCGTTAATGTCTTGGATGACAGGCGCAAGAAAAAAGCCGTACCTTCCGTCGATATCAAGGACTTGCGTGCGAAGATCAGTGTCAGCGGAGAACTTGAAAACCGGTCACGCGGCGACGTAGAAGTTGGCCACTCTAGACACAGGCGTGAGGCCCGCGGGAGGCGATATGGACAAAATTCTGCAGCAGTTTCTGGTGATCGCGGAATCGGGTTCCTTCAGCCGTGCGGCGCAATTGCTCAACGTCACCCAGCCGACGCTTACCTTCAATATCCGGAAGCTGGAGGAAAGCCTTGGCGTTATACTGTTCAAGCGCACCGCCCGTGGCGTGACGCTGACGCCCTACGGCATGACGCTGTTCGAGAACACCCGCGTGATGCGAAGGCTCTACGACAACACGCTCGACCTGCTGGAACGCCAGCGCACGCAGACCGAGCGCACAATCAGCATCGGAACCGGCTACACCTGGTGGATGCTGTTCTTGCGCGACTGGGCCTTCGACCACCGGCAAACCTACCCGGATGCGCCGGTCCATGTCAGCATCGGCAACCAGCTTCGTTGCCTGGACCAGCTTCTCGCGGGCGAGATCTCGCTGTTTCTCGGTCACGAGACACCGTCGATCGCAGCCGAGTTCAACACGCGCTTCGTGCCGTTTGGAAAGGCCAAGCAGGGTTACTTTGTCCGCAAGGACCATGAGCTGCTGAAAGGCCCGCGGTCGTTGGAGGAGATCAAGTCCTATCCGCAGGTGGCCGCCGGCTCGCCGGACCGGCGCTACGAGCGGCTTTTCCTGCGCCACGGCGGAGGCGAAAGCGATCTGCGCTTCAGGGCAGAGCCCCTGAGCTTTGCCTCGAACTCGTTGGATGCCTGCATCGACTATGTTCTGAACAGCAACGGCGTCTACCGCTTCACCACCGTCATGTCCGATGAGTTGGCAGCGAGGGGGCTTCACCTCATCGAGTTGGATTCGAAGCAGGTCGAGACGTGGGATCGCGTCGGAATTTACGCAACCCAGGACGCCGGCCAGAACCCTCGGCTTTCCGCATTGATCGATGAAATCCTGACGCTCGGAGCCGGCGCCCTTGCCAGGAAAACGGAAAAAGCGCAAGGCAGCCATAGATAATATCAATATTTCTTTCGAAAGATCGTATTTTTCATATGCCCTGCCGATGGGTAACCTTCTGCATCACCGATCGAGGAGATGTCGGTGAACAAAGGAGGAGCATATGATGAATTCCATCGGTCGACGCCGCTTCATGCAGATTGCCGGATTCACGGCCCTTGCCGCCAGCCTTGACGGGCCGATCGCCCGCGCCGCCGCCGAGCGGCTCCGCCTGATCTTCTGGGGCGGACAGGTCCGCGCTGACAAGACCGGCCAGGTCAGCGCGCTCTTCGGCGAGGAAACCGGCATCAACGTCCAGAACGAATTCCTGTCCTGGAACGATTACTGGACCAAGCTCGCCACCCAGATCGCCGGCGGCAATGCCCCGGATATCTTCCAGATGGACTACCGCTACATCGTCGAATACGCCAACCGCAACGCCATCGCCCCGCTTGATGAGTTCGTCGGCGACCAGCTGAACCTCGATGATTTCGACGACGACCAGGTCGCCGGCGGCACCGTCGACGGCAAGCTTTACGGCATCAGCCTCGGGGCCAACTCGGTCGCCTGCTTCGTCAACACCAGCCCCTTTGAAAAGGCGGGCATTCCCGCGCCGAATGGCCCCTTCACCTATGATCAGCTCGCCGACTTCAACGAGGCGTTCAAGAAGGCGGATGTCGGCATGAGCGTCATCGACGACGCCTCATCCTTCGAACAAGCACTCGAAAACTGGCTGCGCCAGCGCAAGAAGGCGCTTTACACCGCAGACGGCAAGCTGGGATTCGACGAGAACGACGCGATCGAGTGGTTCACGATGTGGGCGAAACTCCGCGACGCCGGGATCTGCGTGTCAGCCGAGGACAGAGCCCTTTACACCGGATCGATCGATACGTCGATGATCGTGACCGGAAAGGCCGCGCTCCAGCTCGACAATTCCAACGTGCTGATCGCCCACCAGGCGCTGATGCAGGACAAGCTCGGGCTGGCTCCCTATCCGCTGGTCGCGCCAGACGCCACCGGCGGCCAGTACCGCAAACCGTCGATGTTCTTCTCGGTCGCCGGCACGTCGAAAGCGAAGGCCGACGCCGCCCGGTATGTGAGCTACTTCGTCAATGATCTCAAGGCCGCCAAGGTCCTCGGCACCGAGCGCGGGATCCCGTGCGCTGCCCATGTGCGCGACGCGCTCGCCCCCGAGCTTTCGGAACAGGAACGCCTGACGCTCGAATATGTCGCCGGGCTCGGCGACCTGATCGGCCCGATCCCCCCTGCCCCGCCGCAGACGGCGGGCGAGATCGCCGGCACCATGCTCACCAACATCTCCCAGCAGGTTGCCTTCGGCATGCAAAGCCCCGAGGCCGCCGGCAAGGACTTCGTCGCCCAGGCCTCCGACCTTCTGAGCCGGGGCTGAGCAATGACGATCACCACGCCCACTGAAGCCATCCCCCCGCGCGGGGGGATGGTTCGGGGAAAGGCACGCCCGTGGTACTCTTCGCCAGAGGGTGCGGGCTATTTTTTCCTGCTGCCATGGGCGATCGGCTTCCTGTGCCTGTCGCTCGGCCCGATCCTCTGGTCGCTCTATCTGTCGTTCACGGATTTCGACCTCTTGACCTCGCCGAACTGGATCGGCACAGCCAACTACGTGCGGATGTTTTCCGCCGATCCCAAATTCATGGCCTCGGTCCGGGTAACATTCGTCTATGTCATCTTTTCCGTGCCGCTGAAGCTCGCATTTGCGCTCGCGATCGCGATCCTGCTCAACCGAGGCATCAGGGGCCTGTCGCTCTACCGGGCGCTGTTCTATCTGCCCTCGCTGCTCGGCGCGAGCGTTGCCATCGCCATCCTCTGGCGCCAGCTCTTTTCCGGCAACGGCCTCGTCAACCAGTTTCTCGCCAATTTCGGCATCGACGGGCCGAGCTGGATTTCGAACCCGCATTATTCGCTCTGGACGCTGATCGTACTCGCGGTCTGGCAATTCGGGTCGCCGATGATCGTGTTCCTGGCGGGACTGCGCCAGATCCCGGCGGACGTCTACGAGGCGGCTACGGTCGATGGCGCCGGCCGCTGGCGCCAGTTCGTGCGCATCACCGTGCCGCTTCTGACCCCGGTGATCTTCTTCAACGCCATCATCCAGACGATCGAAGCGTTCAAGACCTTCACGCCCGCCTTCATCATCTCGAACGGTCAGGGCGGACCGGTCAACTCGCTGCTGTTCTACACCCTCTACCTCTATCAGGAAGCCTTCGGCTATTTCCGCATGGGCTATGCATCGGCGCTCGCATGGGTGCTCTTGATCATCATCGCCCTGTTCACGGCCTTCGCCTTCCTTACCAGCCGCTACTGGGTGCATTATGACGAATAAGGCCACAACCGCATTTTCCGAAGGAAGCGCACGGGGCCGCCTGACCGGCATCATCGTCCATGCGCTGCTCATCGCCGCATCGATCGCGATGCTCTATCCGCTCTTTTGGATGCTGTCGGCGTCGTTCCGGCCGGAATCGGAGATATTCACCTCCGCCAGCCTGATTCCCTCCAGCATCAGCTTCAGCTCCTATATCGAGGGCTGGAACGGCCTTCCCGTCAGTTTCGGCCGGTTCTTCAGCAATTCCTTCCTGATCGCGATCCTGTGCGTAATCGGCAATGTGCTGAGCTGCTCGCTTGCGGCCTTCGCCTTCGCCCGGCTCGAATTCAGGGGGCGGAGGATGTTCTTCGCTCTGATGCTGATGACGCTGATGCTGCCCTATCACGTGACCCTGATCCCGCAATATGTGCTGTTCAGGGGCCTCGGCTGGATCGGCACCTTCCTGCCGCTGGTGGTGCCGAAATTCCTTGCCGCCGATGCCTTCTTCATCTTCCTGATGGTGCAGTTCTTCCGCGGCATCCCGAAGGAACTGGACGAGGCCGCGATGATGGACGGCTGCTCACCCTGGCGGATCTACTGGAAGGTGATCCTGCCGCTGTCGATGCCGGTGCTCGCCACCGCTTCGATCTTCACCTTCATCTGGACCTGGGACGATTTCCTGGGGCCGCTGATCTATCTGAACGACATGGAGCAATACACCGTCATGCTCGGCCTCAGGACCTTCGTGGATTCCTCCGGCGTGTCGAATTACGGCGGCCTGTTCGCCATGTCCGTGCTGTCGCTGGTGCCGGTATTCGGCTTCTTCCTGCTGTTCCAGCGCCTTCTGATCGAAGGCATTGCCACCACGGGGATGAAGCGATGATGAGGCAAGTCACGCCCCCTGCAATTCCCGGACGGCCCGCAGAAACCCAGAATCTCTTGGAGGCAAACCATGTCATCCACCGTTGAGTTGCGCAAAATCGTCAAGGCCTATGGCGAACTCGAAGTCATCCACGGCGTCGACCTGATGATTGATCCCGGCGAGTTCGTCGTCTTCGTCGGCCCCTCCGGCTCCGGCAAATCGACCCTGTTGCGGATGATCGCAGGGCTCGAGAAAATCTCCGGCGGCGACCTCCTGATCGACGGCGAGAAGGTCAACCAGATCGCGCCCTATGAGCGCGGCATCGCCATGGTGTTCCAGTCCTACGCGCTCTATCCGCACATGTCGGTCTACAAGAACCTCGCCTTCGGGCTGGAGACCGCGCGGATGCCAAAGCAGGAGATCGAAAAACGCGTGCAGGAAGCCGCCGAAATCCTGCAGATCGAAGCGCTGCTCGGGCGAAAACCCCGCCAGCTCTCCGGCGGCCAGCGCCAGCGCGTGGCGATCGGCCGTGCAATCGTGCGTGAGCCGAGGCTCTTTCTGTTCGACGAGCCGCTTTCCAATCTCGATGCGGAGCTGCGCGTGCAGATGCGCGTCGAGATCGCCAAGCTGCACCGCCGGCTCGGCAACACCATGATCTACGTGACCCACGACCAGGTCGAGGCGATGACCATGGCGGACAAGATCGTGGTGTTGAACAATGGCCGGATCGAGCAGGTCGGCTCGCCGCTCGACCTCTACAATGCGCCCGTCAACCGCTTCGTCGCCGGCTTCATCGGATCACCGAAGATGAACTTCCTGACGGTGGACGCTACACCGCAGGGTATTCAGGTCGGCGGCATTTCGCTACCGGCGCCCGCATTTTCGACACCGCCCGAGACCTTCGGCATCCGTCCCGAGCATATTCGGATCGTTCCCGAAAACGGAGGCATCAGCCTCGGCACCGCGACCGTCGACCTTGTGGAGAGCCTTGGCGGCCAGACCGTCGTCTATGCGAGCCTCGCCGACGGCCAGGCGTTGACGATCCTGCTTGAAGGCCAGCCGCAAGTGGCCGACCGCATCGAAGTGTTCTTCGATTTCGACAAGGCACATTTTTTCGACGCCGACGGCCGGAACGTCTCGGTGAAGCTGGCGGAGGACGCCTGACGCTTTCGGGCATCAGAGGAATTCTTGAATACGGCCGGGGCAGAAGCCGGCCAGGATGAGGAACAAGACATGCTGAAATTCGCAGCCGTTGGTCTGGACCACGGCCATATTTTCGACCACGTGAAAGGGCTTCGGGCCGCCGGCGTCGCGTTTGCCGGCTATTGCCCCGAGACCACCGCCCCCGGTGTGGTGAAGGCCATGGAGGAGGCCTACCCCGACGCGCCGAAGCTCGACCGCGACCGGATCTTCGACGATCCCTCGATCGACGTCATCTGCATCGCCGCCGTGCCGGCCGATCGTGCGGGCCTTGCGGTGCGTGCCATGAAGGCCGGCAAGGACGTGATGGTGGACAAGCCCGGCCTGACCACCTTCGACCAGCTGGCCGAGGTTCGCAGGACGCAGGAAGAAACCGGCAGGATCTTTTCGATCTGCTTTACCGAACGCCACTGTGTCCGCTCCGCCGTCAAGGCCGGCAAGTTGGTTGAGGAGGGTGCGATCGGCCGGGTGATCCAGACCATCGGCACCGGGCCGCACAAGCTGCAGCTTGCCTCACGGCCGGACTGGTTCTTCGACCCCGGGCGTTTCGGCGGCATCATCGTCGACATCGCCTCGCACCAGATCGACCAGTTCCTGTTCTATACCGGCTCGACCAGCGGCGAGGTCGTGGCCAGCAGCATCGGCAATTTCGCGATGCCCGAAAAACCGGCATTCCAGGATTTCGGCGACCTGCTGCTGCGCTCCGACAACGCCACCGGCTATGTCCGCGTCGACTGGTTCACGCCGGAGGCACTCGGCACCTGGGGTGATGGACGGCTGACCATCCTCGGCACCGAAGGCTATATCGAACTGCGCAAGTACATCGACATCTGCGGCCGGCCCGGCAAGGACCACCTGTTCCTCGTCAACGGTGAGGAAAAGACCCACATCGACTGCAGCGAAGAGGAGCTCATCTATTTCCGCGCTTTTGTCGATGATGTCCGCGACCGCACCGAAACGGCGATGTCGCAGGCGCATTGCTATGAGGTCTGCCGGCTCTCGCTCGAAGCGCAGACCAACGCCGCCCGGTTCGGCGGCTAGAGAGGAAAACTGAAATGACCAGGAAATATCGCGTCGGCGTGATCGGCGCCGGCATCGCCGCGCGGCATCTGTCGGGCTTCGGGTGGAATCCGGACCTGTTCGAGGTCGTCGTGCTCTGCTCGCTCGACGAGGACCGCGGCCGCGCGCTCTGCGCCGAATACAAGATTCCCGACTACACCCGGGATGCAGAGACGCTGTTTGCGCGCGACGACCTCGACATCATCGACATCTGCACCCCGCCGGATTCACATTACGAGTTCTGCAAACGCGCAATCGAGGCCGGCAAGCACGTGATCTGTGAGAAGCCGCTGTTCGGCTCGATCGCCGATGTCGATGCGATGACGAAGATCGTCGGCGCCACCGACCGGGTTCTGATGCCGATCTTCCAGTACCGCTACGGCACCGGCCTGCAGAAGCTCAAATATCTCATCGAACGCGGGCTGACGGGCCGGGCCTATCTCACCACCATCGAAACCCACTGGTGGCGCGGACCGGATTACTACGCCGTCCCGTGGCGCGGCAAGTGGAAGAGCGAACTCGGCGGCGGGCTACTCGGCCACGCGATCCACGCCCACGATATGCTGAACTATGTCCAGGGCGCCTGCGCCGAGGTGTTCAGCCATGGCACGACCTTGGTCAATCCGATCGAGGTCGAAGATACCGCGACGCTCTCGGTGAAGATGGAAAACGGCTCGCTTGCCGCACTGTCGATGACGCTCGGCTCCCGCAAGGAGATCTCGCGCCTGCGCTTCTGCTTCGCAGATCTCGTCGCAGAAAGCGTGCTGGAGCCCTATACGATGGGCCGCGATCCCTGGGCCTTCACGGCCGGCACCGAGGAGCATCAGACCCGCATCGACGAGGCGCTGGCCGGCTACAAGGTGGAAGAGGACGGTTATACCCGCCAGTTCCAGCTCCTCCACAAGGCGCTCGTCGAGGGCACCGAACCACCGGTAACGCTCGAAGATGCGCGCCGCTCGCTTGAGCTCGTGACCGCCGCCTATCATTCCCAGCGCACCGGCATGCCGACGCCGATGCCGATCATGGCAGACCATCCGCTGTACCACTCCTGGCTGCCTTGACGGCCCCGGCCGGCGTCTGGCCGATCATGACCTCGGCCGGCGTGACAGCGAGCGCTTCGAACTCATGTCCGCGGGCGAACCGATGTCGGGAACGCTCTGGCTTCCCGACGGGCGCCGAAGGCGGCGGTCAGGCTCGTCCATGGTGACGGCGCCCAGGATCGCAGCTCGGCAGGCGGATATGCGCCGCTAGCGCAGGGCAACCCGTTTGAAGTGTTTGAGTTTTCCGCCGGGATCACCGGAATGGCACCGCGAGAAGAGGTCAGAACAAGATTTGGACCCGGTGACCGTTGCGACTTCGTTCGCATCCACGAGGATGGCAACTGTAACGCCAACGCTCTTTTGGCCACAGATTTGAGGAAGAACCGCTTGACCCTAAATCGACACCCGCAGCAGAAGGCGCTATCGATATCGTGCGATCGACAAGTCCATGAACCCGATTGAACATGAACCCGGGTCCGTCGGTGTGACGAGGCAGGACAATCAAAGCGCCCCGGCCGCCCAAAGCAGGCCGCGGGTCAGAATCAGGCGCACATTGGGGATTTCGAGTTCGTCGGCTGTGTGCCCGAGGGAGGAATAGAACACCCGGCCTTGGCCGTGCATGGTGGTGAATACCACCGGCATGACGACGTTCTTGCGCCAGGGGTGGAATTCGCCGGAAAAAGTTGTGGTTGCCAGCACCTCCACGGCCGGATCATAGTTCAGGTAGTATTGCTCCGATGTATGTTTGAAGGGCTCGATCCCCACCATGATCGGATGATCGGGACGGGTGATGTCGACCTCGTAAGAGATGATGTTGCCGGGATGGGAAACCCAGTAGCAGCTCGCGGCATAGCGGAAAGGCACGCTTGCCCGAAAACTGGTCGCAAGCCCCATGTGGTATCCCGCAAGCCCCGTGCCCGCCTGCACCGCGGCAATCAGCCTCTCCATCTTTTCAGGTTCGAGGATGCCATCCGTGATGACCGGCACCACGAGTGCATTGGAGCCGACGTCATTGGCGCCGAGCGCGTCGTAATCATCGGTTACCTGAACCGCGAAGCCATGTTTCTCCAGGATCTGACGGACGACTTCCGCGCCTTCCCTAGGCGTGTGCAGTTTCATTCCACCGTAAACAACAAGCGCCTTCCGCTTCGTCATGACCGTCGCCTCCTCAATTCCTGTTTCATAGTCCGAGACCCACGGCCTGCGTGCGATGGACGCCCTTCGGGACATAGCGGAAGACATCGTCCCGCTTCAGCAGCTTTGCCGCCAGATGGATGACCGAGAGCCACATTTCCGTGCCTTGCAGACCGGCTTCCTGGCCGTCGGCAAAGGCAAAGCCCTCGCCTTCCCGCCAGCGCGATGGCGCGCGAGTGATGATGGCGCGGGCGACAGCCTCGGCCTCGGCCCGACGATGATCCGTCAGGTCGAGACAGATCAGCAGCGGGTGGATGGTATCGAGCAAATTGCAGGCGGTATAGGTCGGGCCGCGAAAACCATCATGGTTGCGGTAGTTGGCGAGCACGGAATTGATCGCGGCCTCGGGACGGGGCACCGGCAGGCCGAACTGCGCATAGGTGCCTCTTGTCAGGCGATAGAAGCCATTGACCGGCTGCAGCAGGCCCTCCGAGGCCGTCGGCGACCCCCAGAGGCCGGTGCTCCTGTCGACATGAAGTGAAAGCCAGCCAAACAGCGTTTCCCGCATCCTGCCGGTCGAAAAGTAGCGCGCGTTGAAATAAAGGGCGGTTCCGATCGCATCGACGCAGGCTCCGGCCGCCCAGGCATTGTTCCGCCAGGGAAGGCTTTCCAGCCAGGCGCAGAGATCGGGAGCATCGAGCTCGACGGCGGCAACCCTGTGCTCCGGTTGGCCGCCGAGCACCTCCAACGCGTAGCCGGCAGCGAGGATGTTGTAGAGCGCCAATCCGTCCTCGCGCAAGGGAAGGCCCGGCCGCGGCGGACGGCTGGGGTCGGGGAAAAGACCCGTTTCGGGATCCTGTATCGCCTTCAGCGTCGTTATCGCGGCTGGAATGTCGAGCCCTTCCGGACGTTCATCGAGGCCCGCCGCGATTTCGATCGCATCGCAGAGGTGTCGGATGCTCGCCCGCTCCTGGCCGTCGGCCTCGCGTGAGACATAAAACCCGTCGCGCAGGTTCCTGTTGAGGATCGCTTGCCATTCTGCCCCGATGCTGTCGCCCACGGTCCGGAGGGCCGCTTCGATGTCGGTATTCGATTTCTCACCGCGCCGGCGGATCGGCTTTGCCGGCACGCCCCCGGCAATCGTGAAGGGCGGGACGTCGCGGGTGACCGTGGCGCCAGCGGCAATGACAGCGCCGTGGCCGATCCGGACGCCATCGAGCACCACCGCTTTTGCGCCGATCCACACGTCGTCCTCGATGACAATCCCCCGGCTTTCATGCGGCTGTCGCGCGATCGGGACATCGGGGTCCTCATAGCCATGGTTGAAGCCCATGATCTGGGCATGCGAGGCGATGCGGACATAATCGCCGCAGGTCACCTTGCCGGCAATGCAGGCATAGGCATTGACCGTGCAATCGGCACCGAGCGTGGCGTCGCCCCGGACGACGGCATAGCCGGCGATATAGGAATGAGCGCCCAGGACAAGCCTGTCGGTGAACACGGCAGCCTTTTCCGCGATATAGGCCGTATCGTCAATTTCGGCGCCCGATGTCTCTACCAGGCGAGCACAGCGCGCGCGGTGGGCGGGGGAATCGATATCGTCCGGCGTGCGTTCCCAAGTGAGGAACTGCAGCCGCGCTTCTCGGGCGGCCATGTCGACGCCATCCCTGAGTTTCGAATTCATGCCGACCGTTCCAGCAGTTCGGGTTGGATTGCATGTTCCAGGGGGCGGCCGGCTATGAACCGCTCGATCTCGCTCACCGCCATCTCGCCCAGCCGCAGCCGCTCCAGCCCGGCGGCACCGGCAACGTGCGGGGTCAGGAACACATTCGGCAGAGTATAGAGCGGAGATCCGGCCTCAAGCACTTCGGGCGCCGTGACATCGAGGATGGCGCTGATCCGGCCGCTCTCCAGTTCGCAGATCATCGCCTCGTGATCGACCAGCATGCCGCGCGCCGTATTGATGAATGTGGTGCCATCCCGCATCTTGGAAAACTCCGCGGCGCCGATCATGTGCCGGGTTGCGGGCAAGGCCGGCGCGTGGAGCGAGATTGTGTCCGATTTCCGGAGCAGGGTATCGAGATCGACAAGCCTTGCCGTCGCGGCCACAGGATCCTCAGCCGTCACATAGGGATCATGCAGCAGGACATCCACATCAAGCATTTCAAGCAGCTTGGCCACCTTGCGCCCAATGTGCGAGGCGCCGATCAGGCCGACGGTGCGGCGATAATTGCCGATCGGCTCGCTCATCAGCGCCCAGGTCGCCGCCCTGCCACGGTCGCGGCGGTAGATGTCGCTGAGCTCGAACACCCGCTTGTTGGCGAAGATGATCGCGGCGAGCGTGTATTCGGCCACCGGCACGGCGTTGGCCGCCGCGGCGTGGGTAACGGCGATGCCGGCCGCATAGACCGCCTCATCAATCGTGTATTTCACCGTTCCTGCCGCATGGGCGATCAAGCGCAATCGCGGAGCAAGCCGCAGGACCTCCTCCCCGACAAAGGGAGACCCCCAGCCTGTGACCAGGATGTCGGTCTCGGCAAGAAGATCGCGCGCCTGCGGCGTCGTAAAATCCTCCATCGGGGTTTCGGAGAGGATGTCGCAGTGCCGGGCGAGCCGGTCGAACAGCCGCTCATCGAAGACATGCTGGGTCTTCTCCGCAGCCATGGCGAAACTTATGCGTGGGCGCATCAGTACCTCTCCGCGATATCTATGGCGCTGACCGTGATGCCTGCCCGCCTGAACAGCGCCTCCAGTTCGCCGAGATCCGGCATCGCAGGCGCCTCGCCAGGATCGACACCGGCGAGCGTGGCCGAAACGGCAGTCGCCAGCACGGTCGTTCCGGCCGGAATGTCGCCGATCAGTTGCGGCACGATGGTCTTGGCGACGACCAGATTGGTGTTCGGCAGGGCCTTTTGCGCACGACCCTGGCGCTTTCCGTCCGGCGAGATATCGAGGATCTGGCTGAAATCGGTTTCCGAGAGAGCACGCGCAAATCCGCCCGCCTCCTCGCAGCGGTCGGCGTCGAGATCGGCGCGCGCGATCGCAAACCCGCCCTCGGTTGCATGCAGCGGGCGCGGCGTTTCGATCCGGTGGACCCGCACATGCCAGTCCCCGGCCGGAATGAGCCAGGTCTCCACCGTCACATCGTCCCAGGGTTTCCACCGGGCAAAGAGCGTGTTGCCTGCGATCTGCGCGACTTCATTGTCCTCGCGGACGCGGTAGTGACGCATATCGTCGGAAAGCGCCAGCATGCCGTCGAAGGCGCCGCGCTCATAGCCGCACTCGTCAACCTCGACCGAGAACCCGTAACGCGAGGAATAGACGAACTTGGCATATTTTTCGGCGCCATGCCGCATCTGGTGGTTCTGCTGGCCGCTGGAAAGCGCGACGACATTGCCTTTCTGATGCTGCATCACCATGCCCGGATGCCGGAGCGGAACCGGCTCGCCCTCGAACCCGGCCTCGACCTCTTCGGCCTGCCAGAACGGGTGTTCGGCTCCGAGCGCCAGTGGCAGGAAGGCCTTCAGCGCCCAGTAGGGTGAGCCCGCCGAATTGTAGCTCTCGCTCATAGACAGGTTGGGATAGCCGTAGCCGATCGAAAGCACGCCGTCGCGGTCGGCAATCGGATGGCGCGACCACCAGCGGAGATGCCGCATGAAATGGCCCTTGATCTCGCCCCAGGGCAGCGCCTCGACATCGGCAAAGGCCAGCGCGCCCCAGAAGCCGCCGCAGGCGAAGCGGTAGGTGAGGCTGCGACCAAAGGCGAGCGTGCCGCCGTCGTCATCGAACCAGTGGCGGATGTCCCTGGCAAACAGCGCCGCGCGCTCCCGATAGGCGTCTGCTCGCGCATCGCCTGGTTCGGCGAGCTTCGCGTAGATCAGGCCGTAGAAATGCATGGCGAAGGGAATGTAGTGGTCGATGCGGCGGACATTGCCGTCGCGATACCAGCCCTCGCCCAGATAGAAACCGTCAAGCTCCTCCAAATATTGCTCCGTCAGTGTCCGGTCGAAATCGACGTCGACCCGCTCGAGCCCCATATCCACCAGGATGCGGAAGAATTTCCAGTTGTTGTTGGCATAGGCATAGCGGCGCAGGCTCTTCAGATAGGTCGCGATATTGTCCTTTGCCTTTCCGGGCAGCGGGTCCCAGACCTTTTCCGGAACCATCCGCAGCGTGAAACCGATCGCGGCCATCTCCACCATGCGCTGGTCGGTGCGCTCGACCGTGCCCCAGAATTCCGGGTGGTCCGGATCCATGCCATTGGCGATGCCTTCGCGAAAATAGTCCCAGTGGTCGAAGGAACCGCCGCCAGCGGCATAGGGCGTCAGCCCCCAGAGTGGACGGGCGAAGCCTTCGACATCGGCGGCGATGCGGTCGAAATGGGCGGCGTTTCCACTCAGCCGGACACGAGCGCGGCCTTCGGAGAAAAACGGCAGGAGCGGATTGAAAAGCGCGTGGAGCGCCTGCTCGACATCGCCTCTTGTCTTGAGCTGATTCGCGGAAAGGGGATTTGCGGTGTTGGGATCGTAGGTCATCTAGGCATAGGTTCCTGTGGCAGGGCTATCGGAAAAGGCGCCGTTGAGTTCGATCGTTTCGGCAAAGTGACAGGCGGCCTCGCTCGGCCCGCCATTGATCGGCCTGAGCACCGGCTTCTCCGTCCGGCAGCGGTCCTCGGCGAATTTGCAGCGCGTGTGGAACGGACAGCCCTCCAGCCGGTCGCCGAGGAAGGGGATCTCGCCCTTGACGGTGTCGTGCCGCTTGGCGCGGCGGGTCGGGTCGGCGATCGGCAGTGCGTCGAGCAGCACTTCCGTATAGGGATGGCGGGGTCGCTCGAACAATGCCTCCGTCGGCGCGCTCTCGACCACATGGCCGAGATACATCACCACCACCCGATCCGCGAGGTAGTTCACCACGCCGAGATCATGACTGATGAAAATGTAGGTCAGGCCGAAATCGGCTTTCAGGTCCTCCAGCAGATTGAGAATCTGCGCCTGGATCGAGACGTCCAAGGCGGAGACGGCCTCGTCGGCGATCACCAGTTTCGGCTCGAGCACGAGCGCGCGGGCAATGCCGATCCTCTGACGCTGGCCGCCGGAAAAGGCGTGCGGGAAGCGCTGCAGCGCATCTCTCGGAAGGCCGACCTTTTCGAGCGTCGAGACCACCCGGTGTTCCAGCTCCGCCCCGCGGGCAGCCCTGTGGATGCGCAGCGGTTCGGCCACGAGGTCGAAGACCCGCATATACGGATTGAGCGAAGACATCGGATCCTGGAAGATCATCCGGATATCGCGTCGCCACGGCTTCAGTTGTCGCTTCGACAGGCCGGACAGTTCGACCGCGCCGCCGTCCTGCGGATGATAGGTCACACGACCGGCCGAAGGGTCGACGGCACGCACGATGCAGCGGCCGAGCGTGGTCTTGCCGCATCCGCTCTCGCCGACGATCGCAAGTGTCTCGCCCTTTTCCACCCTCAGCGAAACATCGGAAAGCGCAGCGAGCGAGATCGTGTCTCCGAAAAGTCCCGACTTGAAGGTGAACACCTTTGAAAGGTTTTCGACTTCGAGAAGTGCAGTCATGCCTGTTCTCCTTGCATGGCGGCTCCGCTGCGCTTCTGCCTCAGGCCCGTCACGGTAGGAGCGTCATCATGGGTCAGCAGATGGCATCGCGCCCAGTGCGCCTCGCCGGTCGTCGTGCGCTCGGGATAGTCCCCGGCGCAAGGGGCGAAGGCATGAGGACAACGCGAGGTGAAGGCGCAGCCTTTCGGCCGGTTGCGCGGCGACGGCACATTGCCTTCGATCGGCGCCAACCGCTCGCGCTCGGCACGGCGGACCATGCGCGGAATGGAGCGCATCAGCGCCCGCGTATAGGGATGCTGCGGCGCCCGGAACACGTCGAAGACATTGCCCTGCTCGACGACATCGCCGAGATACATCACCGCGACCTCATCGGCGATCTCGGCGACGACGCCGAGATCATGGGTGATGAACAGCATCGCCATGCCGTATTCTTCCTGCAACGCCCTCAAGAGATCGAGGATCTGCGCCTGGGTGGTGACATCGAGCGCCGTCGTCGGCTCGTCGGCGATCAGCAGGTCCGGCTTGCAGGCCAGCGCCATGGCGATCATGGCGCGCTGGCGCAGGCCGCCGGAAAGCTGGAACGGATAGGCGTCCGCCCGCTGGCGCGCGCCCGGAATGCCGACCTGTTCGAGCAGGTCGACGGTCCGGGCGCGTGCCGCCTTCTGGTCGACCCGTTCGTGGATCATGATCATCTCGTCGATCTGATCGCCAATCGTGTGCACCGGCGACAGCGAGCTCATCGGCTCCTGAAAGATCATCGAGATCCGGTTGCCGCGGATCGCGCGCATTGCCGGGCTGTCGGGCTTCAGCGACACGATATCGACCGGCGCCTCGCCCTCTGCCCGGAACAGGATGCGGCCATGGCCGATCCGGGCGTTCCTGTCGAGGAGGCGCAGGATGGTGCGGGCGGTGACGGATTTGCCGCAGCCGCTTTCGCCGACGAGCGCCAGCGTCTTGCCGCGCGTGAGGGTGAAATCGACTTGGCGGACGGCTTCGATATCCGCCTCGTCGGGTGAGGAGAACACGATGCTGACATTCTCCATCATGAGCAGTTCTGCTTTATCGTCCATAGGGGTCTGCGGCATCACGAAGGCCGTCTCCTAGAAAGTTCATGGCAAGGATCGCGACGACAACGACGACACCCGGCGACAGAAGCCACGGCGCGCCTGCGAGCGTGCGAATGTTCTGGGCGTCCTGCAGCAGCGTGCCCCAGCTGACGATCGGCGCCTGCAGGCCGAGACCGAGGAAGGAGAGCGCCGTCTCCGCAAGGATCATCCCCGGTATGGCCAGCGTCGTTGCCGCAATGATGTGACTGGTGAAGGACGGCACCATGTGCTTGACGATCACCCGGTAGTCCGATGCCCCGTCAAGCTGCGCCGCGGTGACGAAATCCTCGGTGCGCAAGGCCAGGAACCGGCCGCGGACCACGCGGGCGAGTTCCGTCCAGCCCAGCATCGACAGGATGACGGTGATAGCGAAATAGGTCTGCAGCGGCCCCCAGTCGCGCGGGAAGGCAGCGGCAAGGCCGAGCCATAGCGGGATCGTCGGCAGCGAGCGGATGAACTCAATCGTGCGCTGCACGATGCCGTCGAAAAAGCCGCCGTAATAGCCCGAAAACCCGCCGATGATCACCCCGAAGAACAGGCTGAGGACCACGCCGACAAGGCCGATCGAAAGCGACACCCTGGTGCCGTAAACCAGGCGACTGAACTGATCGCGCCCGAGCCTGTCGGCGCCGAGCACGTAGAAGGGCGCGCGCGGTTCCAGCGTGCCGAAGAGCTTGCGGTTCATCGGGATGAAGCCCATCAACTTGTAGGGCTCAGACGGTACGAAGAAGCCCACCGGGTGGCGGACCTCCGGGTCGATCGTGAACACCCGGCGCAAGGCCTCGGGATCGATCTCGGTCTTGTAGCCGTTCACATAGGGACCGAACTGCAGCCCACCATCCGCATCGCGGGCAATGAAATGAAGACCCTGCGGCGGCGCATAGGTGTAGCGAGGATTGTAGGCGCCTGGCGAGGTCGGCGCGACGAACTCGGCGAAGATCGCAACCAGGTAGAACGCGATCACGATCCACAGCGAGACGAAGGCGAGCTGGTGCTGCTTGAAGCGGCGCCAGGTCATCTTCAACTGCGTTTCTCGCCCCGTCAGAGTGGCTTTCGCGGATGTCTCGACCGCCGCCGTCCCGGACATGTCCGTGGTGATGGTCATCTCAGCGTCCTCCATAGCGGATGCGGGGATCGATCCAGGCCAGGATCAGATCGGAGATCAGCGTGCCGATGACGGTCAAGACGCCGAGAAGCATGATGATGGCGCCGGCGAGATACATGTCCTGGGTGGTGAGCGAGCGCAAAAGCAGCGGACCGGCCGTCGGCAGGTTCATCACCACCGAGACCACGACGGAGCTCGAGACCAGCGTTGGCAACAGCCAGCCGATGGTCGAGACCAGCGGGTTGAGCGCCACGCGCACCGGATATTTCAGGATCGCCCGCCATTCGGGCAGCCCCTTGGACCGGGCGGTCGTGACATAGGGCTTGGTCAGTTCGTCCAGCAGGTTGGCCCGCATCACGCGGATCAGCTGCGCGGTTCCCGCGGTCGAGAGAACCAGGACCGGCGCCCAGGCATGCGCCAGGAAATCGAGAATCCGTTCAAGGTCCCACGGCGTGCCCTGAAGCTCGGGCGAGTAGAGGCCGCCGAGCGTCTGGCCGAAATAGATGTACCAGAGATACATCAGCACCAGCGCGAACAGGAAATTGGGAATGGCAAGCCCGACAAAACCGCCGATGGTGGCAAGATAATCGCCGAGCGAATATTTGCGCACGGCCGCATAGATGCCGATCGGCAGCGCCACGAGCCACATGACCAGCACGGCCAGGCCCTCGACGAGTACGGAATTGCCGAGCCGTCCCCAGATCAGGTCGGTGACCGGCGCGCTCCATTCGAAGCTGTTGCCGAAATCGCCGTGAAGGACGCCGCCGATCCATTTGAAATACTGGATGATGAAGGGATCGCCGAGACCGTATTGCCGGCGCAGCGCCTCGATGGTCGCCGGATCGATCCGGTCGCCGGCGGCACTCAATTCCGCCATGTAGCTTGTCAGATAGTCGCCTGGCGGAAGCTGGATGATTGCGAACGAAACGAACGAAACCGCCCAGATCGTCAACACCATCGCAATCAGCCGCCGAACAATGAAACCGAGCATGAAACTGACCCTTTTCTGCAGGTTCCGGGCGGTTCCTCCGCGGCCCGAAGGCCGCGAAGGAGGCACCCGGGAGGAGGCGTTCGGGTGCTAGTCGAAATACCACTGCTGCGGATCGTAGGGCGCCGGCGTCGGAAACAGCCAGGCGTGCTTCATCGGCTCGTAGACATTGCGCAGGTTGTTCTTGGCAATGTAGTAGCCGTCCGGGAACAGGCTGACGCCGATGACCGGGAAGTTCTCCTTGGTAATGGCCAGGATCTGCCGCATCAGGGCCTTGCGCTCTTCAGGATCGGGAGAGGCCTTGAGCTGGTCGTAGAGCTCCATCTGCTCCCTTGCCCAGTCGACCGGTTCGGAGGCGATTTCCGGATCGGTTCCGTTGAACCAGGCCTGCCACTGGAAGGCCCAGGCGGATTCGGCATTGGCCGGGAAATAGTAGCGCGGCTCCTGGATCACATCGAGGCCGCCATCGCCCTGCCAGACCTGGGCGTCGAAATCGCCGCTTGGCCGTTTGTCGTAGAACAGCGTGCGGTCGATATTGTTGATCTCGAGATCGATGCCGACCTCGCGCAACTGCAGCGACATCAGTTCCAGCATGTCGATCCATTCCGGACGGAAGGCGGAGATCACGTCGACGGTGACGACCGCCGGTTTGCCGTCACTCATCACCCGGATGCCCTGGCCATTCGTCTCCGTCAGGCCGGCCTTCTCAAGGTGCGCGATCGCGTCCTCGGGATCGTATTCGGTATACTGCTTGGCCATTTCCTCGTCATAGAACTCGGACTCGGGACGCGGCGCGACCTGATAGGGTTCGCCCTGGCCGGTGAACACGGTATCGATGATTTCCTGCCGGTTGATCGCTTCCGAAAGCCCGATCCGGAAATCCTTGTTGTTGTAGAGTTCGGCCCTGACCGGATCGGAATGGTTCAGGTTGAGTTGGAGCACCAGGGTCGAGGACTGCGACGGTACATTCGCCCCGAGCCGGTAATCGCCCTGTTGCTGGCCGTCATAGAAGAGCGGCCGGTTCGCCACGGTGGTGATATGGCGGTCGGTGAAATCCATCTCGCCGTTGAGCGCCATCAGCGTCAGTTCCTCGGCGCTTTCGCTGACCCGCATTTCGAGCCGGTCGATATAGGGTAGTTGGTTGCCCTCCGGATCGGTCTTCCAGTAATAGGGATTGCGCTCGAACACCACGCGACTGGCATTCGCCGTCCAGGGTTCCTCGATCACCCAGGCGTTCATGAACGGCAGGTCGGGATTGCTCCACCGCTGGGTCTCCTGACCGAAAGCGCATTTGTCTTCCATCATGAAGGCCCAATTCTCATAGCCTTCGTCCTTGGCCAGTTGATCGGCGTTTTCGTTCTCCGCAGGATAGAACTGCCCGCAATAGGCCTTCTGCAGCGAGACAAGGGTGATTCCATTGACCCCGGCAAGCTCGTCGAGCAACAGCCCGTTCGGCTCTTCGAAGGTGTAGGTGAAGGTCGTGTCATCCACGACTTCAATCGTGACCGGGTTGCCGGGATCGGTCAGGAACAGGCCGCCGACGGGGTAGTCAGGGTCCTGGATGAGTTCGCTCGCAAAGGCGATATCGGCGCTGGTGAACGGCGTGCCGTCGGACCATTTCAGGCCCTCGCGGAGATGGAACGTATATTGCCGGGCGTCTTCGCTTACGTCCCAGCTTTCGGCAAGATTGGGAATGATTTCATCCCATTCGCGGTTATAGCGCACCAGCCCGTCATAGTTCAGCGTGCGCGAAATCCAGGCATTGTCGCCGCGTCCGCGCAGGCCGGAACGCCAGGTGCCGCCGTATTTTCCGATGCTGTCGACCGGCTCCACCACCAGCGGATTGTCCGGCAAGCGCACGTCCACCGGCGGCAGCGTACCGTCTTCGACCAGCGGATCGAGCATCGGCGCCTGCTGCGCGGCGAGTGCCGCGCCGGAAAACATCATTATCGCGGATGTCGCGAGCACGGAGTGCCTCACCGACCGCCGCACACGATTTGCATACGTCATGTTCTTCCTCCCTCGGGATCCCTCCCCGGACCCCGTTTCTTCTGGAACGGAGGAAGCGTATTCGCAAAAACGCAAAATATCAATACTAATTCATATATTTGCGTTTTTTGCGCAAATGGTTGCCTTCACACTGTTAAATCACGCGTAAACCATTGTTATTATGAAATTTTCAGGAATACTCGATAGACACTGAATTGCGATATGACAGTCGATCTCTACCATCACAACACGTGCCGGTATTTTTCCAATGCATAGATTTTCGCAAATGAGAGCAAGTTCAAGCCAACGGGTAGACGGTCCCGCCGGTCACCAGCGACACGCCAATCTCCATCTGCTGAACGGCGGTTTCGCCTTCGATCAGATGCGAGAGCAGCCGGATGGCGCCTCGGCCGATCGCCTCACGATCAACGTGGATCGTGGTGAGACGCGGCGAGGTCATGGCCGCAAGCGGCAGGTCATCAAAACCAATGATCGAGAAGCCCCGTCCGACCGAGGCAAGACCACCCTTTATGCCCTCCATAATCTCCACCGCCGCGATGTCGTTCCAGCAAAACAGCGCCGTGGCGTCTTGCCTGCGCTCGGCAATATCGCGCAGCAGTTCGAGCGGGTTCTGCTCCTCGCTGGACACCAGCGTGGCCTCGCTTCCCGGCACTTCCGCCATCGCCGTCAGAAAGCCGCGGCGGCGCTCCAGGATGGTTGGCCGGTCGCCATAGGTATAATGCAGGATCTTCCTGTGGCCGGACGAAAGCAGGTGCTTCGTGGCCATGTACGCCCCGTAGAAATTCGCTGGCGCCACCGAACTGATGCGCATGAGCGGGTCGCTGCCGTTGACGAGAACGGCATGAACATCCTGTTCCCGGCACCACGCAGCCAATTCCTCGGTCGCATCGATCCCCGCCAGCAACACCGCTCCGGCATTGGCCTCCTTCACGTGCCGATCTATGAGGTCGAGAGTGACCGTCCGCTCGCCGATCAGGCGAACGTCGAGATCAAGGCCGCAGACCCGCGCCTCGCTGCGGATGGCATCGAGAATGTTGACGTAGAAGCCCGAGAGCCCGCCGGTGGCATTGGCAAAGGGAACCAGGGCAACCACGCGAAGATCCGTCGCCCGCATGCCCGGCATGTGCTTGGACCGGTAACCCATCGTCCGCGCCATGCGCTGCACATCCCGCCGCACCGCTTCGGATATGCCCTCCTCATTGGCGAGCGCGCGTGAAACCGTGCTGACGGAAACGCCGAGCCTTGTGGCTATATCGGTCTGGTTTGGTCTGCGGGTGGTCGAGGCCATCTTTGCTCACTGCTGTCATTGCTTGAGTATCGATTACGCAATTTTTGCGTTTTTTGAAAGACCCGATTTGGCTCGTCCAACATTTTCTGCATCCAGCGCGCAGGAGCATCGGCCGCAGATTGCCTTGCGATCAACTGTCAGACTGCGATTTCCGGGGCGATTGCAGATGTTCGGTCTTCAGCGCAACTTTCCTCCACTCCTCCTCGCGCCACGCTAGCCACTGCTTCCTCAACGTGCCGCGCGACACACCGATGGTCTCGTCAAGCACCTCCACGCGCGCCACGCGCTCCGTTCGAAAATGCCGGAAGGCCTGCCGGCGCTCGCACCATGCGATCAGAAGGCTGTGCCGATCGGCATAGCCGAAAAGGACGGGCCAGACGATCCGGGTGGTGGTCACCCCATCGGCCGAACGATATTCGATCTTCAGCTTATGCCCGTCCCGGATCGCAGCCCTGAGCGGCCGCGTATCTTGAGAGCCTGCAAGTTCATCAACATCCGCCCTGATGCCAACGGCAGGCTGGGCGATATAGGGAAGAAACGTCTCGGGCACCACTGATGTGATCTTTGCCAACACATCGTCAGCCGCGGTGTCCAGCGCTGCGTCACCGAGTTTTTTGACCATCTGAAGCCCGAGCATCACGGCCTCGATCTCGTCGGGCGTCAGCATCAGCGGCGGCATGTCATAGCCGGCGTCGAGAACGTAGCCGAAGCCGGCTTCGCCATCGATCGGCACGCGCTGCGCAATCAGATGCGCGACATCACGATAGACGGTGCGTTTGGAGACTTCGAGCTCTTCAGCAATGGCGGAGGCGGTGACGGGTCGCGTCGAGCGCCGAAGAATCTGGATGATCTGAAAAAGACGATCCGCTTTTCGCATGCCTGGTGACTCCTGCTGCCACAAGGGTGTCAGCATGGCTATGTCAGAAATCAAGGGCAGCAACAACGCCTTCAAGACAACCGTTTCAAAAGGAACAGCTCATGAAATTCGCCTCCACCCGCCTCATTGCCTCCGACATTGCCAGAATGGTCGCCTTCTACGAGTTGGTAACGGGCTATCAGGGCGACTGGCTCGCCCCGGTCTTCGCCGAGATTGTCACCCCCGGGGCAACCCTCGCAATCGGCAGCGCGGCGACCGTCGCCCTGTTCAAGGAAGGCAGCACGGAGCCGAGTGCCAACCGCACAGCCATTCTCGAATTCATGGTCGCCGATGTGGACGCCGAGTTCGAACGTCTGAAAGACCACGTTGAAATCATTCATGAGCCCAAGGACATGCCCTGGGGCAACCGCTCCATGCAGATGGCTGATCCCGAGGGCACCCGCGTAGCGCTCTACACACCAGTGACGGATGCCGCGAAGGCGCGGTTTGCCGGGCGATGAGAGGATAAAGCGGAGGATCGCGTGATCCCCCCAGAGAATCGTGAAGACTGCGCTCAAAGCCTGAAGCCATCCCTTTGCCGGATAGCTCCGTTGATGCTGCAGCCTGCACGCAGGCGTTCAACGGATTCGCGAACGCGGCCGGCTTGCGGGAGATCCGGCGGGTTCTCTCACCGGACGGCGTGCCGGGGCTCTTCAGCAACAGATCAAGGTCGAAGGGCAGGTGCGCTTTGATCGCGCGCCCCATCTTCACGGCCTTCGCTCATCCCGCCATGATGATCCCAAGACCAAACGGCCGACGAAGCCGCGCAAGGGGAGCCGGTGGACAAGTTCTCCATGACGATTGCCATCGATATTTGTACCAGAATGGTCGCGGGTTTCCATCCGTCACTGGCCTGCACCGTCATGATCCATTCGCCGCCGCGCTTTACCGTTTCGAGCCGATGACGCGGCCGGTAACCGGCGCGACGATGAAACTGACAGGACGCCAGCGCCAGATTCTGACGCTGGTCCCGCAGGGCAAGACCAATGCCGCGATCGCCGCCGAGACGCCGGCGTGAGGCTGTCCGAAATTCGTACACTACAGAACGCGCTCAATTGGTATTATCGGGAATTCGCTCTAATGGTTTCATGGAGGTCACGATCAGAGTGTACGCCTAATTGGCAACAGATCTCTGGCGGGCTGTCTTTTCGGGAGGAGAAGATGGAGCGCATTGCACGAAAGAAGGAATGGGAAGACTTTATGTCCACCGGGCAGACGCCCGTGGACATGCGCCATGACGTTCTTGAAAGCTGGAGACGCTCCCTGCGCCACGCGGTTGCCGCGCGGACCAGCGCTCCGGTGCTTGATGAAGAGCGCCTTGAGAGCCGCCGCGCCCGCGCACGCCGTCTCGAGCGCGCCTCGCAAAAGGCCATGCACAGGGCGGGAAGCCTGCTGATCGGCACCCGCGACATTCTTCTGCTCAGCGACGATTCCGGCGTCGTGATTGAAGCTGCCGGCGACCCGCATACGCTCGCCGACGCGCAGGAAAATCATCTCTATCCGGGCGGCCAGTGGGTTGAGGAGGCGATCGGCACCAACGCCATCGGCACCGCGCTTTATCTCGGCGTGCCGACGCTCATTCGCGATGCCGAGCATTTCTGCGAGGCGATCCAGCGCTGGAACTGCGCGGCGACGCCGATCATCGAACCGGGAACCGGGCGGGTCATGGGCGTGCTCGACATTTCCTGGCCCGGTGGCATTATGCAGCCCAATGCCGTCGCCCTTTCATCCGCGCTCGCCTTGCAGGTTGAAACCGAACTGACCCAGATGCTTGGCCGCGAGCGCGAACGGCTGCTGGAATATTCTCATATTCGCCGTCTCAGGCGCGGCAATGATCAAACGCTTGTCATGGATCGCAATGGCTCGAGCGTGTTCTCCACCGAGGACTTCGCCCGGTTCTGCGAGGATGACGACGCCCTTCGGCAATTGCCGAAGCTCCTGCCCGCGCTGATAGACCAACCTGCCAAGCAGATTGGCGAGGTTCTGGGCGAATGCCTGAACGGCGCCGATTTCGAGGTGATTGAAAATCAGGGCGAGGCGATCGGCGTCATGGTTTCTCTGCGCCGTTCGCGTCCACGGGCCCGCGGCTGGACCGGGATGGAGTTACGGCAGATCGCGCGCGCCGGACAGGTTTCCGCCGAACTCTGCGCGCAGGCCGAGAGACTGGCAGAGACGCCGATCCCGATCCTGATCGAAGGCGAGACCGGAACGGGAAAGAGTTCTCTGGCCAAGGCGATCCACAACGCCAGCCGGCAGGCGCAGGATCCCTTCGAGGTGATCGACTGCGCCCAGTTGACCGAGGAAACCTTGCGCAAGCTTATCGCGGTGGCCCGCGACACCGAGGGGGACGGAACTCTCTGCCTGTCCAGTCCGGGCGCGGTTTCGCCATCGCTACAAAAACTGCTGTTCACGCTTGTGGACCTGGTGTCCGAAGGCGGGGGCAGGATTATCGCCCTGTCGGCCCGCTCGCTTTATGACGAGATGCGCGCCAACAATTTCCGCAGCGATCTCTACTACAGGATCGCGGGCGCGCGTCTCCACATCCCCCCGCTTCGCGAACGCCCGGAAGAAATCGGGCCGCTGCTACGATGGCTCATCCAGTGCCATGCGACGGAGACCGGCAGACGCGAGCTGCGTTTTACATCCGGCGCCATGGCCGCCTTGCAGAACTATGCCTGGCCGGGCAACCTGATCGAAATGCGCAATCTGATCGCCGCACTCGATGCACTCTCGCCAAGCGGGCTGATCTCCGAGCGCACGCTCCCCCGCGAGTTTCATCAGCGCGCCCGCACTGACCGCACGGAGACGCTCCGCGATGTCGAACGCGCTGAAATCCTCGGCGCGGTGAAGGCGGAAGACGGCAATCTCTCCCGCGCGGCAAAACGCCTCGGCATTGCCCGCTCGACGCTCTATCTCAAGCTCGACAGCTACGGCATTTCGCGCGAGCGAAAGGATTGATTACGCGTCCGCAACATGTCCGTCCGGACGGATGAAAACCGGACACTTTCGGCATCCATAAAAGGTGCATCCTCTCCATCGCGGCCGACCCCTCTCGGGATGGCCGGAACAATGGGAGGAGTTTTTCGTGACGATAATGGAGAAAAACAGCCGTTCCGTGCAGGTGCTTGGCATCGATGCGGGCGGAACGATGACCGATACGTTCTTCGTCGATTCCGACGGGGATTTTGTGGTCGGCAAGGCGCAGTCGACGCCGGACAACGAGGCGCGCGGCCTGCTCGAATCGAGCCGTGAGGGGCTGGAGCACTGGGGCCTGTCGCTTGAAGAGGCGCTCGGTTCGATCCAGACCGGGGTTTATTCCGGCACGGCCATGCTCAATCGCGTGGTCCAGCGCAAGGGTCTGAGGACAGGGCTGATCGTCAATGCGGGGATGGAGGACTTCCACCGCATGGGGCGCGCCTGCCAGGCCTATCTGGGCATGGCCTATGAAGACCGCATCCACCTCAACACCCACTATTACGACGAGCCGCTGGTGCCGCGCCACCTGACGCGCGGCGTGATGGAGCGGGTCGACATGTTCGGCACGGTTGTCATTCCGCTGCGCGAGGAAACCGCGCGTCAGGCGGCAAAGGAACTCATCGCGCAGGATGTCGAAGGCATCGTGATTTCGCTTCTGCACAGCTACAAGAACCCCGGACACGAGCGCCGGGTCCGCGACATCGTGGCCGAGGAGATCGAAAAGGCCGGCAAGTCCATCCCGGTCTTCGCCTCGACCGACTATTATCCGGTGCGCAAGGAAACCCACCGCACCAATACCACGATCCTCGAGGCCTTCGCCGCCGAACCGTCGCGCCAGACGCTTCGGAAAATCTCGACGGAGTTCAAGGATAATGGCTCCAAATTCGATTTCCGCGTCATGGCCACCCATGGCGGCACGATTTCCTGGAAGGCCAAGGAACTGGCGCGCACCATCGTTTCCGGCCCGATCGGCGGCGTGATCGGCGCCAAATATCTCGGCGAGGTGCTGGGCTACAAGAACATCGCCTGCTCCGATATCGGCGGAACGTCGTTCGACGTGGCTCTGATCACGCAGGGCGAACTGACGATCCAGAACGACCCGGACATGGCGCGTCTTGTTCTGTCGCTTCCGCTGGTCGGGCTGGATTCCGTAGGCGCCGGCGCTGGCTCCTTCATCCGTCTCGACCCCTATACCAAGGCGATCAAGCTGGGGCCGGATTCGGCGGGCTACCGCGTCGGCGTCTGCTGGGCGGAGTCCGGCATCGACACGGTGACGATCTCCGACTGCCACGTCATTCTCGGCTATCTGAACCCCGACAACTTCCTCGGCGGTCAGGTGAAGCTCGATCGGCAGCGCGCCTATGACGCGATGAAGGAACAGATCGCCGATCCGCTCGGTCTGACCGTGGAAGAGGCCGCGGCGGGCGTGATCGAACTGCTGGACAGCGACCTTCGCGACTATCTGCGCTCGATGATTTCCGGCAAGGGCTATTCGCCATCCTCCTTCACCTGCTTCAGCTATGGCGGCGCGGGTCCGGTCCACACCTACGGTTACACCGAGGGGCTGGGCTTCGAGGATGTGATCGTGCCGGCCTGGGCCGCGGGCTTCTCCGCCTTCGGCTGCGCGGCGGCGGATTTCGAATATCGCTACGACAAGTCGCTCGACGTCAATATCGGAGAGACGGCATCGGACGATGCCAAGGTGATCGAGGCGAAAACCCTGAACGACGCCTGGCGCGAACTGGCCGAGCGGGTGCTCGAGGAATTCGAGCTGAACGGCTATTCGCGCGATCAGGTGCGCCTGCAGCCCGGCTACCGGATGCAGTATCGCGGCCAGCTCAACGATCTGGAGATCGACAGCCCCATCGGCTCGGCCAAAACCGCCGAGGACTGGGACAGGCTGGTCGACGCCTTCAATGACACCTATGGCCGCGTTTATGCCGCCTCGGCGCGTTCGCCGGAGCTCGGCTATTCCGTGACCGGCGCGATCATGCGGGGCACCGTGCCAATCCCGAAACCCAGGATTCCCAAAGAGGAGGAAGGCAGCCCGACGCCGGCAGAGGAGGCCAGGCTCGGGACCCGCAAATTCTACCGCAAGGGCAAGTGGGTCGACGCCCAGCTCTATCAGATGGAGCGTCTGTCGCCCGGCAACCGCATCACCGGTCCAGCCATCATCGAATCCGACGCCACGACCTTCGTCGTGCCGGGCGGCTTCGAGACCTGGCTCGACGGTCACAGGCTGTTCCACCTGAAAGAAGTGTAACCGCCAAGGGAGGAGAAATACGATGAATATGCAAAGCAAAGTCAAGGGCATCGTCCGCGGCGGACAGACGCTGAAACAGCACCGCGACGAGATCATGGCCAGGACCAAGGCGAGCGGCCATTACGCCGGGCTCACGGAAAGGGCGCTCCACAAGGAAAGCCCGATCCTTTACAACAAGCTGTTCTCGCGTCTGCGGGCCGGCGTTGTCGATGCCCGCGAAACCGCGAAGAAAATCGCCGCCTCGCCGATTGTGGAACAGGAGGGCGAGCTGTGCTTCACGCTCTACAATGCCGCCGGCGACAGCATCCTGACGTCGACCGGCATCATCATCCATGTCGGCACCATGGGTGCGGCGATCAAATACATGATCGAGAACGACTGGGAAGGTAATCCGGGCATCAAGGACAAGGATATCTTCTGCAACAATGATTCCCTGATCGGCAACGTGCATCCCTGCGATATCCATACCATCGTCCCGATCTTTCATGAGGGCGAACTGATCGGCTGGGTCGGCGGGGTTACCCACGTGATCGATACCGGCGCGGTTGGCCCTGGCTCGATGACCACCGGTCAGGTGCAGCGCTTCGGCGACGGCTATTCCGTCACCTGCCGCAAGATCGGCGAGAACGACGAGCTGAAGCGCGACTGGCTGCATGAGAGCCAGCGCGCGGTGCGAACCACGCGCTACTGGATGCTGGATGAGCGCACCCGCGTCGCCGGTTGCCACATGATCCGCAAGCTGGTTGAGGAAGTGATCGCCGAGGAAGGCATCGATGCCTATTGGAAATTCGCCTATGAGGCGGTCGAACATGGCCGGGTCGGCCTTCAGAACCGCATCAAGGCGATGACCATTCCGGGCGTCTACCGTCAGGTTGGCTTCGTCGACGTACCCTATGCCCATGAAGATGTGCGGGTGCCGTCGGACTTCGCCAAGGTCGACACCATCATGCACACCCCGTCGGAAATGACGATCCGGCCAAATGGAACATGGCGTCTCGACTTCGAGGGATCGAGCCGATGGGGCTGGCATACCTACAACGCGCACTCCGTCAGCTTCACCTCCGGCATCTGGGTGATGATGACCCAGACGCTGATCCCGACCGAAATGATCAATGACGGGGCCGCCTACGGCACGGAATTCCGCCTGCCGAAGGGCACCTGGATGAACCCGGACGACCGGCGCGTGGCGTTTGCCTATAGCTGGCACTTCCTCGTCAGCTCGTGGACGGCGCTGTGGCGCGGCCTGTCTCGCTCCTATTTCGGGCGTGGTTATCTGGAAGAGGTCAATGCCGGCAACGCCAACACCTCGAACTGGCTCCAGGGCGGCGGGTTCAACCAGTATGACGAAATTCATGCGGTGAACTCGTTCGAATGCGCGGCCAACGGCGTCGGCGCCTCGGCCATTGCCGACGGCATCAGCCATGCCGCCGCCATCTGGAACCCGGAAGGCGACATGGGCGACATGGAAATCTGGGAACTCGCGGAACCGCTGGTCTATCTCGGACGCCAGATCAAGGCGTCGTCGGGCGGCGCCGGCAAATATCGCGGCGGCTGCGGTTTTGAATCGCTGCGCATGGTCTGGAACGCCAAGGACTGGACGATGTTCTTCATGGGCAACGGCCATATCAGTTCCGACTGGGGCCTGATGGGCGGCTATCCGGCGGCGTCCGGCTATCGCTTCGCCGCCCATGATACCGGGCTGAAGGAAAAGATCGCCAATGGCGAGCCGATCCCCTTCGGCGGCGACACCGATCCGGAACACCCGACCTATGACGCGCTCGTCAATCCCAAAGGCATCAAGCGCGACAAGCAGGCGATCACCACCGAGGAGATGTTCAAGGACTATGACCTCTACCTCAACTACATGCGCGGCGGGCCCGGCTTCGGCGATCCGCTGGATCGGGAACCGCAGGCCGTGGCAGGCGATGTCAATGGCGGCTACCTGCTCGAACGCTTCGCCGAAACGGTCTATGGCGTCGTCCTGAAGAAAGGCGCTGACGGCCTGTTTACCGCCGATGAGGCGGGTTCGGAGGCCTTGCGCGCCAAGATCCGCAAGGACCGCCTCGCCAACGCCCAGCCGACCCGCGAATGGATGGCGAAGGAGCGCGAGCGCATTCTCGCCAAGGATGCCGGCATCCATGTCCAGCAGATGTTCGCGGCGAGTTTCAAGCTCGGGCCGAAATGGGAGGAAGGTTTCCGCAAGTTCTGGGATCTGCCCGACGACTGGCAGCTGAAGGAGGCGGATCTGCCGATCCCGTCCTATGGTCGCGAATATTCGATGGATCTTTCCGATCTGCCGGATGTGAAGACCGTTCAGTTCGTCGAGGAATGATCCCGCCGGGCGCCGCGAAACACCCCGTCATTCTTCGCGGCGCCCTTTTTTTTCAGGAGGAAGACAATGGCTTACACCAAGGCAAAGATCAAAGACCTGGTCGATGGCAAGATCGACCGCGACACGCTGCAGACGATGCTTTCGACGCCCAAGGACGCCGACCGTTTCGTCAAATATATCGAAATCCTGCAGGAGCAGGTGCCGTGGGATGACAGGATCATCCTGCCGCTGGGACCGAAGCTCTATATCGTGCAGCGTCCCTCGGACAAGAAATGGGTGGTCAAATCCCAGGCCGGCCACGAGTTCTGCGACTGGCGCGAGAACTGGAAGCTCCACGCCGTGATGCGCGTGCGCGAGACAGCGGCCGACATGGAGGAAATCTATCCCCGGCTGATGGCCCCCACATCCGACTGGCAGGTCATCCGGGAATATTACTGCCCTAAATCCGGCGACCTGCTGGATGTCGAGGCGCCGACGCCCTGGTATCCGGTGATCCATGACTTCGAGCCGGATATCGATGCCTTCTACACCGAATGGCTGGGGCTCGAAGTGCCGGAGCGCGCCGCCTGACCGACGAGGTCGCACACCAATAAACAAGCACGCCGCGCGTCCGTCTCCGCGCGGCGTTTTGTCGCTTGAACTATCCGGAACTGTCCGAAATTCGGACATGTCCAGCCCGCTTTCGGAGAGTAGACTCCCGCTCGAGGGTTGCTTTGCAACCGTTTAAGAAAAACAAGGGAGGCATTTCGATGAAAGCGCTCGTCTACAACGGACCTGGACAGAAGGACTGGGTCGAAAAGGAAAAACCCGGCATCCAGAAGCCCACCGACGTTATCGTCAAGATCACCAAGACGACCATTTGCGGCACCGATCTTCACATCCTCAAGGGCGATGTGCCGGCGGTGACGCCGGGCCGCACGCTCGGGCATGAGGGCGTCGGCATTGTCGAGGAAGTCGGCAGTGCCGTGGTCAATTTCAAGCCCGGCGATCCGGTGCTGATTTCCTGCGTGACCTCCTGCGGCAAATGCGCCAACTGCAAGCGCCAGCTCTACGCCCATTGTTCCGATGGCGGCTGGATTCTAGGACACCTGATCGATGGCACCCAGGCCGAATATGTGCGCATTCCCCATGGCGACAACTCGCTCTATCCAATCCCTGAAGGCGTGGACGAGGAAGCGCTGGTGATGCTCTCCGACATCATGCCGACCGGGCTTGAGATCGGCGTCCAGTATGGCCGCGTGAAGCCGGGCGACACTATCGCGATCGTTGGCGCCGGTCCCGTCGGCATGTCGGTGCTGCTGACATCGCAGTTCTATTCGCCGGGACGGATCATCATGGTCGACATGGACCCGGCCCGTCTTGAACTGGCGAAACAGTTCGGCGCGACGGATACCGTTCAGGTCGGCTCCGAAGACGCGGTCGAGAAGATCATGGCGATGACCGACGGAAACGGCGTCGATGTCGCAATCGAGGCGGTCGGCGTGCCGGCAACCTTCGATATCTGCCAGAAGGTCGTTTCGGCGGGCGGCAATGTCGCCAATGTCGGCGTCCATGGCACGCCGGTGGAGCTGCATATCGAGGAATTGTGGATCAAGAACATCAATATCTCGATGGGGCTGGTCAGCACCAACACCACGCCGATGCTGCTCAAGACGCTGGGCGCCGGCAAGGTCGATCCGGGCAGACTGGTGACCCACCGTTTCGCGCTCGACAAGATCATTGACGCCTATGAGGTCTTCGGCAATGCCGCCCGCGAGAAAGCGATGAAGGTCATCCTCAACGCCTGAGCGAACCCGGGGGCGGAACAGGAAGAGTTCAAGTCACCATCCTGATGGCCCTGCCGCTCGCACTCGGCGGCGCGCTGTTCCCGCTGGTGATCACCGAACGAGCTTCTCGGTGCCGGCGGTGACCGGCCTCCTGTTGCTGATGGGAATCGTCTCGAAGAACCCGGTCCTGCTCGTGGAATACGCGATCGAGGCCCGGCGCCATGGCATGGCCGTCGTCGGCGGCGGCCAAGTAGGTCAAGCGCAGCGCCACCCGAAATGCGGCAACAGCGTGGAGAGCCTTTCGGGAAGATGATGTCATGGCGAGCGCGATGGCCCGCCCGTGACACGCTGAACCAGACCGAATTGAGAGCGGATGCCGCCGGAGTGATCACCGCCCGTAACGCCGAGGTCGGTGAGGTCCCAGGCGGCGCAACTGGTCTTCACGCTCGCGCAGGACGGAGGGCTAATCTGCACCCGCCCATCAAAGTTGCGGCTGAGCAGAAAGGATTCGACAACATAGGATTTTGCACAGCTGTTGTTCCCACCTCTGTGAAGACGACATCGGCTGAATCGCTTTTTGCGTGCATTTTCAGCTTTGCCGTTGATCCTCACCCATTCCCTTCAAAGGCCGCCTTGGCTTCTGGTTGGTCCCAGATTCTTGCGATCGCGGCGGCGCCGGCGGCGGTGATAGAGGCGCTGTCGGCGCCAAGGAGATCGCCGTCGCGCACAAGGATGCGGCCGTCCACAATGACCGTGTCGATGTTGGCGCGGTTGGCGAGCGACACCAGGGCGCGACCGGCGTCGTAGTAGGGTTGCAGATGCGGATGGGTCATGTCGATGATGGTGAGATCGGCCTTCGCGCCCGGCGCGATCCGGCCGAGATCGGGACGGCCGACCGCGATCGCGCCGGCTTCGGTTACGGCATGAAGAAGCTTGGGCGCGCTCGCCAGGCGCGGATCGGCGCCCGTTACCTTAGAGATCATGGCCGCGGCGTTGATCTCGCCGAGGAGATCCATGTTGTAGCCGTCGGTCGCCACCATGGTGCGCAGCCCCGCCGCCTCGAAACGGCCGAACGCAGCCGTCTTGCCCGAGCGGGTGAAAACGCGCGGGCAGTTCATCACGGTCACGTCGCGTTCGCGCATCAGGGCGAGATCGCCATCGCTCGCATAGACGCAGTGCGCTGCCAGCAGGTCGGGCCCGAGCACGCCAAGCCAGTCGAGATATTCGGCAGGCGTCCGCCCGTTATAGCGATTGCCGATCGTCTTCACCTCGCCCGCGCTCTGGGCCACGTGTATCGTGTTCGGCACGCCGAGTTCGCGCGCCATCGCCGTTGCCGCGCGCAGGAGGTCCGGATCGCAGGTGTCGGTGGCGTGGGGACTCATGGCAAGGCCGATGCGGCCGCTCTCACGGCCCTGCCATTTGTCATAGAGCATCTTCCAAGCCAGAAGATCGCGCTCGCTGTCGCGCCCCGCCGCATTGTCGGTGTTGTATTCCACGCCATTCGCCCCGGCCTTCGGGTTGGACGCGGAAAACAGGTATGGGGCGCCCCAGAAGCGCAGGCCAAGCTCGGCGGCGGCGTCGAACATCTCCGGCAGGCCGTTGCGGAAAGGCTCCATCACCGATGTCGCGCCGCCGAGGAGAAGCTGAACGATCCCAAGGCGCGCCACGGAAAGACGCTCCTCGGCGGAAAGAATGTCGAGCCCGGTTTTCGACAGCGGCAGAAGCACCGTGTAGACGACGCTCTGGTCGTCCTTCTTGCCCGCGCCATCCTCGGCATGGCTGCGGGCGATCGCCTCGCTGAAGCAGTGATTGTGCAGGTTCATCAGGCCCGGCAGCACAAACCGGCCGGGTCGGTCGATCAGCTCGTCCACCTGCGATGGGCGGCTTTCGCTGATCGCGGCAATCCTGTCGCCCTCGAGAATGACCCAGCGGTCCGGCACCACCTGCTGCCCGCCTGACGAAGAAACGAGGACATGACTGCCGAATATCGCGGTCGTTCGACCGGAAACGTCGGGAAGTTCGGGAATGGGTTTTGTGGACATCGGGTTTCCTTTCATCCGTCGCGGATCAGATCGCGCGCTTGAGGCTTTCTTCGACGTAGATCTCACGCAGCCGCTGCGTGCGTTCGCCGGGCGCACCGGAAGCGACCGGAACGCCATCGATCGCGACAACCGGCTGCACGAGGCCGGTCGAAGAGGTCGCAAAGGCCTCCTCCGCCGCCTGCGCTTCTTCAATCGTGAAGGCGCGTTCCTCAACCCCGATGCCTGCTTCCGCCGCGTATTTCAGCAGGGCAGCCCGTGTAATGCCGTGAAGAATGTCGTTTGAAAGCGGGCGCGTGATCACCCGGCCGTTGCTGATGATATGCGCATTGGAAGAGCTTCCCTCGGTAACGTAGCCATCCTCGACCATCCAGACATCGTCATACCCTTGCGCATGCGCAAGCGATTTGGCCTCGGAGGGATACAGGAGCTGGATCGTCTTGATATCCCTTCGTGCCCAACGAAGGTCGGGCACGCTTTTGACCCTGACGCCCCGTTTCGCGACGGCGGTATCGATCAGCGGCTTCGAAAAAGCGTAGACAAACAGTGTGGGTTCAACCGCCTCGGATGTCGGCCAGAGGAAATCGCGACCTGCCGGGGCCCCGCGCGTGAGCTGGAGATAGACACCGCCCTCGGAAATCCCGTTCTTCGACAGAAGCGCGCGATGGATCGAAAGAAGCGCATCTGCGGCGACAGGCAACGTCATGTGCATCTCCCGGACCGACCGGTCGAGCCGCGCCATGTGCGCAGGGTAATCGACCAGACGGCCCTCCATCACGGAAGTGACCTCATAGATGCCATCCGCCATCAGGAAACCGCGGTCGAATGGCGATATGCGCGCCTCGGCTTCTTCACACCAGTCGCCATTGAGATAAACGATCATCATGTTCTCACATTTGAAGGAAAAGGGTTGGCGCCGCTGCGCCCTGGCCTGCTCGCTTTGGTCGGCCCGCCGTAGCGGGAGCGGACCGCATCAGCCCGCCCGTTTCAGCGCAAGCCGGCCGGCCGCAGCCACCGGGTCGATCACCGGCATGGCGAGGTCCGCCTGAAGCCGGGCGGCAAGGGCGGCCATGCCGGCGCAGCCGAGCACCACGACGCCCGCACCGCGCGCCCTCAGATCGGCGGCAAGCCGCAGGATCTCGGCATAGGCCGCGGGATCACGCCCTGAAGCCTCCGCCGAGACATCGGCAAGCGGGACTTCCTCGACCAGCCGGTCGATCAGCCCGAGGCCTTCGATCCGCTTCAGGTGTCGCGGGATGGCGCGTACCGAAAGCGCGATGATGCCGAAGCGGTCGGCAAGGCCGCAGGCCTCAAGCACCGCGGCTTCCTGGGCACCGGTGACGGGTTGCGCGACAGTCTTTCGGGCAAGGTCGAGGCCCGGATCGGAAAAGCATGCGACGATGAAGCCGGAAGCATCCGGGCTGGCAGCGGCCCGTTCGGCGAAGGCGCGGCCTGCCACAGCGACGTCTTCATCGGTGCGGATCGTGTCCGGCCCATCCGCGCGGCAGACCACCTCGAAGTGGTCGCCAAGCGGCAAAAGCGCCTCCCTGATGCCCGCCGTCACCGCCTGAGAGGAATTCGGATTGACCACGAGAATGCGCGCCATCACGGAAACTCCGTCCCGAAATTCTGCGCCGGATCGAACTCCGGCGCGCGGTACCAGGTCTTGCCGCCGAGATCGACGGGGGCACGGGCGAAGAAACGGCCCTGCCCCTCCTTCGCCTTCAGCACGCCGTGCTCGACGATCACGGCACCCCGGTTCATGACGATTTCCGGAACGCCGGTCAGTTCAACGCCTTCGAGCGGCGTATAATCCATGTTGTCGTGCTGGTCGGCCTGCCGCACCACGCGAACGGTCTCGGGGTTCCAGATCGCGATATCGGCATCCATGCCCGGCGCGAGATGCCCCTTGGTCGTGCAACCGAAGGTCCGCGCGGCATTGGTGGCGCTCAGCGCGACAAACTGCTCAAGCGTGATCCTACCCTTCACCACGCCTTCGGAGAACAGGTAAGGCAGCCGGGTCGCGATCCCCGGCATGCCGTTCGCGATTTTCGGATAGGCGACGTCATGGCCGTTCAGGAACTTGCCGGTGGCATCGGCCCGGTAGGGCGCATGATCGGACGATACGCTCTCGAAGGTGCCATGCGCGATGTGATGCCAGAGTGCCTGCTGCGTATCGTGACCGCGCAGCGGCGGCGAGCAGATATACTTCGCGCCCTCCAAGCCCGGCCGGTCGAGATCGTCGCGGGTCAGCGCAAGATATTGCGGGCAGGTCTCCGCAAACAGCTTGGCGCCCTTGAATTTTTCGCGGCGTACGATGTCGGCGCCGCCTTCAGTCGAGACATGAACGATAAAGAGTGGCGCGTCGACGAGCTTGGAGAGCTGGATTGCGCGGTTGATTGCCTCTTCTTCCGCCAGCTGGGGACGGGAAATGGCATGGTAGCGCGGCGCGGTCAAACCCTGTTCGGAGAGCCGCCGGTTCATCCATTTGACCATGTCGTTGTTTTCGGCATGCACCATGGTGATCGCGCCGTGATCGCGCGCGACGCTCAGGATATCGAGCATGCCGCCATCGCCGAGATTCATCAGGTCATAGGTCATGAACACCTTGAACGAGGTGATGCCCTTGCCAAAGGCACGCGGCAGCTGGTCGGCGAGGACATCCTCGGACGGATCCGTGATGATCAGGTGCCAGGAATAGTCGAGGACGGAGGGCGCCGCCCGGCGGGTGTAGGTCGCGATCACATCGTCGACGGATTGTCCGCGATGCTGGGCGGCAAAGGGAATGATCGTGGAATTGCCGCCGAAGGCCGCCGAAACCGAGCCCGAGAGATAGTCGTCGGCCGTCATAACCCCGGAGGAACTCTCCTGAGCGATATGGGCATGCGCCTCGATCCCGCCGGGCATGACGATGCGTCCGCCCGCATCGATGCGTCGCGCGCCGCCTTCGATCCGCTCGGCGAGCGCTGCGATGCGCCCGTCCCTGATACCGATATCGCCTTTGGCGCTGTAGTCCGCCGTTGCGATCGTGCCACTGTGGATCACCGTATCGAATTCCATCGTCATGCCCTTTCTCAACCGGCGACGGTCCAGCTCTCGCGATGGAGCGCCGTCGGAAAACGTTCGTTCAACCCCAGTTCGCCGATGCGAGCGATGCTCGCTTCAAACAGGACCGGTTGCACCGGTATAGCATCCGGAGAGAGCGCCACGGCACGCAGCGTTTCTTCCCGCCCTTTATAGGCCTCGTAAAGGGCGCGCAGGTCCTCCACCGCCTTGCCGTCCGAGATATCGATGCGCAGGTCACAGCGCGGGATGCCATGATCGCCGGTAACCTGAAGCGCGGACGAGCGCAGGCTGCCGGCGACCTCCCCGCCCTGATCACGCCCCGCCTCCAGCGCCCGCAAAAGCCGTTCGGCGAGCGGAAGCTCGGGCTCGGCCAGAAAGGCGGCGGCCATCGCCGCTGTCACATGCTCATTGTCCAGGATATTGCCCAGCGCCAGGCAGTTCTTTCCCACCGTATGGGTATAGATCGAATACATGCGACGGCCGTGATAGGCAGCACTCTGGCCCCGGCTGTCGAGCGCGCCGAGCTGGCGCCATTCGATATCCGGGCTGCTTTCGACAACTTGAGCCATGGCCTCGCTTGCCGTCAGCCCGTCGCTCAGCAGGCTGATGCCAAGGTCGCCGAGCCGGCTGTCGGTGCGGTGTTGCGAGAGCATCGCTCCCTTGCCATGGGCAAGCCGGACGCAACGGCTGCCGACCGCAAGGTCGGAGGTGGTGATGGCGGCGCCGAAACAGCCCGTGCGGTCGCAATGACCGATGATCGAGAATGTCAAAACCTTGTCCTTTCAGGAGGCGTTTGGCCGGGAGGCGGAATAGGAGCGGGCCACCGTGACGGCCGTCACCAGAAGGGTGATCAGGACGAGGATCGTCGCCACCGCCGCGACGACCGGATCGATCGATTCCTGAATGCCCTCCCAGATCACCTTGGGTAATGTCTGAACGCGGCGGACCGTGAGAAAAAGCACGCCGACGGTCTCGTCGAAGCTGACGATGAAGGCGAAAACGGCGCCGGTCAGCATGCCCGGCCGGATCGACGGAACGATCACCGTCCAGATCGCGGTATGCAGCGGCGCGCCGAGATTGCGCGCGGCCTGCGGGATGCGGCGGTCAAGGTTCGTCAGCGCGGCGAAGACGGAGATCGTCACATAGGGCAACGCCAGAAGCGTGTGCGCCAGGATGACGCCGAAGGACGTGTCGATCAGCCCGAGCGTCACCCAGAATTTGTAGAAGCCGAGCGACTGTACGACCGGCGGCACCAGGATCGGCACGATCATGATCCAGCGGGCGATGGTCGCGAGCCGGTCGGCAAGCAGCCAGCAGCCGATGCAGAACGCCGTGCCGAGAAGGGTCGCGACGGCGGCGACGACCGCCCCGATCCAGACGCTTGTCCATGTGGCATAGAGCCATCTCGGCGAATGCAGGAATGTCTCGAAGTGCTGCAGCGACAGGTGATGCCGCGGCAGGCCGATGAAGCTCGTATCGGTAAGCGAAACCGGGATGACGACAAGGATCGGGATCACCAGGAAGGCGAGGATGGCCCAGCTCGCTGTGATGGTGAATACGCGCAAGGGAGAACGTGTCATCAGCCACGCTCCAGCAAGGTCTTGCGCAGGTTCACGAAGCGCGCAGCGACGATCAGCACGATGGCCGTGGCAACCAGAAGCGCCACCGACAGCGCTGAGCCGAGGCCCCAGTTCAGAAACTCCTGAATCTGATAGGTGATGTATTCCGAGATCATCATCACGCGGCCGCCGCCGAGGAGTGCCGGGGTGATGAAAAAGCCCAGCGACAGCACGAAGACCAGCAGACCGCCGGAAAAGACGCCGGGCAGCGTCTGCGGGAAATAGACCTCGCGAAAGGCGCGCCATTCGCTGGCGCCGAGCCCGCGCGCCGCCCGCACGTAGCTGTCCGGGATGCCGCGCATGTTGGCAAGAATGGGCAGGACGGCAAAGGGAAGCATGACATGGACCATGGCGATCAGAACGCCGAGTTCGTTGTGCATGAAACGGATGGGGGAATGGATCCAGCCAAGTCCCAGGAGCGCATCGTTGACGATGCCGGAGCGGCCGAGCAGCACGATCCAGGCAAAGGACCGGATCAGCACCGAGACCCAGAAGGGCAGAAGCACGAGCCCGAGCATCAGCGGCCCGATCCTGACCGTAAAGTTGGAGATCGTGTAGGCAAGCACATAGCCGAGGGCCAGGCAGAAAATCGTTGTGATCGCGGCAATCTGGAATGTCAGGGAGAAGCTCACCCGCACCGCGTTGGAATCGAACATACGGGTATAGTTCGCGAAACCGGGGTTCGGCTCCGATAAGGAAATGCCCCAGATATTGAGAACCGGCCAGATATAGAAGATGATCATGATCACCAGTGCCGGCAGCACGAGCATCCAGTAACGGTTTTTTTCTGTCATCGGGGCATTTCCTGTGGTCAAGATCAGCCGATCAGAGCGTCGATATAGAGTTCTTCCGCGCTGACCTGGTTTTTGCCGTACCATTCGTCGTTGTAGATCACCTGTTTGGCGATGTTTGCCGGGTCGTTCGGGTTGAGCGGTGCAAGCGCGGGATCGATGAGGCTCGCGGCAGCGGGGTTGATCGGGCCGTTGCCGATCGCCTCGAACCACTTCGCCTGCTTCTCCGGGTCCTGGGCGCTGGCGATAAACTCCATCGCCGCCTTGGTACCGGCGGGATTGTCCTTGGGCACGACCCACATGCCAGGCTGCAGCACGGCGCCATCGAACGTCGTCTCGAACGTTCCCGGCTCCATCTGGTCCTTCAGCAGGAACGCGCGCGACGAATAGATATTGCCCATCGCGACTTCCTCCTGGAGGAACAGGTTCTGGCTGTCGGCGCCCGAGCCCCAGACGATGATGTTGTCACGCAGCTCGCGGAACTTCGCCACCGCCGCCTTGATGCCCTCGTCATCCAGAAAGGTGTAGACCTCGTCCTTCGGCACGCCCATGGCGAGCGCCGCGCTTTCAAGCTGGCCGCGCACCGATTTGCGGAACGTCCGCATACCGGGGAAGTCCTTGACGTTCCAGACGTCGGCCCAGGACTGCGGCACGCCGCCCGGCAGCATGGTGGGGTTCCAGGCAAGCGCGTAGGAGAAGACATAGTTGCCGATTGCGAAGGGAAGCGCCGTGCCCTTCAGCACCTTGTCGCGATCGACGATATTGTAGTCGATATCCTGGATGACGCCGGCCCCGTTCATCACGATCGCCGATCCGGCGCCGCTGTCACAGACATCCCAGACCACCGCGCCGCTCTCGACCATGGCGCGCACCTTGCCCGGGCTCGGGCCTGCGCCGTCGACGCGCACCGGGATGCCGGTCGCCTGCTCGAAGGCCTTGCCCAGCACGTCCTTGAGGATTTGCTCGGCCTCGCCGCCCCAATTGCACACGACGAGTTCCGTCGTCTGCGCAAAGGCACGGCCGCCGAGCACCGGAACGAGCCCGAGCGCGCCCATGGCGCCCAGAAATCCCCGGCGGGACAGACGGCCAGCCTTGTAACGCTCCGCCGCGATCTCGATGAGATCGGAGGTATAGTCTGTATCGATCTTTTCCATGTCTGCTCCTGTTTGTTTACCGCCCTGATCGGGCACTGCAGCGCCGCGTCCTTTCGGGGAACGCGGCCATTGAGGCGGCGGGTAACCGCGTCGCTCCGGCCCGGTTCAGATCACGCGGACAAGAGGGGAACACAGGCGCTCTTCTCCCACCCGAAACTCACCTCAAGATGCGGTTCGGGACGGAGGTCGGCATGCCATGTGGGATGTGAAACCAGTATCTCGCCGAAATCGGCATGATCGACGAGCACCTGGCAGCGCTCGCCGAGATAGCTGATCTGGCGGACAGTGCCTGTAAACATCTCCGCACCCGGCCGCCCGAGGCGGATCCGTTCGGGCCGCAAGGCGAGGCAGGTTTCGCCGGAGACGGCCGTGCCGTTGTGATCCTCGATGGCGAACGCATGACCGCCGGCCCGCGCCGTCAGGGAACCATCGGGCAGGGCCTCGACCGTCGACTGGATGAAGTTCGATTTACCCAGGAAATTCGCGACGAATTCCGTCCGGGGCCAGTTGTAGAGTTCGTCCGGCGCGCCCTCCTGCTGGATCTTGCCGTCCTTCAGGATCACAATCCGGTCCGACATGGACAAGGCTTCTTCCTGGTCGTGCGTCACATAGATGAAGGTGACGCCAAGCCGCTCGTGGAGCGCCTTGAGCTCCCACTGCAGGTCCGCGCGCAGCTTCTTGTCGAGCGCCGAAAGCGGCTCGTCCAGAAGCAGGATATCCGGGCTGAACGACAAGGCCCGCGCGAGCGCGATGCGCTGCTGCTGCCCGCCGGAAAGCTGATGCGGCATCCGATCGGCGAAGGCCTCCATCTGCACGAGGTTCAGGCATTCGAGAACGCGTTCCCGGATCGCCGGCTTCTTCCATTTGCGAACCCGCAGCGGATAACCGACATTCTCCGCGACGGTCATCGTGGGGAACAGCGCATAGCCCTGAAACACCATGGCGAAACCGCGCTTCTCGGGCGGAAGCCGGCTGATCTCGTCGCCGCGCGCATGAACCGAACCGCCGTCGAGAGCGGTGAAGCCCGCGATCGCCGACAGCAGCGTCGTCTTGCCCGATCCCGAAGGCCCTAGCAGGGTCAGGAACTCGCCGGCGCGAATGTCGAGCGCTACATCGTCGAGCGCACGGAAGCGGCCATATATTTTGATCGCATTTCGAACGGAGAGAATGGGATCGGACACTGCAATGGCTCCTGACGAAGAGGCGTGTAGTTCACTTGCCTGGACCTCAGGAGAGCAGGTGCGGCCAATTCATTGAAATAAAAAATCGCGGATCGATAATAATCTGAAGTTATTCAGTCGCCAGCGGGCACCGGCTTGCCGTTGAGCGCCTGGCGCATGAACTTCTGAAACTGCAGCGCAATATGGGAGGTCGGGAAGTGCTTGGCGGTCACGCCGTGAAGCGTGACCGGTATGTCCGGATCGATTTCCCGCATGACGATGTTGCGCTGTGTCACGCCGAGCAGAGCGAAGTTGTCGATAAGCGCGACTCCGGCGCCCGCAGAAACCATTTCGAGAGCGGAGGAGGTGTGGCGGACCTCGCAGAAATACCGGCGCTCCAACCCGTTCTTGCGGTAGACCTCGTCGATCATCTGGCCGAGCGGCGTAGATGCGCCGTAGGAGATGTACTGCACCTGATTGAGGTCTATCACCCTGATGCGGCTGGAGAGCGCCAGTTCATGGCCCTCGGGCATGACGCAGACCATCTTGCCGGACGCCATCGGCTGCACGCTGAGCGCCGAATGGCGCGGCGAGGTAATGGAAAAGCCAAGGTCGGCCCGTCCGCTGATCATGTGAGCGATGATATCGTCGACACTGCCGAGCTCTATCGACAGCTTCACGCTCGGGCGGGTGCGGGTGAATTCAGTGATCAGCCTCGGCAGAACGGCATTGCCGATCGAGGGCGTGGCGATCACGTTGAGCTGTCCCGCCGTGCCGCCTCTCAGCTGACTTATGATCCGGTCGACCCGTTTCTGCTGCGAGAAAAGGTGCTGCGCCTCCTGGGCGATATGCAGCGCCTCGGGTGTCGGCACGAGCCGGCCCTTCTCGCGCTTGAACAGGCTGAAACCGGCCTGATCCTCGATATGCCGGATCATGTTGGAAACGGCCGGCTGGCTGACCGACAGCGCCTCGGCGGCGCCCGATGTCGTGCCGAGATCGATCACCGCGCACAAAACCTCCAACTGCCTCAATCGGATCATGGAGAATAACCTCAGGTTATTTTTGGGACGGTTTATTTTATTTCCATATGAAAAAATGAATGTCTAGCGTTGGACCTGAAATTTCCCAGGAGCAGGTCATGTCTCGAAAAATTGTATTCGCCGTAGCCCAGATGGGCCCCGTTCATCTCAGCGACACCAAGAAGGCTACCGTCGCCCGCCTGATCGAGATGCTGCGAGAGGCCCACGGGCGCGGCGCGCGCTGGGTGACCTTCCCCGAACTGGCCCTGACGACCTTCTTTCCGCGTTATGTCTACGACGATCCGGCCGAGTATGACCGCTTTTACGAGGAAGGGCTGCCCTCCCCCGCAATGGCTCCGCTCTTCGATGAAGCGAAAAGGCTGGGGGTCGGCTTTTATCTCGGTTACGCCGAGAAGACGACCGAAGGCGGCAGTGTGCGGCGCTTCAACACCTCGGTGCTGGTCGCGCCCGACGGGACGCTGCTCGGCAAATATCGCAAGATCCACCTGCCGGGCACCAAGGACCCGATCGGCGACCCCGAATTCGAACATCTCGAGAAGCGCTATTTCGAGGTCGGCAATCTCGGCTTTCCCGTCTTCAAGTCGGAGATCGGCCGGATCGGCATGTGCATCTGCAACGACCGGCGCTGGCCGGAGACCTTCCGCGTTATGGCCCTGCGCGGCGCGGAGATTTTCATGCTCGGCTACAACACGCCGACGCGGAATATCCATCACAATGAACCGGCGCATCTGAGAGAGCATCACCACCGCCTCAGCATTGAATCCGCAGCCTACCAGAATGGCGTCTGGGTGATGGCCGCCGCCAAATGCGGCTCGGAGGACGGCTTCACGATGATCGGCGGATCCGCGATCGTAGCGCCTACAGGCGAGACTGTCACTCGCGCCGTGACCGAGGAAGACGAGGTAATCTCCTACAATTGTGATCTCACGCTCGGTGAGTATATTCGTCGCTCCGTCTTCAACTTCGCCAAGCATCGCCGGATCGAACACTATGGCCTGATCACGAGCCAGACCGGCGTGGAGATCGAGGAATGACCTATTCGCTTGCCGGGCGCTGCCCGAAATCCGGCCGCATCGGCTTTGCCGTCGCCACGTCTTCTGTCGCGGTCGGCGCGCGCGTCGGCGCCGTTCTCCCCGGTTGTGTGGTGTTCTCCCAGGCCCGCACGGACCCCCGTCTGCACAATATCGGGCTGCACGCCTTTGAGGATGGAGCGGATGCGGATGCCGTGCTCGCGGCAATGCTTGACGCCGCGCATGCTCCGCATTGGCGGCAACTGGGCGTGCTGACCATGGAAGGCCCCGGCAAACATCATACCGGCAGTTCATGCCTGGAACATGCCGGCGGCCTGGCCGGGCCCAACAGCCTCGCCATCGGCAATTTTCTGGGGAGCGCCGCGGTGCTTCCGGAAATGGTGCGCGGGTTCGAAGAAGCCGGCGGTCCGCTCGAGGCGAGGCTTCTCGCAGGCATGCTTGCAGGTGAGACAGCGGGCAGCGAACGCGATCCGCTGCAATCGGCATCGCTCGCGGTGATGGCTCCCGACGGGCTCAAGGATACCGATCTCCGTATCGACGATTCGAAGACCCCTCTTCAGGACATTGACGCCCTCTACCGGAACTGGGCCCCGAAGGCAGACGCCTACCGGCTCCGCGCCCTCGATCCGGACAACGCCCCTTCCTCATCGATCGTGGAGGGTAACAACAAGGCATGAGCGGACGGCAATCCGTCCGACCGGCCCAAGAGCAAGGCGAAAAGCCACAAGGAATCGATGCAGAGCGGGATCATCTGCGTGCATCGTGAAGAATCCCAATTCCAGCAGAGGTGAACAAAAATATGAAAACGGTATTTGCAACACTCGTGTCGTCTCTCGTGCTCTGCCTTGCGGCGGGCGCCGCCCTGGCCGAAACTGCCGCCGAAATGGTTCCATCGGATATCCGCGAAAAGGGCTATATCTCGGTCGGCATCGAAAGCACCTACCCTCCGATGGCATTCCGCAATCCGGAAACCAACGAGCGCACAGGCGTCAATGTCATGCTCGTCGATGCGCTCGGCAAGGTGCTCGACCTTGAGGTCCGTTATGAAGATATGAGCTTTGAGCAGTTGATGACCTCGGTCGCCAGCGGCCGCATCGACATGATCGGCACGGCTATCTCGGACCTGCCGAGCCGCCGCGAAACCATGTCCTTCGTCGATTATCTTTCGACCGGGGCACAGCCTTTCGGGCTAGCGGCGACCGCTGACAAACTGACCGAAAACGTCGACCTTTGCGGTCATGCGGTCGGCGCTCCGCGGACCACCAGCTACCTGCCGTCACTCGAAAAATGGAACGAGGAACATTGCGCCGGAGCGGGGCTTGAGCCGATGAACGTGCTTGGAACCGGTGGCGCTTCCGATACCCGGCTGTCGCTGATGCAGGGCCGCCTCGATGCCGGCCTGCTCGGCCAGGAATATGTCGCTTATCTGATGTCGCAGGAGCCCGGTACCTTCGGCATCATCGGCCAGCCGATCACCCAGACGCTCTTCGGCTTCGCCTTCGGCAAGGATTATCCCGATCTCCGGGATGCCGTCGCCGAGGGCGTTACCGAGATCATGGAAAACGGCGATTACGCCAAGGCGCTCGATGCCTTCGGGATGGGGGCGCAGGCGCTTACGGAAGTCTCGATCGATCAGGGCAAGTGATATCGATGGCGGCCGGAAGCCCTGACGGGATCGTGATGCAGGCCGTGGTCTGGGGCGAGGCTGCCGGGGGAGCGCCGATTGCGCTCGCCATGCTGCCGCGCCCCGAACCCGGACCGGGCGAGGTACGGCTGCGTGTCGCAGCGGCAGGCCTCAACTATTCTGACCTGCTGTTGGCGCGCGGACGCTATACCGTCGCAATTCCGATCGCCGGGATAGAGGCCGCCGGAACCATTGATGCGATAGGCCCCGATGTCGCCGACTGGACCGTCGGCGACAGGGTGTGCGCATTGAGCGATGGCGGGGCGCAGGCCGAATGGCTCTGCGCCCGCGCCGACCATCTGCTGCCATGGCCCGACGGGCTGAGTGCCGCCGAAGCCGCCAGCCTGCCGGAAGCGATGGCGACGATCTGGTCCAACCTGATTGATCTCGGCGGAATGGAAAGCGGCAAGACCCTCGTCGTCCATGGCGCCTCGGGCGGTATGGGCAGTTTCGCAGTCGAGGCCGGTCATACGATGGGCCTGACGGTGATTGCCTGCGCCAGTCCGTCGAAAGCCGAGTTCGTGCGCGGCCTCGGCGCTGACCACGTGATCGACGGGCGCGATCCGGATGCCTTCGCGGAGAAGGTGCTAAAACTCACCACCGGTCGGGGCGCCGATGTCATCCTCGACGTGATGGGCGGATCCCACCTTGCCGCCAATGTCGCCGCCGCCGCGATTGACGGAAGGATCGCGACCATTGGCCTGATGGGCGGTTCCGATGCAGAGGTTCCGCTCGGACGGATGATGGGTAAACGCCTTTCGCTGTTTGCGACCTCGCTGCGCGACCGCCCGGTCGAAGCCAAGGCCCGCATCATCGACGGGGCCCGCCGGGATCTTCTGCCGCTGGTCAGGGCCGGAGCGCTCAGACCGCGCATCGCCCACCACTTTCCGCTGACACAGGCTAGAGAAGCGCATGCGTTCATGGAAACGCGCAGCCACCTCGGAAAGATCGTCCTGGAACCCAGCAGCCGAGCCACAGGGAAGCCTGCACCATGACCTTGCCGCCCAACCCTTACGCCGGTCTGCCGGTGATCCGACGTCTTCACCACGGACGCTATCTTTCGGCCACGCTAATCCTTCTTGCACTTGGCGGTATCGCCTACGGCTTTGCTGTCGGCAAGATCGAATGGAGCTATGTCGGCCGTTTCCTCACCGTGCCGGCGATCATGAGCGGACTTCTCAACACCGTGATCATGTCGATCCTCGCCATGCTCCTCGGGATCGCGCTCGGCGTCGTCTTCGCCATCATGCGGCTGTCGAGCAACCCGGTCCTCACCTGGTCGGCGCGTGGCTATGTGTGGTTCTTCCGGGCGGTTCCGGTGCTGCTGCAGCTTCTGATCTGGTACAATCTCGCCCTCGTCTTTCCCCGCATCGCCGTTCCGGGGCTGTTCTCGATCTCGACGGTCGAGCTGATGACGCCGTTCGTCGCGACCCTGCTGGGACTCGGCATCCAGCAGGGCGCCTATACCTCCGAGGTCGTGCGTGCGGGCCTGCTTTCGGTCGATCGCGGCCAGTACGAGGCGGCCCAGTCGATCGGCATGCCGCAGCTGCAATGCCTGCGCCGCATCGTCATTCCGCAGGCCATGCGCGTGATCGTGCCGCCGATCGGCAACGAGTGGATCGGTATGGTGAAACTTACCTCGCTCGCCTCGGTCATCCAGTATTCCGAGATCCTGCATTCGGCGCAGAACATCTACTACGCCAATTCGCGGGTGATCGAACTGCTGATCGTTGCTTCGATCTGGTATCTGCTCATCGTCACCATCATGAGCATCCTGCAGAGCCGTATCGAGAAATTCTACGCCAAGGGCGTCCGCCACCACGGGAGCAAGGTATGAGCACTGATCATATCGTGATCTCCTACGGAGTTGAGAAACATTTCGGCATCTTCCATGCCCTCAAGGGCATCGATCTCGCCGTGGAAAGGGGCGAGGTGCTGTGTATCATCGGTCCCTCGGGCTCGGGCAAGAGCACGTTCCTGCGCTGCATCAACCAGCTCGAAACGGTGAGCGGCGGTCATCTGGTCGTTGCCGGTGAACTGGTCGGCTTCAGGCGGGAGGGCGATCGGCTGCGCCCGCTCGACGATCGCCAGATCGCCCGTCAGCGACTGAAGACCGCGATGGTGTTCCAGCGCTTCAACCTGTTCCCGCACAAGACGGCGCTCGAGAATGTCACCGAAGGGCCGATCCACGTTCTGCGCCAGCCGAGCGTTGAGGCCCGTGAGATGGCCCGCGCGCTTCTGGAAAAGGTGGGGCTTGGCCACAAGGTCGACGCCTACCCGTCCGAGCTTTCCGGCGGCCAGCAGCAGCGCGTCGCCATCGCCCGGGCGCTGGCGATGGAGCCGGAGGTCCTGCTCTTCGACGAGCCCACCTCGGCGCTCGATCCGGAGCTTGTCGGCGAGGTTCTGAGTGTCATGCGCGGCCTGGCCGAAACCGGCATGACCATGATCATCGTCACCCACGAACTCGGTTTCGCACGCGATGTCGCCCACCGCATCCTGTTCATGGATCACGGCGAAGTGGTTGAAACCGGCACGCCACAAGAAGTGCTGGGCGCCCCGCGCGAGCCGCGCACCCAGGCCTTCATCTCCGCCGTCCGCTCGCACTGACGGTGGCTTCTCCCTTGTCCCCGCGCCATTTGCGAGCGCATTGCGCCCCGACCAGATGGTCACCGGCGATAGGCTCGCCGCCCGGGATCCGGCCTATTGCGTGCAATCGCTCGGTTGCGGCGTGAACGGTTGAAAGGCTCGAAGCGATGACGGTTTCGGCCTAACCGCGCCATGATGGCGCGGGTGAAATCCTGCCTCGACCCGAAGGGCATCATGAATCCGGGAAAGATCTTCCCGACTGACACGAATTTCCGAAGGAGCTTGAAATGACCATCAAACGCATCGAACCCGGCCCGCGCATGAGCCAGGCGGTCGTCCATAGCGGTGTCGCCTATCTCGCCGGCCAGGTCGGGCATGGCGACGACATCACCGCGCAGACGAAATCTGCGCTCGCCGAAGTGGAGCGGGTGCTTGCGACCGTCGGATCCGACAAGTCGCGCATCCTGTCGGCGACGATTTGGCTTGCCGACATGGCGCTCTTTGCCGGCATGAACGCGGTCTGGGAGGCCTGGGTGGATCCGGCCAACCCGCCGGCGCGCGCCTGCGGCGAGGCACGGCTTGCGACCAGCGACTATCTGGTCGAGTTCATGATTATTGCCGCAGCCGGCTGAGCAAGGGAGCAAGCCATGCCCGACTTGATGATCTCCTATGATGACGCCATCCCCCATGTCTCGTGGAAGGGCGGCATCGAGGCGCTCCGTGCCGGGCATCGGCGGCCGCGCGCCACGCTCGGAGACCTGTTCCAGGGCCCCGCCGACCGCACGCTCCTGACCCGGGCCGCCCATATCGACGGCCTCGGTTTTGGGGTGAAGGCCGTGACCGTGTTCGACCGGAATCCGAAGGCGGGGTTCGACACGGTCCAGGGCGCCATGATGGTCTTCGAACCGGAACACGGAAGGCTCAGCGCGGTGATCGACGCCCGCATCGTCACCGAACTGAAGACGGCCTGTGATTCCGTGCTGGGCGCGCTGTGTCTTGCCCGAAAGGACAGCGAACATCTTCTGGTCGTGGGCGGCGGAACGCTGGCGCGCAACCTTGTGAAAGCCTATCACGCGCTGATGCCGTCGCTGAAACGCATCTCGGTCTGGACCAGACGGCCGGAACAGGCCGAGGCGCTGGCGGCCGAGTTGGCAAAGGCCGGATACCCGGTCGAGGCTGTGCCGGATCTTGCCGCAGCGGCATCCGACGCCGATATCATCTCGACGGCGACCATGGCGCGTGATCCGATCCTGAATGGCGCGTGGATCCGCCCCGGCACCCATGTCGATCTGATCGGCGCCTTCAAGTCCGACATGCGCGAGGCCGACGACGCGCTGATCGCGAAGGCAAGACTGTTCGTCGACAGTCGCGAGAGCACCATCGGCCATATCGGCGAATTCGCGATCCCGATCGCAAACGGCGTCATCACCGCCTATGACATCATCGGCGACCACTACGACCTCGCCATGGGACGCTGCGGGCGCGATACGCCGGAGGAGATGACCGTTTTCAAGAATGGCGGCGGCGCCCATCTCGACACCATGATCGCCGCCTATATCGCCCGCGCCTGCGCCGAGGCGTCCGAGGCCCCGTGACGGGACCGGATCGGCACTTCCCGGCATCGCCGCGGAGGCGGCTCCGGTATCCGGCTAAACAGCTTTTGCCGAGGCGCTCTGGCGCGCCAGAATGCCGAGCGCGGAGGTGATGACGCGGGCAAACGACAGCGCGCCTAGACCGTCGATGTCGCGTTCCGGCATGAATTCGACGAAATCCATCGCGGCGATGCGGCCGCGCCCGGCAATCCCGAACAGAAGGTCGAGGGTCTGGAAATAGGAAAGCCCGCCCGGGCCACGCGCGATCACCCCCGGCACGAGCGTCGAATCGAGCGCATCGGCGTCGCAGCAGACGATGACATCGGAACCATCCGGGATCAGGTCGAGCACCGGCGCGAGGCCGTCGCGATCGAGCTGATGGGCGGTAAAGAGGCTTGCGCCCCACCGCCTGGCATCCTCGACGTCCGAGGCCCTGGCCGAGCCGATGCCGCGCGCGCCGACCTGAATGATCCGCTCGATATGGCTCATCTCCGATGCCCGGCGCATGGTCGACGACAGCCCCATGGTCTCGCCCATGTGGGAATCGCGCCAATCGATATGGGCGTCGATCTGAACGATCGTGTATTTCCGGCCGGTGTCGGACAGCGCGTCGATCATCGGGATCGGAATGGAATCATCCCCGCCGAGCAGGACGGGAACGGCCCCGCGTGAGACGACCGTGCTGACGGCCTTGCGGATCGTGCCCCGGTTGCCCGCCGCATCGTTTTCGTCGAAGGGCAGGTTGCCGCAATCGACGGCGCGCAGACCGGTTTCGGGAAACACCGGCCCGCCGAGATCGAAGTCGAAATGGTCGACATTGGCCGTCAAGGGCGCGGTTGCCCGCCTGAGCGCATCGGGTCCATTGCGGCAATAGGCGCCGGCGCTGGCATAGGGCGTGGCGCAGGGCGCGCCGATGATGGCGATCGGGGCGTCGAGCATCGTCAGATCGCCGCAGGCGTCCAGCCCGAGGAAGGTTTTGGTGTCGGCGGCTGCGCCGAAAAGAACGCCGAGATCGACGGATTGGGTCATGTCTTCTCCTTGTCTGCCGGGTCCGGGACGCGGGCAGATATTCTGTCATGGTTCAGCCGGAGTGGTCCGGCGGTTGTTTCGGGCGGTCAGCGTCGTCTTGGCTGCAGGTATCCGGCATAGCGGCGCTGAACGATCTGGAAGGCCGAGACCAGCACGAATGTCATCACCAGATAGATGCCGGCCGCCGTCACATAGGGTTCGAACTGGATATAGTCGTTGAGCGAAATCTGCCGGGCGACGCCGGTCGTCTCCAGAAGCGTCACCGTGCTCGCAAGCGAGGTCGCGTGCAGCATCATGATCATCTCGTTGCCGTAAAGTGGCAGCGCGCGGGTCAGCATTGCCGGCAGCAGGATGCGGCGGGCCGCGGCAAGCGGCGGAATGCCGAAGGCGCGCGCCGCCTCAATCTCGCCGTGTGGAATATGCCGAAGCGCGCCGGCGAATATCTCGGTGGTGTAGGCGCCGGAATTCAGCGCAAGGGCCATCAGCACGCAGACCATAGGACTTGATAGCCACGGCCACAGAAAACTCGTCTGGATCAGTTCGAACTGGGCCAGGCCGAAATAGATCAGAAACAGCTGCACCAGAAGCGGCGTTCCCCGAAAGACCAGCGTGTAGGCGTGAACCGCGCCGCGGATCGCACGGTTATTGCTGTTGCGCAGGAAAGACAGCGGCACGGCGATGGCAAAGGCCAGTAGAAGGGCGGAAAAGGTCAGCACCAGCGTCAGCTTCGCGCCTTCGAGAAACAGGCCGCCGTTTTCGGCGATGATGTCCCAGTTCATGCTCCGGCCTTTCTCATTCCCGCATTGAAATGCGTCGCGACGCGCGCGAGACAGAATGTGGAAAGCAGCGTGAGGGCCAGATAGAATGCGCCCGCAACGAGGTAGAACGTAAAGGGCTGCCCCGTCGCCTCAGCCGCGCCCTTGGCCCGAAACATAACGTCCTGAAGTCCGATCAGCGACACCAGCGCCGTCGCCTTGGCCAGCACCAGCCAGTTGTTGGTAAACCCCGGCAGCGCCAGCCGGATGAGCTGCGGCAGCACGATCCGGAAAAAGATCCGCGACCGTGCGAGACCGAAGGCCTGCGCCGCCTCGATCTGACCGTGCGGAATGTTCTCCAGCGCAAAGCGGAAGGTTTCGGTCATATAGGCGCCGAAGATCAGCCCCAGCGTCGCAATCCCGGTCGCAAGCGGCGGAAACTCGACCCACCAGTCCAGTCCCCAGAGCTGGAACAGCTGGTTGAGCAGCGCCGGCAGGCTGTAGAACACCAAAAGGATCATGACGAGGTCCGGAATCCCGCGGACGATGAAGGTGTAGGCCTGCGCGGCCCCCCGCAACGATCTGCTGTGGGAGCGCTTGGCGAGCGCTGCCGCCATGCCGATCAGGGTCGACAGCAGCAGCGCCGCGAAGGCCAGGAGAAGGGTCATCCCTCCTCCCGCCAGGATCGTCCATGTGTAATCGACGAGCATTCCGATCAGTCGCCAAAGTATTGGGCGTCGAGCGCGTCCAGCGTGCCGTTTTCACGGACGATCTCGAGGCCCTTGTTGATCTCTTCCAGAAGAGCGGTGTTTTTCTTGCTGATCGCAATCGCCACGCCCTCGCCGAATTCGGGCGCATCCTCGCCGGTCAGCTGCGGGCCGACCAGTTCGAAGCCCTCTCCCTTTTCGCCGCCCAGAAAGCCCGCCGTGATCTGCGCCTGATAGCTCAGCACGACATCGGCGCGCTTGCTTTCCAGATCGAGGTAGGGCGCGCTGCCGGTGTCGTAGCGCTTGATGTCCGAGCCGGCGTAGACGCGGGTGACATAGGCGTCCATCGGCGTGCCGCGCTGAACGGCAATCGTCTTGCCGGCAAGCCCTTCCGGCGTGATCGTGAGGTCTGCGTCCTTCGCTGCGACGAAGCGGAAGATCGGATGGCTGTAGATGTCGCTGAAGGCGATGACCTTGCGGCGCTTGTCGGTCACCGTCAGTTGGGAAATCAGCGCATCGTATTTGCCGCTGATCAGACCCGGGATCATGCCCTCCCATGCGGCATTGGAGATGATGCAATTGAGTTCAGCCGCCTCGCAAACGGCCGTCATCAGGTCGATGTCGTATCCGACGAGCTTGCCGTCCTTGTCGATCGATTCAAACGGCGGGAAGGTCGCGTCCGTTGCGACGATCACCTTTTCGCCGGTCTGGGCGGAAGCCGTGCCGGCGGCAAGGGCAAGCGCGATGGCGGCGGCTGAAAGAAGTCTCTTCATAGGTCTGTCCTCTGTGGTTTTCGGGGGTGGAGCGGCAGTTGCGGAGCGATCCGGTCTGCCATTTCTTATTGGCGTTCGGCGGAGGCGACGCGCCCGGTCAATGCCGCAATTGTCCGGCCAGGAATTGCCGCATGCGTTCACTCTCGGTCTGGTCGAACACGCGCGACGGCGCGCCTTCCTCCTCGACCCGGCCCTGATGCAGGAACATGACCTTGGTCGAGACGTGGCGGGCAAAGCCCATCTCATGGGTGACGACCACCATGGTGCGTCCCTCTTCGGCGAGCGCCTGCATGACCTTGAGCACCTCGCTCACCAGTTCCGGGTCCAGCGCCGAGGTCGGCTCGTCGAACAGCAGGACCTCGGGATTGACGGCAAGCGCGCGGGCAATCGCCACACGCTGCTGCTGGCCGCCGGAAAGGTGGGACGGGTATTTGTCGAGCACATCCAGCCCGAGGCCGACCTTGGTGAGGTTCGCCTTCGCCAGTTCCGTCGCCTCGCGACGCGACAGTCCCAGCACGCTGATCGGCGCTTCGATGATGTTGGAGAGCACGCTCATATGGGACCAGAGGCAGAAATTCTGGAACACCATGGCAAGGCGCGTGCGCATCAGACGCAGCTCTCCGCGGTTTCGCACCCTCAGCATGCCGTCGCGGTCCCGCACTGTTTCCAGCCTTTTGCCATCCACGGCGATCTCGCCCTCATGCGGCCGTTCCAGAAAGTTTATGCAGCGCAGGAACGTGCTTTTGCCCGAGCCGCTGGAACCGAGAATGCTGACGACATCGCCGGCGGCCGCACGCAGCGAAACGCCTTTCAGCACTTCGTGCTGGTCGTATGACTTGTGAATGTCGCTGACGGCGAGTTTATCCATTTCATACTCCGGAGCATGCCTCGGGCGGAAAATCTTCCGCGGATCGAGCCGCGAACCGGCAAGCGCCGGCGTCTAATTTTGAGGCAAAATAGATGCGTGTCGTATTTTTGCGCAAATGATCATTCTTCAAGCGAAACATGATCTGACATCATCAATCCGGCGAGGGCAGCGTGTTGATCATGTCATCCTGCCCGAAGGCGGCCAGGAGCCAGTGCAGGAACAGCCGCGGGCCGGCCCGCTCCAGACTGTGCGGGTGGGCGACGACATACCAGCCGCCAAAGGCATCGATGGAGAAGCCGAACGGCCTTATAAGACGGCCCTGGCGAATATCGTTGCGGGTCAGCGTCTCGCTGGCAAGGGCGAACCCGACGCCGTTGAGCGCGAGGTCGATGGCGATGCCGAGATCGCTGCAATAGAGGTGGCGGGCGCGGTCGAATACATCGCCGTGACCGCATTCGGAAAGCCAGCGCCGCCACTCGGCCCCGTCATCGCGGTGCAGCAGAAGGCAATTCTTCAACGCACCCGCGTCCGGCGTCGCATATCCCAGACGCTGAAACAGCACCGGCGAACAGACCGGCGTGATGTCGACATCGGCGAGACGCGTCGACCACCGGTTTGGCCATCCGCCCTGCCCGAACATTATGCCGAGATCGACATCCGCCGTTTCGGAGACGAGATGGTTTTCGATCAGCCGGATATGGCACTCGACCGTCGGATGCCGCTCGCAGAAATCGGCGATATTCTTCGCAAGCCAGGCGCTGGCGAACATCGGCGGGCACGCAACGTCCAGCCGTCCGCCGGCAAGCGGCTGCTCGGACAACATGACCGCGGTCGACAGGATATCCTGCAAGGCCTTCGAGACGGTCTTGTGGAACACCTGCCCGGCATCGGTGAGCCTGATCCCCCGCCCGGCCTTCTCGAACAGATCATAGCCGAGATCGCCCTCCAGCCTGCGCAGCTGATGACTGACGGCGCTGTCGGTCAGGTTGAGCTCCGCCGCCGCCCGCGCCATACTGCCGTGGCGGGCGGTCGCCTCGAACGTTCTCAGCGTCTGCAAGGGCAGATGTCGCAGATCCTTCACGTCGACCTCAATGTTTGGGCGTCCGGTTCTGGTTGGCGGTCCGCCGCCTGACGCGACGGCGTCCGCCCAGGCCGGCCGCTTCTATCGCCTGGCGAGATGAATGCCCGCCAGGGTGCAGCGCACCGAGCCGCCGGCGTTCTCGATCGTCGGGATATCCAGCGCCACAATGCTTGCCGTCTTTTCTATCGCTGCAATCTGGTCGGGACGCAAGGCGTCGAGCGCAGTCGTGGAAAGGGCGAGCAACCGCTGATCGGGCGCCTGAAGCTCAAGCGCATTGCCGGCAAAGCGGGCGACCTGGTCGTTGTCGAGGGCAATGATGTCCCGTCCGGTCCGTCGTAGCCTGTCGAGGATTTCGGCCCGCCGGTCGGGTTCGGTCATCATGTCCGGACCGATCAGCACGAAACCGGTTCCGATGCACATCAGGACGTTGGTGTGATAGATCGCCATGCCCTGAGGATCGCGCGCGTCGAAGACCATCGGCTCGAAATTGAAGTGGGTCGCGAAACGTTCGAGCGCTACCGGATCGGCCCGCTCGGAACGCACCACATAGGCCACCCTGTCGATATGATCGAGCACCATGGCGCCCGTGCCCTCGAGGAACAGACCGTCCGCTTCGAGCCCGGAATAGTCGATGACGTCCTGGACGCGATAATCGCGCTTCAGCATTTCGATGATGTCCGCACGGCGTTCGAGCCGCCGGTTTCGCGCCTTCATCGGAAAAACCGCGACATGGCCGCCGGCATGGGTGGAAAACCAGTTGTTGGGAAACACCGAGTCCGGCGTCGTATCCCCCTCGTCCTCGAACATGTGCACGGGAATGCCGGCCGAAGAGAGGATTTCTCCGGCGCGGGAGATTTCATCATAGGCCCGGCGCCTGAGGTCCTGCCCGGTTTCGGGAAGCTTCTGGAACCGGTTGTCATTGGCCGTTTCGGTGTTGACGG